>NZ_CP114065.1:6393404-6697852 GCF_027627575.1 Kribbella sp. CA-293567
CACCTTCGCGGTCGGCATGGCGGACTGGCCGCGGGGCGGGCCGGAGGCATCGATCTTCACCGTGCTCGTGGTGGTGATCCGCGGACTGGCGGTGGGGGTGGCCAGCGAGGAACCGCCCCAGCCGAAGCTGTACGACGTACTGGCCGACAACCGGCCGGCCGGGGACTCAGCCTGGACCGAGATGCGGTGCAGACCCGGCGTGCCCTTCTTGATCGTCACCGTGGTCTTGGCGACCGCCGGGTCGCTCGACGGGTTGATCTTGATCTGACCGGCCGCGCCACCCGAGAAGTTGGACACGTACGGCTTGCCGTCGACCGTGGCTCGGACGTAGCCGGGAGCGGAGAAACCGCTGCCGGGCGCGGTGATCGTGCAGACGATGTCGTTGGCCGGAGCGGTGTCCTGCCAGGAGTTGATCCCGTACGGCGCCGGGCAGGAGATCGTCGGCGCCGCCGGTTGCAGGGTGCCTACCCGGACCGGGCTCCAGCCGGACCAGGCCGAGTCCTTGCGGCCGTCGTTCGACTTCGCCTTGACGTAGATCGCCGTGTTCTCCGGCAGGTTGGTGGTCGGCGTACAGCCCGCGGTGGTGCCGGACGGATAGACGGCCGAGGTGCAAGTGGCCTTCAGGCTGCTCGGTCCTTCAGGGCTGGTGTGGAACTCGAAGACGTACTTCACGGTGTTGCCGTCGGCATCGGTCGCCTTCGTGGACACCCACGGCTTCAGGTACGGCGAGTAGAGGGCCGTGGTGCCGTTCGGCGGCGCGTAGCCGACGGCCGACACATACGTCGGTACTGCGGGCTTCGCCGGCGGGCGGTTCCAGGTCAGCGTGATGTAGGGATCGGCGATCCCCGCCGTGGAGTAGAACTTCTTGTACGAGTTGGTGTCCTGCTCGTTGCCGGCGGTGAGAGCCAGGCCTCCGGTCGGGTACGACGCGGTCGACCAGGCCTGCGCGAGACCGGTCATCGGGATGGAGATCCGGCCACCCGGGCAGGAGCCGGAGAAGCCCTTGGCCGAGGACACCGTGCCGTAGACGCCGCCGAGATCCGGCTGGGCCGTCCATCGACTGGCGGTGGTGGCCGGTGTCGCCGAACGGGCGACGACGGCGCTCGGCGTACACGACCTCGAGGAGTGCTGCCACAGCGAGATGTTGGCCGACAGGATGTCCTTGCCGGCGAAGGGAGCGGTGCTGAAGTTGAGGAACGAGCGCGCCCAGAACGAGCCGTCGTAGCCGACCTGCAGGTCGGTGGAGCTCGACAGGTCGGTCGTGACGCCGGACCGGACGTAGGTGTCGAAGTTCGCCTTCGTCGTACCGGTCACGTACGTCGGGTCGACGGTCACCGGGTAGGAGCGGGCCGGGTCGAGCATCCACTTCGCGTCGGGCGCGACGACCAGGGTCGCCTTGCCGCGGGAGACCTGCTCGACGGTGACCTTGACGGTCGTCTTGTGCGCGGGCTCACCATTGGCCGCGACGCCCGAGTCCCACATGTAGCCGACCGGGATGGTCGAGTGGACCACGTTCTTGGCATCGACGAACTCGATCGTGCCATCGGCCAGCGCGCGGGGCGTCAGACCCTTTGTACGCAACGGGATTCGCCAGACCGGCGCGGTCACCGGACGGTGCTTGACGACGAAGTCGTTCTCGAAACCGTTGCGGCGGGCATCGAGGACGAGGTCGACGCCCGGCTGCACGTCGGCGTACGTCGCCTTGGTGCCGTTGAGGGTGGGCTCGGGCAGCTTCCAGGGGGAGATCCACTCGACCTGGCGGCCGGCGCCGGACGACGCCGACGCGAAGACCTGGCCGGTGCTGGTGTTGCGCTTGCCCAAGCGCACGCCGTGCTGGTGGCCGCGGGGAGCGACCGTGCCGTCGGCAGCCTTCTGCAGGGTCAGGTCGATCGACTGCCAGCGGCCCTTGGCCGTCTTGAACCGGATCGGTGCCGCGTGGGCGTCCGTCGTCATGGTCCCGTCAGGGTTCGACCACGTCGTGGACGTCTCGGTCCGCATCGACTCGACCTCGACCCGGGAGCCCTGAGCTCGCGCGGTCACCGAGGCCGAGATCACGTCGGGACGCGAGGTCACCTTCTGGGCGGCCGGTTTCGGGTCCTCCGCCGGCGCGGCCTCGGCGGGTTGATAGGTGTCCAGCGTCGTGGCCAGCAACGCCAGTGAGACCACCGCGGCGACCACCCGTGGAAATTTCTGGATCCGGGCACGTTGAGATCGATCGAGAACGAACACAGGACTCTCCCCAATAATCGCCGGCCTGGGCTGCTGTGGCGACGGGACGGTCGCCAAGCGGGTCGGCGCTCGCTACATCGGGGCCGCTGCCGGCCTGTTACCGAAATTGCAGCAAGCTGCAGATTCGGGCTTTCAGGTGTTGGCGGCCTGGCGGATGTGGTGGGCGAGGGCCTTGACCGGCGGGGTGATGCCTGCGGAGGCGTAGCAGAGCAGGTGGGTTCGGGTGGCCCACGCATCGGTCAGGCGGGTGATGTCGAGGGCCGGGTTGCCGTCCACCGAGCGGAGTGGGGCGATGGCGAGGCCTACGCCCGCGGTGGCGAGGGTGATGAGGGTGTGCAGGGTCGGGACGAGGGTGCGGTACCGCGGGGCGGGGGCGTGCGGGCCGAGGCGCCGGTCCATCCAGGTGCGGAGTGTGGAGCCCAGGTCGAGGCCGATCATGGGGTGCTCGGCGACCTCGGCGTACGGCATGGAGGGGCGGCCGGTGAGCAGGCCGCCGGACTGGCCGATGACGACCAGGGAGTCGTCGACCAGGGGTTCGGTGCGGAGGGTGGTGCCGAGGGTCTCGTCGTCGTCCAGGACGATGCCGAGGTCGGCTTTGCCTTCCGACAGCAGGCGCAGGGAACGCGGCGTGCGTTGCTCCGAGACGGTGACGTCGTGTTCGGGGTACTCGCGGAGGAACGACGCCAAGGCGGCCGGGACGACCCGGTGCATGGCAGAACCGCCGGAGACCAGGACGAGCGGGCGCGACCGGGCTGCGGTGTAGCTGGCGACGGCGCTGTCCAGGCGCGTGGTCTGCGCCAGTACTTCGCGGGCGTGGCGGGCGAGTGTCGTACCGGCCGGGGTTGGGCGCACTCCCCTGCGTTCGCGGATCAGGAGCGGTACTCCGGCGTGCGCTTCGAGCGCTCTGACCCGCGCACTGGCCGAAGGCAGACTCAGGTGCATCTGGACCGCCCCGGCCGTGATCGAGCCTTGGTCCACGACCTGGACAAAGAGCCGGAGGTCATCGAGGTCGTAGCGCATGACGGCCAGCCTACGTCTGAGACAGAGGCTGACTGCGGCAAATACGCATTGCGCTGCCACCTCGATCCCCCGATGCTCTAGAGATGACCGCGCTGCTGATCGTCCTGCTCGCGGGAGTCGCGGCCGGAGCGCTGAACTCGGTCGGAGGCGGCGGAAGTTTCGTCGCGTTCCCTGCACTGGTGGCGATCGGCGTCTCCGCGGTCACGGCGAACGCGGCCACGACCGTCGCGCTGCTACCTGGCGGACTGGCCAGCCTCTGGGTCTACCGGCACGATCTCCGGCCGCTGCCGAGCACCTCGATCCGCGCGCTGACCACGACGAGCGTCGTCGGCGGGGCGCTCGGCGCGGGACTGCTGCTCCTGCTGCCGTCGGAGTCCTTCGACGCGGTCGTTCCCTGGCTGCTCGCCTTCGCCACTTTCGTGCTCGCCTTCGGCCGCCGGATCACGAGCGCTCTCAGGACGCGGGTCGCCGGCCGGCCGGCGATCGTGGCCGGCCAACTGCTGCTCTCCCTCTACGGCGGGTACTTCGGCGGCGCCTCCGGACTGATGATGGTCGCGTTCTGGAGCGTGGCCGCGAGTGTCGATCCCGGCCGCCTCAACCCGCTGCGGCAGGCTCAGATGGCGGCGATCTACCTCACCGCGGGCGCCGTCTTCCTGGTCGCCTCGGACGTCCTCACCGAATGGCCGAAGGTACTCGTGATGCTCAGCGGCGCGATCATCGGCGGGTACGGCGGCGCCTCCATCGGGCGCAGGCTTTCCACCTCCGTACTCCGCGCGATCGTGGTGACGTCGGCTGCCGCGATGACCGTCGGCTACTTCGTGATCGCGTCATGATCGCCGCTGAATCCCTGGCCCGGCTGACAGTCGCCTGGGAGGCGTGCCAGTTGGCCGAGACCGCGCGGACGGCGGTCACGCTCGAGGACGATCCCGACGAACTGCTCGCGCGGGCGCACGAAGTACTGGCCGCCGCCGAGCGGTACGCCGCCGCCGTCCACGCCTTCACCTGCAGGCGAACCACCGTCGCGCCGGTTGCCTGGTCGTTGCCTGAGGCACCGGAAGAAGCGGCGGCGGATCTGGACGACTGGGTACTCCGGCACAGCGACGGCGAGACACCCGGCTCAGCACCGATCTCCGGCCGGCTCACCGACTCTCCCTGACGCCGCCCTGACTGCCGCGCCGTTCAGTTGATCAGGCGTTCGACGATCGTGGTCATCCGGTCGACCGGGATGGCGAAGCCGATGCCGATGCTGCCGGAGCGCGACGACGTACCGAGGGTGGCGATGGCGGTGTTGACGCCGACCACCTGACCGGCCGCGTTCACCAGTGGGCCGCCGGAGTTGCCCGGGTTGATCGCGGCGTCGGTCTGGATCGCCGTCTGGCGGTTGCCGTTGTCGCCGAACCGGGCCTGCCGGCCGACGGCGCTGACGATGCCGGCCGTCACCGTTCCTTCCAGTCCGAGCGGTGAGCCGACCGCCAGCACCGGGTCGCCCACCCGGAGGGACGAGGACCGGCCGAGCGTGAGCGCACGCAGTCCCTCGACATCGCCGCTGACCTGAAGGACGGCGAGGTCGTTGTCCGGGTCGACCCCGACGACGCGCGCGGCCACGGTGCGCCGGTTGGACAGGACCAGTGACACATTGCTCGCTCCTTCCACCACGTGCGCGTTGGTGACCACGTGCCCCTGCTGGTCGATCGCGAACCCCGAACCGGTCGCCCGCCCGGCCCGGACCGAAACGACGCCCGGCAGCACGCTCGCCGCGGCCGCCGCGATCGAGCCTTCCTGCGCACCGGCCGACGGCGCCGCGGCTTGGGGCAGCTCGACGGGAGCACTGACCGCGGGCCGAGAGTCACCCCAGTTTCCCGTGACCGCGCCGGCCAAACCGCCCGCCAGTACGGAGAGCGCGATCCCCGTGGCCAGGACGCGGCCGGTACGGCGTACCGGGGTTGGGGCCGTCACCCCGGCGCGAGGTGCCGCGGCCGGAGAGGGGGGAGCCGGCGGAGCGGCCGCCGGGGTGACGGTGAACGGGGCGCCCACAGGTGGACCGGTGGGCGCAGGTGGGGCGGTGGGTGGCGGACCGGGCTGGTAGTGCGGCCCGCGGAAGGGATGACCGAGATGAGGGCTCACTGAAGGCTCCAAAGGACTTAAGGCAGCCGCGAGAACCACAGGAGCGAGGCCAGGCCGGCCAGCAGTGCGACGGCCAGGGCGATACCCGCCACCAGGTTGGTGATCTCGCGTTCCTCGGTGGTCCAGCCGATCGACGACTGGAGGTCGGAGTAGACGGAGCGCAGTTCCTCGTCGCTCTCCGCGGAGTAGAAGGAACCGTTGGTCGCCTCGGCCAGTCCGCGCAGCGAGTCGGCATCGGCGGGGACCGGGATGTTCCGGCCTTCGATGGTGACCGTTCCCTGCGGCGTGCCGTAGGCGATCGTCGAGACCGGTACGCCGGCCTCGGTCGCCGCCTGGGCGGCTTCGTCGATCGGCCGGCCCGAGGTGTTGCCACCGTCGGACAGCAGCACGATCCGGGTCGGCGGCGGGTCGGTGGCCGCGTCGGCGTCCAGCGTGCGGACCGCGGCGAGGCTGGTCAGGACGGCCTCGCCGATCGCGGTGCTGTCGGTCAGGGCGAGCCGGCTGATCGCATCCACGGTGGCCTGGTGGTCGGTGCTGGGAGGCGTCACCACGCTCGCGGTGCGGGCGAAGGAGACCAGCCCGACGTTGAACTGCTCGGGCAGGCTGTTGACGAACTCGGTCGCGGCACTCTTGGCGACCTCGAAGCGGTTCGGTTCGACGTCGGTGGCGGCCATCGAGTTGGAGATGTCCATCGCGACGACGACGGTGGCGCGCTCCCGCGGTACCCGCACGTCGGTGACAGGACGGGCGATCGCGATCGTCAGCACGGTGAGCGCCGCCAGGAAGGCGAACGCCGGCGCGTGCCGACGCCAGCCGGGACTCTTCGGGGCGACCTTCTCCAGCATCGGAAGGGTGGCGAAGCGGACGGCGTACTGGCCGCGGCGGCGTTGGGCGAAGACATAGGCCACGACCAGAGCCGCGACGATCAGCAGCAGCCAGAGCCACAGGGGTTGCTCGAACTTCATCGGATACCGGTCCTCCTTGTGTCACGTGGTTGAAGTTGTTCGAGTGACTGCGGTGCTCAGCCGCGAGGTGCGTGCCTGAGCGCCGCAGGCGCCGAAGAACTTCGACCACGTGACACTCTCGGGGTTCTGCGGGTGTTGGCGCGTTTGCGGGCGGTGGCGAAGGCGGCGACGTCGCGGACCCAGTCGGTGTCGGTGCGGAGCACCAGGTGGGCGGCACCGGAAGCGTGGATCGCCTGCGTTGTCTGCTCGCGGTGCTCTCGCATCGCGGTGGCATAGCGTTGCCTGAGGCGTTTGCTGCTGGTCTGTACTTCGCGGGTGCGGCCGGTCTCGGGGTCCACCAATGTGAGCAGACCGACTTCGGGGAGTTCGAGCTCGCGAGGATCGAGGATCTCGACGGCGATGACCTCGTGCCGGGCGCCGAGGCGTCGCAAGGAGTCGGCCCAGCCGGCGCCGGACCCGCCGGCGGTGGTCGGGTCGGCGGTGGCCGGGTCGGGCCAGGGCGGGGTGTGGAAGTCGGAGATGACCAGGCGCAGACCGGGCCGTGGATGTTCGCGGTTCAGGCGGGTGATGGCGTGTGCCAGGTCCGTCGCCGGATGTTCACCAGGAGTTGCTCTGGGCAACGAGAGCAACGTACGCAGGGTACGACGGAGAGCCGCCGAGCCACTGACGCCGGGGATCCGGCGAATTTCGTTGCCTAACGCAACACGAACGCCGAGCCGGTTGCCGGGACGGTCCGCGAGCAGGGCGACCGCGCCGACGATGGCGACGGCGAGATCGCGTTTCTCCGACAACGCCGTACCGAAGTCCATGCTCGCCGAGGCGTCGACCAGCGCCCAGGTCTCCAGCTCGCGCTCCGCCAGCGGCGCGCGGACGTGCGGCTCCAGCGACCGCGCGGTGACGTTCCAGTCCATCCGGCGGACGTCGTCCTGACCGGCCTGGTACGGCCGGGCCTCGTTCGGTTCGCTGCCCGGGCCGCTCCGCAGGCCGGTGATCTCGCCGTGCAGGAAGCCTTCCAGCTTCCGTTTCACCGAGAGTTCCAGCGAGCGGAGCGCGCGCTCCCGTCCGGCCAGCAGGTCGGGACCTGTCATGCCGCCGACCCCTGCTGCGCCTGATCGGCCGGTACGACGTGCGGCTGCTCGATCGCGTGCAGGACCCGCGACACCACGGCCCTCGGGTCCACCCCGTCGGCCAGCGCGTCGAAGGTCAGCACCAGTCGGTGCGCCATCACGTCGTGCGCCACGTCGTACACGTCGGCCGGCAGCACGTAGTCCCGGCCTCGCAGCAGGGCGAGCGCACGACCGGCCGCGACCAGGCCGAGGGTCGCCCGCGGGCTCACCCCGAACTCCAGTACGCCGCCGAGATCGTCGATCCCGTACTGCGCCGGCTCGCGTGTCGCGTGCACCAGCCGGACGACGTACTCCGCCACGGCGTTGTGCACGAACACGTCCTCGGTGGCCTCCTGCAGCTCGCTCACCATCTGCGGCGTCAGCACACCGCTGGCATGCGGACGGCGCGAGCTCATCCGCTGCAGGATCGTCAACTCCTCCAGTGGGGTCGGGTAGTCGACGGTGATCTTCAGCAGGAACCGGTCGCGCTGCGCCTCGGGCAACGCGTAGACGCCCTCGGACTCGATCGGGTTCTGGGTGGCGAGCACCAGGAACGGCTCCGGCAGCGGGTAACTGACACCGCCGATGCTGACCTGGTTCTCGGCCATTGCCTCCAGCAACGCCGACTGCACCTTGGCCGGTGCGCGGTTGATCTCGTCGGCGAGCACCAGGTTGGCGAAGATCGGGCCCAGCTCGGTGTCGAACCCCTCCGCCGACGGCCGCCAGATCCGGGTACCGACGATGTCGCCGGGCACCAGGTCAGGCGTGAACTGCAGCCGCGCGAACCGGCCGCCGATCACCTCCGCCAGCGTCCGCACCGCCAGCGTCTTGGCGACACCGGGCACGCCCTCCAGCAAACAGTGGCCGCGGGCAAGCAATCCGACGAGCATCCGCTCGACCAGCTGGTCCTGCCCGACGACGACCCGCTTCACTTCGAAGAGCGCCCGCTCCAGTACTGCGGTCATGCGTTGCCCGCCACGTCGGGCTGCTGCTCACCCTGCGGCTGGGACGGCTGGGCGCCCTGCTCCGCGCCGCCCTGCTGACCACCGGAGCCGTCCTTCTCCGGGCAGTCCCGCGTGCTCTGGCCGGACGTGGCCGAGCCTTCTTCCACCGTGACATAGCCCTGTTCGGGCGCCGGGTCGTTGCCGGCGGCGTACGCGACCCCGCCGGCGCCGAGAGCGGCGACGGCGATCGCAGTACCGAGCAGGAGGCGTTTGCCGGGGAGATTCATGCTGACTCCTTCGAGTTCGGATGGTGAGCACCAATTCATCAGGCCACCCCGAAAACGACCGGAAAGCAGAACGAAAGTCCGGCGAAAGGGCAGACCCGGTGCACGCCTTCGCGCGGCTACCTTGGACTCGTGCGATTACTGGTGGTGGAGGACGAGGAAGGTCTGGTCAGCGCGCTGCGCTCGGGACTCGGCCGGGCCGGCTATGCCGTGGACGCGGCGCTGACCGGGGCCGAGGCGGTCGAGAAGCTCGCCAGTACGCCGTACGACCTGGCGATCCTCGACATCACGCTGCCGGACACCAGCGGTCTCGACCTGTGCCGCGCGGTCCGGCGCGGCGAGATCGAGGTGGCGTCCGGGCGCGAGCTGCGGGTGCTGATGCTGACCGCGCGCGCCTCGCTCGCCGACCGGGTCCGCGGGCTCGACGAGGGCGCGGACGACTATCTGACCAAGCCGTTCGCGCTGGTCGAGCTGCTGGCCCGGATCCGCGCGTTGCTGCGCCGCGACGTGACGAACGGGACCACGCAGCTGCACGTCGGCGACCTCGTGCTCGACAGCGCGCGGCACCTGGCGACCAGAGCCGGCCGGGAGTTGCCGCTGACGCTGAAGGAGTTCGGCGTACTGCGGTACCTGATGTCGCGGCCCGGTCATGTCGTCTCGGCCGAGGAACTGCTGGAGCACGTCTGGGACGAGAACGCGGATCCGTTCACCCAGAGCGTGCGCGTGACGGTCGGCACCCTGCGCCGCAAGCTCACGCTGGCGGGCGAGGAAGCCTTGCTGGAAACGGTGATCGGGCGCGGCTACCGGCTCAGGGGTGACGCATGAGGAAACCCAACCTGCCGGCCTGGACCCAGACGATCCGCTTCCGGCTGACGCTGACCTACTCCGCGGTCCTGATCGGGCTGTCGGCGCTGGTGCTGGGCGGGCTGTACTTCTCGCTGTCGGCGTACCTCGATCCGAAGCCGATCGACCCGATCACGGTGAAGAAGTACTACCTCGACAAGCACGGCCAGCCGCACGTCAAGGAAGGGTTCACGATCCAGGCCGCGGACCTGTCCAGCATCCAGTCGGCGGTGAACTACCAGACCCTGCAGACGCTGAAGACCTACTCGACGGCCGGGATGGGCGTGCTGCTGCTCTTCAGTCTCGGCACCGGCTGGTGGCTGTCGGGTCGCGCCCTGAAACCGGTCAGCCGGATCACCGCGACGGCGCAGGACATCTCCGCGACCGACCTGTCCCGCCGGATCGCGATGGACGGGCCGAAGGACGAGCTGCGCAATCTCGCCGACACCGTGGACGACATGCTCGAGCGGCTGGAGGCGGCCTTCGTCGCGCAGCGGCAGCTCGTCGACGACGCGTCCCACGAGCTGCGCAATCCGCTGGCGGTGATCCAGGCCAACGTCGACGCCGTACTGGCTCATGACGACACGCCCTCGGAGGATCGGGCCCAGGCGACCGCGATCGTCTCTCGCGCGATCCAGCGGATGACCCGGCTGGTCGAGGACCTGCTGGCGTCCGCTCGCCGGTCGTCCCCGGCGTTCGTGGATGCCGATGTCGACCTCGCCGCGATCGCGGGTGAGGCGGCTGAGGAGTACGCGCTACTTGCGGCCGATCGAGAGCTCCGACTGGTACGGCGACTCGCGCCCGGGCCGATCGCGGCCGGGGACGGCCAGGCGCTGCGCCGGGCGGTCGACAACCTGCTGTCCAACGCGGTCCGGCTCGCCCGCGGTGGCAGCGAACTCGTGCTGGCGGTCGGGAGCCGCAACGGTTGGGCCTGGATCGCCGTACGCGACGAAGGGCCGGGCATCGCGGTCGAGGACACCGACCGCGTCTTCGACCGCTTCTTCCGCTCCGGCCAGCGCCAGCCACCGGCGACGGTCCCCCTCACCGACCCCTCCAGCGGCCCGTCGACCAGTCAACGCCGAGCTGGCCTGGGCCTCGCCATCGTCCGCCAGATCGTCGAGTCCCACGGCGGCTCGGTGTCCCTGCACTCCGAGGTAGGCATCGGCTCCACCTTCGTCCTCTGGCTCCCCGAACGCTCCCTCACCAACACCACCCGCAGCTCCCCCACACCCCCCACCGAAGACCCCCTCGGCCCCCGGCCCAGCTGAAGGTTGTAGCTGCTAGCGCGTGCTGCCGAGGAGTGGGCGGGTGCCGTTGAGTACTGCGGCGTAGCGTTCCCGGACTTCGCCGGCTGCCTCGTCGGTGAGCACCTGGGACTCGGGCTTGCTCATGGCTACGTCCCAGGTCGGGATGGAGCCGGTGGCTGCCCAGGCGGCTTGGCGAGCTGCGCCGAGGGCGACGTACTCGGCTGGCTCGGGGAGGACGACGGGGGCGCCCAGGAGGGCCGGGGCGAGGGCCTGTACTGCGCGGGAGCGGGCTGCGCCGCCGAGCAGGAGGATCCGGTTGACCGGGACGCCCTGGGCTCGGAGGGCGTCGACGGCGTCGGCGAGGCCGCAGAGCATGCCTTCGACGGCGGCGCGGGCCATCGTGGCGGGCTGGGCTGTGGTGCGGGTGAGGCCGTAGATGAGGCCGGTGGAGTGCGGTAGGTCGGGGGTGCGTTCGCCGTCGAGGTACGGGAGCATGACGAGGCCGTTGCTGCCGGGCGAGGTCAGCGCGGCTTCGTCCAGTTCGGCGAGGTCCATGCCGAGCAGCTGAGCAGTTGCCGACAGCACCCGTGCGGCGTTCAGCGTGCAGACCAGGGGCAGGTAGTCGCCGGTCGCGTCCGCGAAGCCGGCGACGAAACCGCTCGGGTCAGTGGTCGGCATGGTGGATCGAGCGAACGCAGTACCGCTGGTTCCGAGGGAGACGGCGACATCGCCGGGCTGCAGGTCCAGACCGAGGGCGGCGGCCATGTTGTCGCCGGTGCCTGCGGCAAGGGAAATGCCGGCAGCGGTCTGTCCGACCACCTCGGCCGGTCCGGCCACCCGAGGCAGCTGGAGCGAGCGACCGAAGGCCAGCTCGACAAGGTCGGGGCGGTAGTCGTTGGTTGTCGGCGACCACCAGCCGGTACCGGAGGCGTCGCCCCGATCCGTCGTCAGGTCGGAGATGCCGGACCGGTCGGCCGCAAGCCGGTGCGTCAGCCAGTCGTGCGGCAGTGCGACGGCTTCGGCCCGCTCAGCCGCGTCGGGAGCAGCGCCGCGGACCCAGCGCAGCTTGGTGACGGTGAAACTCGGCACCGGCACGGAACCGATCGCCGCGGCCCAGGCCTCCGGGCCACCCAGCTCGGACACCAGCGAGGTGGTCGCGTCGGCCGAGCTGGTGTCGTTCCACAACACGGCCGGGTGGACGACCGCGCCGGCGCCGTCGAGCAGGACCATGCCGTGCTGCTGACCGGCGACCGACAACGCCGAGACTCCGTCGAGCAGACCGTCGGACGCGATCGACCAGGCCTTCCACCACTCGGCCGGGTCCACCTGGGTGGCGTCGGGATGCGGCGCGCGGCCTTCCCGCAGTACCTCCCCGGTGTTCGCGTCGCACACGACCACCTTGGTCGCCTGGGTGGAACAGTCCACACCGGCGACCAGTCTCGGGTCAGTCATCTGGCTCCCTCTCTGAAACAGCTTGGTGCCGCAGTACTTCGCGGGCGAGGTCGGTCGTCGTCACCAGGGTGCTGACCAGACCGGCCCGGACCGCGGCGATCACCGCCGGGGCGCGCTGGGTCCCCGCGGCCAGTGCGACCCGCTCCGCCGGACGGCGCAACTGGTCGACCGACACCGCGATGATCATCTGCTCCAACGGTGACTCGACCAGTCTGCCGTCCAGGTCCAGCAGATGTCCGCTGACCTCGGCGATTGCTCCCCCGGCCAGGCCCTCGTCCCGGAGCTCCTCCGACACCGCGTCCCAGACCGTCGAGCAGCCCGCGCGCCAGGCGCCGATCGCCACCACCGAGATGTCCAGCCCGTCGGCGAGCGCCAGGGTGTCGGCGATGCCGGGCTGCCGGCGCAGCGCGGTGACCGCCGCGATGTCGTCCACCACGAGCGGCGCGTGGACTGCGTGCGCCGTACCGCCGGCCAGGGCCGCGGCGCGGCGGGCGAGATCCATCGTGCTGCCGCCGCCCGCGGGCGAGTGCAGCGAACCGGCCATCTGGATCACCGTGCAGGCCGGCAGCGCGTCGAGATGGTCGACCATCGCGTCGACCGCGCGGCTCCAGGTCAAGCCGAGCAGATCACCGTCGCGGACCAGCGGAGCGACCGTCCGGGCCGCCGCCTCGGCCACCTGGTCACGGACCTGCTCGGGCGATCCGGAGGTGTGGGTGACGACGCAGCGCGGTACCCCGAGCGCGGTCGCGAGCTGCTCGGACAGCCCCCGGTCGATCGGGCTCGGGTTCTTGATCTGGATCTGCACGATGCCGCGGCTGCGGGCGTCCTCGAGCAGCCGGGCGACCTTGAACCGGCTCAGCTCCAACTGCTTGGCGATCTCGACCTTGGAGGTGTTGTCGAGGTAGTAGCGACGGGCGACCTCGGCCAGCAGTTCGTCGTCCTGGTCGCCCTCTCCGAGCAGCTGTTCCCGGCTGTTCACGCTCACCCCGCCACCAATCCTTCTCCGTGATTCCCCCGCACCGTAACGGTTCGGGCCTCCTGCCGCGAGCGGCCGCCAAAGGATGGTCAGCCGGTGCGCGCCTCCAGCGTCGCCCGGGCTCCACGCTCGTGCAACGAGGTCAGCGCCGAGGTGTAGGCCCGCACGAACCGCTCGTCGTCGACCAGGTCACCGAACAGATCCCGGTCGGACACGAAGAGCAACGGCCGGTCGCGATTGTGCTGGGCCCGCTCGACCAGCCGGTCGCGCAAGCGGTCCACCACCTCGATCGGCTCACCCTGCTCGTCCACGCCCTCGGCGTACCGGGCCCAGGCGGCGATGACGAGTGCGGCGTGCTCGATCCCGCGATCGGCCGCGAGCTGTTCGCGGACCACCGGAACCAGCCACTTCGGGATCCGGTCGGAGCTCTCCGCGCAGAGGCGGGCCAGGGTGTCGCGGACCTCGGGGTTCGCGAACCGCTCGATCAGCTGATGCTTGTACTCGTCGAGGTCGACGCCCGGCACCGGCGGCAGCGTCGGCGTACCTTCGGTGTCCATGTAGCCGAGGAGGAAGTCGACGAACAGCTTGTCCTGACAGACCTCGTGCGCGTACCGGTAGCCGGACAGATATCCCAGGTAACAAAGGGCTTGGTGGCTCGCGTTGAGCAGCCGCAGTTTCATCAGCTCGTACGGCTCGACGTCCTCGACCAGCTGCACCCCGGCGTCCTCGAACGGCGGCCGGTCACCGCCGAAGTCGTCCTCCAGCACCCACTGGGTGAACGGCTCGCAGACCACCGGCCAGCCGTCCTGTACGCCGAACCGCTCCGCCAGCGCCTCGCGATCGGCGTCCGCGGTGACCGGCGTGATCCGGTCGACCATGCAGTTGGGGAAGCGCACCTCGCTCTCCAGGAAGTCCGCGATCTCCGGATCCTTCAACCGGGCGAAGGCCGCGAACATCTTGCGCGCGACGTGCCCGTTGCCCGGGATGTTGTCGCACGACATCACCGTGAACGGCGCGACCCCGGCGGCCCGCCGCCGGGCCAGCGCCTCGACGATGAAACCGAACGCGCTCCCCGGCAGCGCGCCCGGCTCCAGGTCCGCGGCCAGGCCGGGATCGGACGCGTCCAGCTCGCCGGTCACCTGGTTGACGTGGTACCCACCCTCGGTGATGGTCAGCGAGACGATCCTGGTCTCCGGATCGGTCAGCCGGGCCAGTACCGCCTCCGGGTCGTCCGGCGCGAACAGGTAGCCGACGATCGAGCCGATCACCCGTGGCTCCAGCGTCCCGTCGGGATGCTTGACCACCAACGTGTACAGGTGGTCCTGCGCGGCCAGCACCTCGGCCATCCGCCGGTCGTGCGGCAGGACGCCGACGCCGACGATGCCCCAGTCGAGCGCCTTGCCGTCGTTCATCAGCTGGTCGAGGTACATCGCCTGGTGCGCGCGGTGGAAGCCGCCGACACCGAAGTGCACGATGCCCGGGCGGACCGCCGTACGGTCGTACGCCGGTACGCCGACCTGCTCGCCGAGCGATCCGAGACCGGCCTGATCGAGCTGCTGCACCTTGCCTCCTGGAGGGGACGTCGTCACTTGACCGCCCCGAGCGACAGACCCTGGACGAGCTTGTCCTGGGCCGCGAAACCGGCGATCAGCACGGGCAGCGACACCACCAGGGACGCGGCGCACACCTTCGCGAGGAACAGGCCCTGGCTGGTGACGAACCCGGTCAGGAACACCGGCGCGGTCTGCGCCACGGTACCGGTCAGCACCCGGGCGAAGAGCAGTTCGTTCCAGCTGAAGATGAAGCAGATCAGCGAGGCGCTCGCGATCCCCGGCATCACGACCGGCGCCACCACCGACCGCAGGGTCCGGAACAGGCCGGCCCCGTCGACCGACGCCGCTTCGAGGATCTCCACCGGCACCTCGGCCAGGAAGCTGCGCAGCATCCAGACCGCGATCGGCAGGTTCATCGAGGTGTAGAGCACGATCAGCAGCCAGATGTTGTCCAGCAGCCCGGCGAACTGGGCGAACAGGTAGATCGGCAGCAGGCCCGCGACCACCGGCAGCATCTTGGTGGAGAGGAAGAAGAACATCACGTCGGTCCACTTCTTCACCGGCTTGATCGACAGCGCGTACGCCGCCGGGAACGCCAGCAGGATCACCAGGATCGTGGACAGGATGCTCGCGGTGAGGGAGTTCGCGATCGACGGCCAGGGGCCGGTGTCGAAGAACGACCGGAAGCCGTCCAGGGTCAGCGGCGCGGTCAGGGCGGGCGGGTTCTTCGCCGCGTCCTCCTCAGCGTGGAACGAGGTGAGCGCCATCCACAGCACCGGCAGCACGAACATCACGCCGACGATCCAGGCCAGCGCGCTGAGCGCCATCCCGCCGCCACGGTTCTTCCGGCCGGTCACAGTCGTCACTTGGCCGCTCATCGGCCCTCCTCCTTGAACAGGGTGGACACCGAACGGAGCGCGAAGGTCGCGATCGCGATGGTGCCGATCACGACGATCACCCCGGCGGCCGAGGCCCGGCCGTAGTCGTGGGCGGTGTAGAAGGTCTGGTAGATCGAGTACGGCAGGTTCGCCGTACCGAGTCCGCCGGAGGTGATGGTGAAGACGGCGTCGAAGTTCTGGACGACGTAGATCGAGCCGAGCAGCGCGCTCAGTTCGAGGTACTGGCGCAGGTGCGGCAGCGTCATGTAGCGGAAGATGTCCCACTGGCTCGCGCCGTCGATACCGGCGGCCTCGATCACGTCGAGCGGGCGGCTCTGCAGGCCGGCCAGGATGATCAGCATCATGAACGGCGTCCACTGCCAGACCAGCGCGAAGATCACCGACCACAGCGGCTGGTTGCTGATCCAGTCGGGCTGCGGCGCGTTCTCGCCGAAGATCCAGGTCAGCACCCCGTTGAAGAGCCCGTACTCCGGGTTGTAGAGCGCGTGCTTCCACAGCAGCGCGGCCGCGACCGGCACCACCAGGAACGGCGTGATCATCATCGTCCGGACCAGGCCGCGACCGCGGAACTTCCGGTCGAGCAGCAGCGCGATGCACAGGCCGAGGACCAGGCTGATCAGGACCACGCCCGCGGTCAGCAGGACGGTCACCCAGATCGCCTGCCGGGTGTTCGCGTCGGTCAGCACCCGGCGGAAGTTGTCGAACCCGGCGAACCCGCGCTCGTCGGGGTAGTAGGCGTTCCAGTCCATGAAGGAGGTGATGATCGTGACCACGAACGGCAACTGGGTGACCACGATCATGAAGATCAGCGCGGGCAGCAGCGGCGCCCGCCGGGCCCAGTCGCCGGTACGGCGCAGCATCGTGCCCGGCTGGTTGGGCGGAGTGGCCGCATGACGGCCGGGACGCACCTCGGTGTCGACACTCATGTCAGCCTCACTTCGCTTCTCTGGCGCGATAGCGCTCGGCCACGTCGTCGGCGAGTTCCTGCCCGCGTTTCAGGGCCTCCTCGACGCTCATCCGGCCGGCGATCGCCGAACTGACGTCCTGGCTGACCTGGGTGCCGAGATCGGGGAACTCGGGGATGTCGACGAACTGGATCCCGATCGCCGGTCGCGGCTGGACGCCGGGGTTGCGCGGGTCGGCGGCCTCGATCGCCTGCCTGGTCGGATCCGCGAACGCCGAAGCCTCCTTGCGGTACTCGGGGTTCTCGTACGTCGAGGCCCGCTTGCCGGCCGGGACGCGGGACCAGCCGAGCTCCTTGCCGACCAGCTCCTCGTACTGCTTGCTGGAGGCCCAGGAGATGAACTTCCAGGCGTTGTCCTTCTTCTTGCTCGCCTCCTGGATGCTCCACGACCAGGCGTACAGCCAGCCGGAGCTGTCGGTCTTGACGACCGGCGCGGGGGCGTAGCCCATCTTGCCCTTGACGGGTGAGTTCGGCGCTTCCAGTGAACCGGCGGCCGAAGTGGCGTCGTACCACATCGCTACGTTGCTCTGGACAACGTTGTTCAGGCACTCGGTGAAGCCGGCCTGCGGCGCGCCGAGCTCACCGTGGTTGCGAACCAGGTCGACGTAGAACTTGGTCGCCTCGGTGAACTCCGGGGAGTCGACCTTGGCCTGCCAGTCCTCGGTGAACCAGGTGCCGCCGAAGGTGTTCACCACCGTGGTCAGCGGGGCGAACAGCTGGCCCCAGCCCGGCTGGCCGCGCAGGCAGATGCCGCGCATCCCGGGCTGGGCGTTGTCCACCTTGGCCGCGATGTCGGCGACCTGCTGCCAGGTCGGCTTGGCCGGCATCTCGACGCCCTTGGCCTGCAGGATGTCCTTGCGGTACATCAGGAACGACGACTCGCCGTAGAACGGTTCGCCGTACACCTTGCCGTCCTCGCCGGACAGCGACTCGGTCATCGACTTCAGGATGTCGTCCTGATTGAAGGTCTGGTCCTTGGCGATGTAGTCAGACAGCGGCGCGATCCACTTGCTCTTGGCGTAGATCGGGATCTCGAAGTTGCTCAGCGAGGCGACGTCGTACTGGCCGGCCTGGCTGGAGAACTCCTGGCTGATCTTGTCCCGGACGTCGTTCTCCGGCAGGACGGTGTAGTTGACCTTGATCCCGGTCTCTTTGGTGAAGTTCTCCGCGGTCAGCTTCTGCAGGTCGACCATCTGCGGGTTGTTCACCATCAGCACGTTGATGCTGTCGGCGCCACCACCTCCCGCACCCCCACCCCATCCGGCGCAGCTGCTCACTCCGGTCACCAGCAGGAGTGCGATCGCCACACCTCCGATGCGTTTGCGCTGTTCCAGCACGGGCTGCTCCTTCGCGATCGGGCGGGTGTGCTCATATGAGCAGCGGACTGCTCATCGTTGAGTGAACCGAATACGGCCCGGCCTGTCAAGAGTTCGGGTAACAGTCGAGCGGATCGTTGCTCATCTGAGCATGCCGTCGGGGTTCACCGCAGCTGAAGCATGTTGGCCCTGAGTTCGCCGGCGACCGCCCTGGCCTCCGGACGGTCCAGCCGCCACACTGTGCGGTGATGCCTGAGGTCGAGACCCGCCTGCTCGGCGGCACCGCCAACCGGGGGCTGGTGGTGCGGGTCGGCCAGACCGTACGCCGCCCGCTCCGGCCGAGCAGCCCTGCCGTCCATGCCCTGCTGGAACACCTGGAGAAGATCGGCTTCGAAGCCGTACCCCGCTTCCTGGGGGTGGATGCGCAGGGACGCGAAGTGCTCACCTACGTGCCCGGCGAGACCGTGCAGGCGCCGTACCCCACCTGGTCGATGAGCGACGCGGCACTGGAGAGCGTCGCTCACTTGCTGCGTCGGTACCACGAGGCGGTCGCCTCGTTCGCGCCGGCCGGCCACCCGTGGGCCGAACCGGTGCCGGCGGCGTACGACGAAGGCCTGGTGGGGCACAACGACCCGAACCTCGACAACATCGTCTTCCGCGACGGGTTGGCGGTCGCCCTGATCGACTTCGACCTGGCCGGCCCCGGATCGGCCCTGTGGGACGTCGCCGCCGCGGTCCGCCTGTGGGCACCACTGCGCCCCGACGCCGACATCCACGACCCGCGCCAAGGCCAGTCCCTCGCCCGCCTCCGCCGCTTCGCCGACGCCTACGACCTCTCGGACCCCGACCGCAACCGCCTGGTGGACGCCGCTGCCGCCAACCACATCTGGTGCATGGACTACGTCCGCCGCGGCGCCGAATCCGGACACCCGTGGTTCCACCAACGCTGGGTAGCAGGCGAATCCCTGCTGACGGACCGGACGAACGCGTGGTTCACCAAGCACCACGCGATGCTGGCTGACGCCCTGCGGTTGTGACTGTCTCCCCGCACGCCAACTGTTGTTGCCCACCGCCCACTCCATCGCGCCGTCTGCCTTCCACTGCAGGCGATTGCGCCTTTCTCCCTCTCGAACAGCTCGTGGCGCTGGGCGCCACCTCGCTCCGCCCTGATGCTGACGCCGCTCATCGCCTCGATGCGGAGGAGCCGCTTGGTTGCCGTCAGCTGTCGATCGGTTGCGTACCTAGCGACAGGAAGTAGTACCGTTTCCGCATGCCGGCCGCAATACTGCGAGCGTGCCGCGCGATGCTGCCGGCGACTACTTCCTGTCGGTAGGTACAACGGCCCCCGCACACCTCACCAACCCATCTGCCTAGAACAACTCCTGGCGCTACGCCCCACGTCACTTCCGCGCAGCCGCTGACGCGGCTAAGCCTTCGAGGTGCATCAGCCATCTGACCGCCGACTGCGGCAGACCTCTCGTGTGCTGGCTACAGCCGACCCACCTATCGCGGACTCCACCCACCAGCCCACCTCCGCCTCAACAACTCGTGGCGCTACGCGCCACCTCGTCTCCGCCTAGATGCTGACGCCACTCATCACCTCGATGCGGACGAACCGCTTGGTTGCCGTCAGCTATCGACCGGTTGCGTACACAGCGACAGGAAGTAGTGCCGTTCCCGCGCGCCAACCGCGATGCATCGAGCGTGCCGCGTGATGCCGCCCGCTACTACTTCCTGTCGGTAGGTACAACCGCCCACGTATCGCAGACCTCACCCAAGCAGCCCGCCTCGGCTCTTGAACAGCTCGTGGCGCTACACGTCACCTCGTCTCCACCTGGATGCTGACATCACCTCAAGATGGACAAGCCGCCTGATCGCTGACATTCATCAACCGGTTGCGTACACAGCGACAGGAAGTAGTGCCATTTCTTCCTCTCAGCCGCATTGCTCTGAGCGTGCCTGGTGATGCCACCGCCTACTACTTCCTGTCGGTAGGTACACAACCCGGCGCAGAGCCGCGGCGGTTCACGTGCAGACAGGCCGTCCTTCGCAATTGCCTACATCGCAGGCTTGACGGCACTGACATTTCGGCGGAAGGGAGGTGGCGCCCAACGCCACGAGACCTCAGCGGGCGGTCGTTGGTCCTTTCCTCGGATGTGGGAGTGGCTCAGGGCTTCGCCACCAACCGGGGGCGAAGAAGCGGCAGCACCGGTCCGAGCATGCCGTTTGATCTGCATCGCGGGCTTGGCCGCGTCAGCATCCCGGTGGAAGCGAGGTGGCGCGCAGCGCCACGAGCCCTGGGCGGACGACCGTTGCACCCTTCGGTCAGCGCTGGCCCCAAGCACGTCGGCTGATTCGTATCGCAGGATCCGGTCACGTCAGCATCAGGGCGAAGCGAGGTGGCGCGCAGCGCCACGAGCACTTCTCAGGCGACCGTTGCACGTCCTAGGCCCAGCGCTGAGCTGAGCAATTGGCTGATCCGCATCGCAGGGGTTGGACGCGCCAGCGTTCCAGCGGAGCGAGGTGGCGCGCAGCGCCACGAGCTCGGGACTACGGTCAGCCTTTGGTGGCCGCGATGAGCGTGGTGATGCGGCGGCGGGCGGCTTTCGGGTGCAGGGGTTCGCAACCGGCGTCGACGCAGCGCTTCACCACTCGGGGATCGTCCTTCAGCAGCAGCAGTCCTCGGCGCAGCAGTGTGAAGGGCGGCTTGCGATGTTCGCGGAGGTCGCGCTGGAACCGGCGTACGAAGGTGACGATCCGGTGATGCCGCACACAGATGCCGGCGGCCAGCAACCCGCGTTCCCGCAACTCCCCGACGATCTGGTCGGCGAAGATGCCCTCGGCAACCACCAGCGCCGCCCCGCCTGTCTGCACAGGCCGATGCCCGACGGTTCCGTCCGCCGAGATGTCGTAGATCGGCATTTCCGCGACCCCGGTGACGCACAGCAGCTCCAGCGCCGCCACCGCCCGCTCGCCGTCCCAGGATCCTGGATCGTCCCAGTCGACGATCCCCAACGGCGAGCGAGGCATCGCCTCGTCATCCCCGTCGCGATAGAAGTCGTCGAGCCGCACCACCGGCAGCCCCACAGTCTCCGCCAACCGCGATTTCCCAGCCCCCGAAGGCCCCGCCAGCAACACCACCCGAGCACTCACCCGCCGCATTCTTCCCTACCCGCAGATTTCCCCACGATCCCCACCGTCGCCGTCCCGTACTACGCCTGCCCCCGGCTCGAAAAGGCGAGGCCACACCCGTCAGCGGAGGCGGGCGAGCCGGCGCCGCAGGTCGGGTTCAAGCGGATCCCCATCGCAGGGTTGGCCGCGTCAGCATCCGGGCGGAGTGAGGTGGCGCGCAGCGCCACGAACCCTGGGCGACATCACAGGCTTGCCGCACCAGCACGCAGCAGCCCGCACCCAGCACCCAGCACCCAGCACCCAGCAGAATCCACCAGCCGGGCCTCACCCAGCCTCAGCTGGTCCGAGGGTGCACCTCCGGATGCGCCGCCCACCACGGAGCGTACGTCGGGCTGCGGAGCGCATGATCGGTGTAGGCCCTGGCGATGGCGAGATAGGTGGTCTCGACCTGGTCGTCGGTGATCCGGCTCCGGCGCCAGGCGAGGACGAGCCGGCCGCGGAGAGGATCGCCGGCCAGCCGCCGGATCGCCATGCCAGTGGCTCCGAGTGACGTGGGCTCGACCAGTTGTACGGCGCGGCCGGTCTGGATGAGTTGCCTGCCACCGCCGCTGGGCGCCTCGTAGCGGACCTTGGGACTGTAGCCCGCCCGGCGGCAGGCGGCGCGGAGCGAGGCCAGCGAGCCGTCGTCGGCGCCGGGTGGACTGATCCAGGCCTCGTCGGCGAGGTCGGCCAGGTCGATCTCCGGCCGGCCGGCCAGCGGGTGGCTCGACGACAACGCGATGAAGAACGGCAGCCGGGGCAGAACCGTGCGCTGGGCAACGTCCGGCGCCAGCGGTACGTCGCTGTCGTCGTTCATCCCGATCACCGCGAAATCCGACCGGTGATGGGTCAGCGCCTGCGCGAGGCTGATCGCGGACGCGTCGATCTGGACGCTGATCTCGATCGGGTCCAGCGCCGTCTGGACCCGCTCGACCATCGTGCCGACGCACTCCATGTGTGCCGTTCCCATCCGCAACGACCGCAGCGACGTCCCGGCCGACAGCGTCAGGTCACCGGCGAACGAGTCGAGCTCGGCCAGTACCAACCGGGCGCGTTGCAGCGCGCGTTCACCGAGGGCGGTAGGTCTGACGCCGGTCCGGCCGCGCTCGAACAACTGCCCGCCGAGCGATCGCTCGAAGCGCTGCAGGAGCCCGGTCAGAGCTGGTTGCGAGATCCCCAGCAGCGCGGCGGCCCTGGTCACGCTACCGGCCTCGGCGATCGCGCAAATCGCCCGCAGATGGCGGATTTCCGGATCCATCACATGAGGCTATCGCTGTTGGGATGACCGTGGCAGTGCTCACCGTGGAACGCTCCGAAACGTCGCGGATCCCCGCCACTCTCCCACCGTAGCCACGCGGCTCGCGTGCCCCCGCCCCGGAGGACGAACTGATGACATCTCCAAGACTCCAACGACTACGGCTGTTCCGGCGCCAGGCCTCGGTACTTTCCCTGGCCGCCGTCATCGCCCTGACCGGACTCACCCTCGCCGCCGGCCCAGGCCAAGCGTCCACCGACGTGAACCGGCCCGGAACCACGATCCCCACCGGATCCGGCCCCACCGGGCCCTCACCGGCGAGCGACGATCCGACCCACGTGACCGACGCCAAGTTGCCGGCCAGCGAACGCAAGCCACTTCCCGCCTCGAAGCGGGAACTACGCCGTGACTACGACCTCCCCGACCAGGCACTCGCCGAACCACGGCCTTCGATGCGAACCACCAGGACCACCAAAGCCACAGCGGCGGCCTGCAACATCGCGGACTTCACCAGCCGGACCGGCCGCGCTCTGGTCGACCACATCAAGGCATCGACCACGGACTGCGTGAACTCCCTGTTCGCCCTCACCGGGTCGGACGCGCGCGCCGCCTTCCGCGAGGCCCAGATGGTCAGCGTCGCCAACGGCCTGCGGGACAACGGCGCCGGCTACCCGGGCAACAACTCGACCAGTACCGCGCAACTGACGTTGTACCTGCGAGCCGGGTACTACGTGCAGTGGTACGACCCCGCCACGGTCGGCACCTACGGCCCAGCGTTGCGTACTGCGATCCAGTCCGGCCTCGACAGCTTCTTCGCCAACGCCCGCGCCTTCGAGGTCAGCGACGCCAACGGAGAGACCCTCTCCGAGGCGATCACCCTGATCGACAGCTCGGCCCAGAACGCCCGCTACCTCTCGGTCGTCAAGCGAATGCTGACCAGCTACGACAACTCGTACAACACGTCCTGGTGGATGGTGAACGCGGTCAACAACGTCTACACCGTGTTGTTCCGCGGTCACCAGGTGCCGGAGTTCGTCTCGGCGGTGCAACGCGATCCGAGTGTGATCGACACCCTGTACGGTTTCGCCTCCAGTCACAAGGATCTGCTGTCCGGCGACCAGAGCTACCTGACCTCGAACGCCGGTCGCGAGCTCAGCCGGTTCCTGCAGTACTCCGCACTGCAACCGAAGGTGCGGCCGCTCGTCAAGGCCCTCCTGGCGCAGACCTCCCTGACAGGTCCGACCGCGCCGCTGTGGGTCGGCGTCGCCGAGATCACCGACTACTACGACAAGGCCAACTGCGCGTACTACGACCTCTGCAATTTGCAGGCCAGGCTGGCTGCCGAAGTACTGCCGATCAACCACACCTGCAGCTCCACCCTGCGCATCCGGGCCCAGGAGATGACCGCGAGCCAGCTGTCGTCGAGCTGCAGCAGCCTGGCGAACCAGGATGCCTATTTCCACGGCATCGTCGCTGACTCCGGTCCGGTCGCGAACGACCGGAACACCAGCCTGGAGGTGGTGGTCTACAACTCCAGCACCGACTACCAGACCTATGCCGGGGCGATGTGGGGCATCGACACCAACAACGGTGGCATGTACCTGGAAGGAGATCCGTCTGCCACCGGCAACCAGGCTCGGTTCATCGCCTACGAGGCCGAGTGGCTGCGCCCGGCGTTCGCGATCTGGAACCTCAACCACGAGTACACCCACTACCTCGACGGCCGCTTCAACATGTACGGCGACTTCGGCGCGAACGTCTCCACCCCGACCATCTGGTGGATCGAGGGCTTCGCCGAGTACGTGTCGTACTCCTACCGCAACGAGACCTACACCGCCGCGATCACCGAAGCAGCTCGCCGTACCTACGCGCTCAGCACGCTCTTCGGCACCACCTACAGCCACGACACCACCCGCGTCTACCGCTGGGGCTACCTGGCCGTGCGCTACATGCTCCAGTCGCACCGCGGCGACATGACCACCGTCCTCAACCACTACCGATCAGGCAACTGGAACGCCGCCGCGAGCCACCTTCGATCCACGATCGGCAACCGGTACGACGCCGACTGGTACAGCTGGCTGTCCGCCTGCGCGGCCGGCAACTGTGGGAGCGACGGCGGAACGAGCCTGCCGGAGTGCAGCGCGTCCGACCGCCGCGTCCTGGCCAAGAACTGCCAACGCAGCAACAGAGGCGCGACCACCGGCAACTACGACTACCTCTTCATCCAGGTGCCGGCCGGCACAGCCCAGCTGAAGATCACGACCGCCGGCGGGACCGGCAACTGCGACCTGTACTTCAACAAGAGCACCTGGGCCACCACCACCGCCTACAACCAGCGGTCGACCGCTGCCGGCAACACCGAATCGGTCACCGTCACCAACCCGCCCGCGGGCTACAACTACATCAGCCTGTACGGCGCGGCCGCCTGCAGCGGCGTCACCATCAGCACCCGCTACTGATCAACGACCCGGCGAAACTCTTTGCCTGACGTTCATCTTCGTCTGGTGGGCTGCCCCGGTAGCCCACCAGACACTGCGGAGGAATCGTGAGGCGAGTCGCGCCGGGTGTTGCCGCCGTGGTGTTCGCCGGGCTGGCGGCACTGACCGGCTGCGGGAGCGACGCAGGTGCCGCCACGGCCCCGATCAGCGCAAGCGCTCCCGCCGAGTTGCCCGCTGCGGCCCCGGCTGCCACCAGCGGGCTGGCTGGGCTGGCCGCCGTACCGGGAGGGTTCCTGAGGGGCGTTGCCGGTGATCCGACCCAGGCGACCGGACCGTTCACCCGCCAGGCCTTCGTCGACACCTTGTCCGCTGCCCCCGCCAAGGACCTTGCACTGTTGCTGAACGCGGGCTGCAAGGAGGGTTACCAGACCTTCCGGGTCAGCCCCGACCGTCGCAAGCGCGTGACCGTGCAACTCTTCAAGACCGCCTCGAAGCCCAAGGCACTCGACCTGCAGAAGGGTTTCTGGAGCCAGACGGAGCACTCCAAGGCGTTCGCCGTACCGGGTCTGCCCGAAGCCCTCACCGACGCTCGTACCGAGGTTGTCGGCGTCACCGGTCGGATCGAGGCGGTCGCCGAGGCGAGCATCACCGTCGGCACGATGGTTGCCGAGGTCACCGTTACGCAGACCGGCACGCTGGAGAACGCCCCGGTCCCCGACATCCGGTTGGCCACCACGATCCTTCGCCTGCAACAAGCCCGCCTGACCACCAAGTCCGGCTGACGGTCGCGCGAACGCCACCCAGGCTCGGGTGGCTCGCCGTACTCCGCGATCAGGCCGTGATGCGGTCGATCACCAAGGGCGTCGGCGTGTAGGAGTCGGAGATCGCGATGGCGTCGGTCAGCGACTCCAGCGCGCGGTCGAAGCGCGAGGCGTCGTCCGCGTGCAGGGTGAGCAGCGGCTGGCCCTCCGTCACCTGGTCGCCGGGCTTGGCGTGCAGTTCGACTCCCGCGACCGGGGAGACCGGATCCTCCTTGCGGGCCCGGCCGGCGCCGAGACGCCAGGCGGCGACACCGACGGCCAGGGCGTCGAGGGTCGAGAGAACGCCGGACGAGGCGGCCTTCACGACGTGCTGTTCGGGAGCGACCGGAAGCTCGGCATCGGGGTCGCCACCCTGGGCGGAGATCATCCGCCGCCAGGCGTCCATGGCCGTACCGTCGCGAAGCTTCTCGGCCGGATCGATGTCCGTGACGCCGGCCGCGGCCAGCATTTCCACGGCCAGCGCGACAGTCAGTTCGACCACGTCAGCCGGACCGCCACCGGCCAGCACCTCGACGGATTCCCTGACCTCCAAGGCGTTTCCGGCGGTCAGGCCGAGCGGCGTCGACATGTCGGTCAGCAGCGCGACGGTCTTCACCCCGGCATCAGTGCCCAGAGCAACCATCGTCGAGGCCAGCTCGCGCGCGTCGGCCAGGTCCTTCATGAAGGCGCCGGTGCCGACCTTCACGTCCAGCACCAGCGCGCCGGTGCCCTCGGCGATCTTCTTGCTCATGATCGAGCTGGCGATCAACGGGATCGCCTCCACCGTGCCGGTCACGTCCCGCAGCGCGTAGAGCTTCTTGTCGGCCGGCGCGAGGCCGTCACCGGCCGCACAGATCACCGCGCCGACCTCTTCGAGCTGCCGCATCAGCTCGTCGTTCGACAGCGCCGCCCGCCAGCCGGGGATCGACTCGAGCTTGTCCAGCGTCCCGCCGGTGTGGCCGAGGCCGCGCCCCGACAGCTGCGGTACGGCGACCCCGCACGCCGCCACCAAAGGGGCCAACGGCAACGTGATCTTGTCGCCGACGCCACCCGTGGAGTGCTTGTCGGCGGTCGGCCGGGACAGCTCGGCGAAGTCCATCCGCTCACCGGAGGCGATCATCGCCGCGGTCCAGCGAGCGATCTCGCGCCGGTTCATCCCGTTCAGCAGGATCGCCATCGCCAGTGAGGACATCTGCTCGTCGGCGACCGCGCCCTTGGTGTAGGCGTCGATCACCCAGTCGATCTGACCGTCGCTCAGCTCACCCTTGTCCCGCTTGGTGCGGATGACGTCTACCGCGTCGAAGCTCACTCAATCCTCCAGGTTCTCGGGCCCGAACGCCTCGGGCAGCAGCTCGCGCAACGGACGGCTGCCGGTGGCGGACTCGAGCAGCAGGTTCGGGCCGCCGTGCTCGTGCAGCAGTTGCCGGCAGCGGCCGCAGGGCGTCAGCAGTTGCTCGTCGTGATCCACGCAGGTGAAGGCGACCAGCCGGCCACCGCCACTGGCATGCAGCTCGGACACCAGCCCGCACTCCGCACACAACGTCAGCCCGTACGACGCGTTCTCCACGTTGCAGCCGGCCACGATCCGGCCGTCGTCCACCAGTGCTGCCGCGCCTACCGGATATCCGGAGTACGGCGCGTAGGCCCGGCGCATGGCCCGCACGGCGGCTTGCCGCAGTACGGGCCAGTCGATGTCCTGCTCATTCGGTGACGTAGGGCTCACCGTCCGCCTTCGGAGCGCGCACCCGGCCGACCAGACCGGCCACCGCGATGATGGTCGCCAGATAAGGGGCCATCAGCAACAGTTCGCCGGGGATCGGGGTCTGGATGATCTGCAGCTGGGACTGCAACTGGGTGGCGAAGCCGAAGAACAGCGCCGCCACCATCGCGCCGATCGGGTGCCAGCGGCCCATGATCAGGGCGGCCAGCGCGATGAAGCCGTTGCCCGCGGTCATGTCCTTGCTGAACGAACCGGCGTACCCGACGGTGAAGAAGGCGCCGCCGAGGCCGGCCAGCACACCCGCCCACAGCACGGCGGAGTACCGGACCCGCTTGACCTTGATGCCGACCGTGTCGGCCGCCTTCGGGTGCTCGCCGACCGCGCGGACCCGCAGGCCCCAACGGGTCTGGAACAGCACGAAGGTGACCACCGCGACCGCGATGTAGGTCAGGTAGACCAGGACGGTCTGCTGGAACAGGATCGGCCCGAAGAACGGGATGTCGGCCAGCAACGGGATCTTCACCGCCGCCAGCACGTCGGGCGTGTTCAGGTTCGCGGCGTCGGCCTGCAGGAACTGGTCGAACAGGTAGCCGGTGATGCCGGAGGCGAAGACCACCAGCACGACACCGAGGACCACCTGGTTCACCAGGTACTTGATCGAGAACACGGCCAGCAGCGAGGCCATCAGCACGCCCGTCAGAGCCGCGGCGATCAGCGCCGCCACCGCGCTGCCCGTGGTGCTGGCGACGACCGCCGCCGTGAACGCGCCGACCAGGAACTGGCCCTCGATCGCGATGTTGATGACTCCCGCTCGCTCACACAGGACGCCGGCCAGCGCGCCGAGGATCAGCGGAGTGGCGAAGTTCAGCGTGCCCTGGAACTGGTTGGCCAGCGGGAAGACCTTGCCCGCCGCCGCCCAGCACAGAAAGGCGCCGATGAAGCAGACACCCAGCACCGCGGCCAGCCAGCCCGCGTACTTCTGCGGCACCCGGCGCAGCACGTAGGCGACGGCAGCCACCAGTCCGAGCGCGCCCAGCAGAATGGCGACCGGCTGGGCCGGTACGCCGACCAGGTTGTTCTCCAGGTCGCCGGAGACCAGCTGGAAGGTCGCCTTGCCACCGTTGGTGGCGATCGCCAGGGCCAGCCCGATCAGCGCGAAGACCACCATCAGGCCACCGACGCGCAGCCGGCGGGTCCGCTCGGCCGGGCCCTCGATCGCCACCGGTGCCGATGCACCGGCCGGAGTCGGCGGAGTATCCGCGGTCTTGGTCGACTCGCTCATCCGTTCCAGCCTTTCGCGAGGACGGCACCGGTACCGCGGTCCTTCGGCAGGAAGCGGAAGACCGAGCGCACCAGGGCGGGGGCGGCCACGAACAGCACGATCACGGCCTGCAGCACGGTGGTCAGCGTCAGCGGTGTCTGGGTCTGCAACTGCATCTGCAGGCCACCCGCGTTCAGGGCGCCGAAGAGCAGACCGGCCAGCACGGTGCCGAGCGGCGTACCGCGGCCGAGCAGCGCGACGGTGATCGAGTCGAACCCGACCTCCGCGGCGACGCCGTCGGTCAGCGGCAGATCGGTGCCGAGCACTTGCTGGGAACCCGCCAGGCCGGCCAGCGCGCCGGCCACCAGCATCGCGATGAAGTACGCGCGGCCGACCGACATTCCGGCGGTCCGGGACGCGTCGGCGTTGGCGCCCACGGCCCGCAGCTCGAAGCCGACGGTCGAGCGGTTCAGCAGCCACCAGACGAAGACGGCAGCGGCCAGGGCGAGGAAGAAGCCGATGTGCAACCGGGTGCTGCCGAACTGCGGGTACTGCGCGTTCGCGTCCACGATCGGGCTGATCGGGTCCTCGCGACCGGGCCGCTTGAAGGTTGTTGTCGTCAGCAACCACTGCAGCAGGTAGATGGCGACGTAGTTCAGCATGATCGTGACGATCACCTCGTGCGCGCCGGTGCGGGCCTTCAGCAATCCGGCGATACCGCCCCACAGCGCGCCACCGAGCAGGCCGGCCAGGACCGCGACGATCAGGTGCAGGCCGGGCGGCAGGTGCCAGGCGAAGCCGACCCAGGCGGCCAGGATTGCGCCGATGATCAGCTGGCCCTGGGCGCCGATGTTGAACAGCCCGGTCCGGAACGCCAGCGACACGGCCAGGCCGCCGCAGATCAGCGGCGTCGCCGCGGTCAGCGACTCGGTGATCGGGGTGATGCCGCCGACCGCGCCGGTGGCCAGCGCCTGGTACGCGTTGCCGACCGCGCTGAACGCGGCCGAGAAGGTGTCACCCGGCGCGGCGCCGAAGTACGAGACCGCGGCCTTCACTTGGTCGTCACCGATGATGATCAGGACGGCGCCGACCAGCAACGCCAGCACGATCGCGCTCAGCGACACCAGGCCCTGGACCGCCCAGCTGGGCAGGCCGGACCGCTTCGGTGCACCCGCCGGGGCCGGGGCGGCCGGCGGCTCGGCCGGCACGGTGGTGGTTTCGTTGCTCATCTAGATGGTTCCCAACGTGGTCGGGTTCTCGATCGCGACTTCGTGCGCCTCGGTCCGGGAGGCGCCGGCCATCATCAGCCCGAGCTCGTCGCGGGGGGTGTCGGACGCGACGATGCCGACCACCTTGCCGCGGTACATCACCGCGACCCGGTCGGACAGCGCGGCGATCTCGTCCAGTTCGGTGGAGACGATCAGTACGGCGGTGCCCTGGTCGCGCTCCTCGACGATCCGGGTGTGCAGGAACTCGATCGAGCCGACGTCGACTCCGCGGGTGGGCTGCGAGGCGACCAGCAGCTTCAGCGGCCGGGACAGCTCACGGGCCAGCACCACCTTCTGCTGGTTACCGCCCGACAGCGAGGAGACCGCCTGGTCGGCGCCCTGGGTGCGGATGTCGAACTCCTCGATCCGGGCGGCCGCGTTCCGGTCGATCTCGTCGGTCTTCAGCCTCAGCCCGTTGCCGAACGGTGCCTGCCGGAACAGGTCGAGCACCAGGTTCTCGGCGACGCTGAACGGGCCGACGAAACCGTCGTGGCCGCGGTCCTCGGGGACGTACCCGATACCGGCGTCGAGCCGCTGCCGGGTGGAGACCCCGGTCAGGTCCTGCCCGGCCAGCGAGATCCGGCCGGCCGCGATCGGGGTCAGCCCGAGCAGCGCCTCGGCCAGCTCGGTCTGCCCGTTGCCCTGGACCCCGGCCACGGCCAGGATCTCGCCCGCGCGGACCTCCAGGTCGACCCCGTCGACGGCGGTGAACCCACGCTCGTCGATCACGGTCAGGCCCTCGATCCGCAGTACTGCCTCGCCGGGCCGGGCGGGGGTCTTGTCGACCACCAGGTCGACGGCCCGGCCGACCATCAGCTCGGCCAGCTCCTCTTCGGTGGCCGACGGCTCGGCGGTGCCGACCACCTTGCCGCGGCGGATCACGGTGATCCTGTCCGCGATCGCCTTGACCTCTTTGAGTTTGTGGGTGATGAAGACGATCGAGGTGCCGTTCTCCTTGAGCTGGCGCATCACCGCGATCAGCTCGTCGATCTCGGCCGGGGTGAGCACCGCGGTCGGCTCGTCCAGGATCAGCACCCGGGCGTCGTTGGTGAGCGCCTTGATGATCTCCACCCGCTGCTGGACGCCGACCGGGATGTTCTCGACCAGCGCCTCGGGGTCGACCTCGAAGCCGTACCGCTCGGACAGCTCGGTGACCAGCCGGTTCGCCTTCTTGCGGTCCAGCACGCCGCCGGGGTGGGTGTTCTCCCGGCCGAGCATGATGTTCTCCGCGACGGTGAAGACCGGCACCAGCATGAAGTGCTGGTGCACCATCCCGATCCCGTGCCGGATCGCGTCGTTCGGCGAGGTGATCGCGACCTTCTCGCCGTCGATCAGGATCTCGCCGGAGTCGGGCTGCAACAGCCCGTAGAGCATGTTCATCAGGGTCGACTTGCCGGCCCCGTTCTCACCGAGCAGGCAGTGGATCTCCCCCGGCTCGATCGCCAGGTCGATGTGGTCGTTGGCGACCAGGGAGCCGAAACTCTTGGTCAGCCCCGAGAGCTCTAGATGCATGCGGGCATGCCCCCTTCGTGGACATCAGCCTTCAGACGGCGAGCCAGGAAGCGCGGCCCCCGTGAGGAGGCCGTTCTTCCTGGCTCGCACCGTACTACGCGACTCAGCGGTGGTTCAGGAGGCCTTCGGCTGCGCCTTGGACTCGAGCACGATCTTGCCGCCGATGATGTCGGCCTTCAGCTGGTCCAGCTCGGTCTTCAGCTCGGCCGGCACCTTGGAGTCGAACTCGTGAAACGGGGCCAGCCCGGTGCCACCGTTCTCCAGCGTGCCGATGAACTGCTTGTTGTCGAACTTGTTGTCGACCACCGAGGTGACCGCGTCCTGGACGGCGACGTCCATGCCCTTCTTGACGCTGGTGATCAGCACCGAGCAGTACTCCGCGGCGCTGACGCAGCCGTCGGTGTCGACCCAGATCGCGTTCACCTTGCCGGCGCTGGCCTTGGCCGCCTGCAGGCCGCCCAGACCGGCCGGACCGGCGACCGGGAAGATGATGTCGGCGCCCTGGGTGATCAGGTTCTGGCCGGTGTTCTGGCCCTTCGCCTTGTCCTCGAAGCTGCCGGTGAACAGGCCCTCCTGCTTGGCGTCGTCCCAGCCGAGCACCGTCACGTTCTTCGACTTCTGCTTGTTGTAGTAGCGCACGCCCTCGGCGAAACCGTCCATGAAGATGGTCACCGGCGGGATCTTGATGCCACCGAAGGTGCCGACCTTGCCGCTCTTGGACATCGCGGCGGCCAGGTAGCCGGCCTGGAAGCTGGACTGGGCGGTGTTGAAGCCCAGCGGCTTGACGTTCTCGATCGGCTTGGCCGGGGCCGAGTCGACGATCGCGAACTTGATCCCCGGGTTGGCGGTGGCCGCCTTGTCGGTGGCGTCCTCCAGCTTGAAGCCGACGGCGATGATCACCTTGCAGCCGGCGGAGACCATCGCGGTCATGTTGGTCGGGTAGTCGTTGTCCGACTTCGACTCGGCCTTCTGCTCGGTCAGGCCCTTGGCCTTGACGGCGGCCGAGAAGCCCTCGTACGACGTCTGGTTGAACGACTTGTCGTCGAACCCACCCGAGTCGGAGACCATGCAGGCCTTGAAGTCCTTGTTGGCGCCCCCACCGGCAGCGTCCTCTACCGGCTTGCTGCCACAAGCAGCGACGGCGAGCGTCACTACGCTCACGATCGCCAGTCCCCGCACGTACTTCTTCACCGGACGTCTCCTTTGTCGAACAAGTTAGTCACCGGCACGCCTTCCCAGGTGCCGCATCCGCAGACTATAGGTGCGACTCCGCCCATCTTTGAACGGCGCAAGAGCCTCGATACCGGAAAGTGACCGGCACGAGAGGCATTGCAACGAAACATCTGCCGACCGCCCTCCGACGGTCACACAGCGTGATCGCCGACCGGTTCCGGCTCTGCCGGGGAATAACACCAGAGCTATGGCTGGTTCTGTCGGCATGCCCACCGAACTGATCATCTACAGCGGCACCGGCCCGGACGCCGACCCGTGGCACCCCTTGCCGCAAACCAGCGCGCGGCTGGCCGGTGAGCTGCGCGACTTCGGTCCCGTCCACAGCGTCGGCAGCCCGGACGAACTCGCCGCCCGGCTGGACGATGCCGCCGTCCTGGTCGTCAACGCCAGCGCGAACCGGACCGGCCCGTCCCCCGCGGATCAGCAGTTCGGCCGGCTGTTGGACGGCTTCCTGGCGCGCGGCGGCGGCGTACTCGCTATCCACAGCTCGACCATCGCCTTCCCCGGCCTGCAGACCTGGCACCAGACGGTCGGCGCAATCTGGGAACACGGCAAAACCTTCCACCCGCCGCTGGACCGCACGCTGGTGCACCGCACGGAGGTCGAGCACCCGATCGCGGCGGGCCTGGGCGACTTCTGGGTCGAGGACGAGCGCTACTCCGGCCTGGCCTTCGTCGACGACCTTGTGATCGAGCCGCTGTACGTGCACGAACATGAAGGCGTCACCCACCCGTTGGTCTGGGCCCGCGAGCACGGCGGCGGCCGCGTGGTTTACAGCGCCCTCGGCCACGACGAACGCTCGTACGAGTCCCCCGAACACGCCGAGCTGCTGCGCCGGAGTACCGAGTGGTTGCGGACGGGGATCGTCCGCGAACAGTCCTAACCTGGGCCGATGATCGCCTGGTACGACGCTCCGTCCCTGACCGCAAGCGCGGCGCTGGCCGCCCGCATCGCCGAACTGACGGATGGCAAATCCTTGCCCGAACTGGACCTCCGCCCCACCGGTGTCCGGGTGCGAATCGATGAGGCCGACCTTGCTGCCGCTGTCGAGGCGGCCGCCGGCGAGCTCGGGATGACCGCGGATCCGGCCGCGCCGCAGGTGGTTCGGTTGAGCTTCGATGCCGTTGACACGCCGGCCGTGCGGTCGTTCTGGCAAGGGGCACTCGGGTACGAGGCAGCCGGTGACGGGCTGGTGGACCCACTGCGCCGGGAGCCCGCGATCTCGTTCCATCCGCAGGAACCCCCGCGGCTGCTGCGCAACCGGATCCACGTCGACATCGTCCGGGTCGCGGAGGCGGTGGAGGCGTTCAGGACAAGCTTCGGCCAGCACCCGTACGGCGCCTACGGACTCACCCTCAAAGATGCCGAGGGCAACGAGATGGACCTGGTCCCGGGCGGCACCTGGCCGGAGCAGCCGGCCACCGACGACTGGCGCCTGCTGTTCAGCGCGATGACCTTCTACCCGACCACCTCGTCGCAGCAGACCGTCGAGCTGGCCGGGACAGTGGCCGCCCTCGCCGATGCCGCGGGCCGGCCGTTGCTGATCGACCTCCGCCCCGACGGTGTGACGATCGACACCGGCAAAGACCAATGGGAGAACGACGAAACCGCCTTCGCCGCCCTGGCCGCCGAGATCCAGACCGCGGCCCGCGAGCTCGGGCTGATCGCGGATCCGGCCCGGCTGCGGTTCGTCCAGTTCGCCTTCGACGCAGTCGACATCCCCGCGGTCCGGGCGTTCTGGCTGTCCGTGCTGGGCTACCAGCGCGATCCGCGCGACTTCCTGACCGACATCTACGACCCGCGACGGCTGACGCCGGTGATCATGTTCCAGCAACTGGATCCCGAAGACCCTCGACGGCAGCAGCGCGACCGCGTTCACCTCGACCTCTTCGTGCCGGCGGACCAGGTCCGGGCCCGCCTCGCCACCGGCGTCGAGGCCGGTGGGACGTTGCTCGCCGACGGCCACACACTGGCCGACCCGGAAGGCAACGAGGTCGGCATCCTCACCCTGGATGGCTGAATTCGCGCCGGTGGGGATATGCAATCATCCGGTAATGACGACTTCGCACAGTCTGCTGCTGGCCGACGTGAAGGCCCGGGTCGACGAGGGGCGGAACGAGGCGGTCGCCGTACGGCGTGATCTGCACGCTCACCCGGAGCTCGGCTGGCACGAGGTCCGGACGACGGAACTGCTGATGCGGCGACTCACCGAAGCCGGTCTCTCACCGCGCGTGCTGCCGACCGGGACCGGGCTGATCTGCGACATCGGATCAGGCGACCTGTGCGTGGCGTTGCGGGCCGACATCGACGCGTTGCCGGTACCGGACGCGGTGGATGCGCCTTGGCGGTCGACGATCGACGGGGCGGCGCACGCTTGCGGGCACGACGTACACACTGCTGCTCTGCTCGGCGCCGGCATCGTGCTGGCCGGGATGGCCCGTGACGGGCTGCTCGATCGCCGGGTGCGGCTGATCTTCCAGCCGGCCGAGGAGGTCATGCCGGGCGGCGCGCTCGGCGTGATCGCGGCCGGCGGCCTCGAAACGGTGCACCGGATCTACGGACTGCACTGCGACCCCCGGCTCGAGGTCGGGCAGGTCGGACTGCGAAACGGCGCGCTGACCGCCGCCGCCGACCGAATTCTGGTCCGGCTGACCGGACCGGGCGGGCACACCTCCCGCCCGCACCTCACCGGCGATCTCGTCTATGCCCTCGCGACCCTCGTCACCGAACTTCCGGCCGCGTTGTCGCGCCGGGTCGATCCTCGCTCCGGGATGTCGCTGGTCTGGGGCCGGATCACGTCGGGGTCCGCGGCCAACGCGATTCCTGCCCGGGGCGAGGCGGAGGGCACGCTGCGCTGCCTCGACGTCAACGCCTGGCGCCTCGCGGCCGAGTTGATCCCCACCCTGGCCGAGCAGCTCGTCGCGCCGTACGGCGTCCAGGTGGACACCGAGGTGACGCACGGGGTGCCGCCGGTGATGAACGACGGCGCCGCGATCGACGTGTTCCGGACGGCGGTCGAGCAGACGATGGGCGCGGGCGCGATCGCGCAGACCGACCAGAGCCTCGGCGGCGAGGACTTCGCCTGGTACCTCGAACACGTCCCCGGCGCGATGGCCCGCCTCGGCGTCCGCCCGGCCGGGGTCGAGACCGCCGCCGACCTGCACACGCCGGGCTTCAACCCTTCGGAAGAAGCCATCGCGCTCGGCACCGGAGTACTGACCGCCGCGGCGCTGCTGGATTAGAGCGGTAGGCGACACAACAACTTGAAGATGCGAGAATCAGCAACGCGCGCGACTGGGGCCCAAACCACGTACATGAAATGCCAGGATCTCGGTACGCTGTCATCTCGGAGGCAGTATGCGCGCGGGGACACTGTGTCCTGGACGAGGAGTATAGTTTCTGATGAGCGACATCGACGGCGGGGAAATTGAGCGTGACATCACCGCGATCCGCCGCGAGATCGGCGGCAGCGGCGAAGTTGCAGACGTCGAGACCGAGGACCCCGGTCCACCAATCAACGAACCTTTCGACCCTGAGAAGATCGACGTTGTCACCCGGACTCCGACGGTAAGCCTATTGCTGTCACGAATCCGCAAAGGGACCATAGACCTAGCGCCGGATTTTCAGCGGCATGCAGGAATTTGGCGAGACGTCAACCAGAGTCGCCTCATTGAATCCCTCCTTCTTCGGATACCTCTTCCGACCTTCTATGCCGCCGAGAGCGCAGCCGATGACTCCTGGGCAATCGTCGATGGAATCCAGAGACTGACGGCTATCACCAGGTTCATCGACCCTGACTCGTCGGCTTTCAAGCCACTGACCTTGCAGGGTCTCGACTACCTCGACTTCGAAGGATTCCGCTTCGAAGATCTACCTGGCAGGCTACAAACTCGACTCGAAGAAACCGAGGTCGTGCTGCACTTGATTCGGCGAGGAACTCCGGAAGAAGTCAAATTCAATATTTTCGCGCGGATCAACACCGGCGGAGTTCCACTGTCATCTCAAGAATTAAGGCATGCACTTATTCCCGGCCAGGGCCGAGAGTTGCTTTCGGAACTGGCTCAATCGCTCTCATTCAAGCGGGCGACTCTTGGCACCGTTGGCAGCAGCCGAATGGCCGATCGCGAGATGATTTTACGCTTCGCCGCCTTCCTGATGACTAAGCCCCCGCTATACAGTCACCAAGATTTTGACCTCTTCCTGCGCGTTGCCATGAAAAATATCAACGATCTGACTACATCTGGCATTATCGACCTTAAGAAGAAGTTCAGACGCGCCATGGATACCGCGCACGAAATCTTCGGCAAATATGCATTCAGGAAGCAGTACGAAGTAAACTCCTCCCGCTATCCGATAAATAAAGCGCTATTCGAGACTGTAGCTGTCACATTAGCCGAACGGAACACCAAGCAACTCAATGAGCTTGTCAAGCAAAGCGAGGACGTCAATCTCGCCTTCATCGAGCTACTAACCTCGGATCCGCAGTTCGAACGAGCGATCTCGGTCGGAACCGGAGACGTCGCCAAGGTCAGGTATCGGTTTCAGAGTATGGACGAACTATTCTCCGAGTTCGACGGGAGCAGCTAGTGCTTACTGGGCTGAGGTTGCGGAACTTCAAAGCGTTCGCGGACCAAAAAATTCCACTGGCACCTCTCACACTGCTTTCTGGTCTGAATTCATCAGGCAAGAGCACTGTCCTGCAGTCCCTGGCTCTACTCCGCCAATCAAACGAGGCCGGTGGGCTAATCCTTGACCTAGCCGAAAGCGGATTTCTCTTAAATGGCGACCTCATAGAACTTGGAGTAGGACGCGACGTCCGACACGAGGCATGGATCGAGACGCAGGGAAGCCACGGTGGCATCGAGATCGAACTCTCGGATGGCAACGAAGCCTGGCACTGGGCTGTTACCTACGGCACGGAGGACGACCTACTCCCTCTGATCGCTGCACCGAATCCGGAAGACCTCACCAATCTCGCGTTGTTCGGTTTAGGCTTTCAATACCTCAGGGCAGATCGAATCAACCCCGCGGTGAGCTACCCGCGGTCACACGACGCGGCAGTACGGCGCGGTTTCCTCGGCGCTCGCGGAGAGCACACCGTCAACTATCTACGCCACCATCAAGATGACGAGATCACAGCAGTAGAACTCCATCATCCCGATGCAAGCACCAACACCTTACTTCGATTGACTGAAGCCTGGCTGGGCAACCTCTGCCCTGGGGTGAACTTATCAGCGACTGGCATCGATGGTACGGATACTGTGCGCCTTGCCTACAGCTTCGGTACGGCAGGCCTCTCTTCATCTAATCAATACCGTCCTACAAATGTTGGCTTTGGATTAACATACGTACTTCCCGTCATCGTTGCGTGCTTGACAGCCAGGCCTGGCCTAATGATCCTCCTAGAGAATCCTGAAGCGCATTTACACCCGCGGGGCCAAGCTGCAATGGCAGAACTACTAGCCCGAGCAACGTCTGCGGGCGCGCAGATTATAGTTGAGTCCCACAGCGATCACGTGTTGAATGGCCTTCGGATAGCTGTGAAAAGAGACCTGATCAGGTCAAGTGACCTCGAGCTGCTGTATTTCACATCAGCCAGCGATGGGCGTACCGTCGAATCGATTGAGGTTAGCCCGAGCGGTTTGGTTTCGCGCTGGCCGAATGGCTTCTTCGACGAGTGGGATCGCGCCCTCGACGAACTGATCGACTGATACGGCCCAGGGGGAGACTTGACTGCGATTCTATGTTTGAACGAGCTTTCATGCTCACAGACAGTCGACCGATCCGAAGTGGATCAAGCCATGCGAGACTTTGTGGCTCTTCTCCGAGAAGTACGACGCACGCGGCCTGACTCCGCCTTGATTACCCCCTTCCGACTGCCCGACATCGAGCTCGCCAACGGTTACCCGATGGCCAAATGGGCGGCCGACGGTCGAAACAGAGATCTGTGGAGATCGATGCGAAGGATGCAGGACAAGGCGCCGTATTCATTTGACGACTTGCTCCCAGCAGATGAGCGTAGCGACCGCGAGTATTATCATAATGACATGGCCGCGGTAGGCCTCGGCCTTGCACACGAACAGAATGGCCTTGCAGTCAGCCTAGGCTCTGATATCGCATGGGCGACAGAAACGGTGGAGCTCAATCGGATCTGGGCTGATAGCGACGACGAACAGGTAGCCGTCCGCCACGCATCGACCATCAGCCATCTGTCCGAGCATGCCCACTGGTTTGCTAGCAATGTGCTGGGTGAAATCCAGACCGGTCGCCACCTCTGGGATCGCCGTGGCGAGTATTTTCCCGCTCTGAGCTTTTTACCGAGAGTGGAAGATGATTTGCTCGGAATTAGCAAAATATGGGTCGGCCCCGTCGCGAATCGTTTAGTGGAACTCAACAGTGCTATCGCGGAGTGGGATTCCTCAAGTGGACAGATGCCAGTTTGGAGAACAAAAACCACCCCGGAGCATGAGCAGCGTAGAAAGCTATGCGAATTTGTTGACATAGATGGGCGAACGCAGATTTTCGACTGGCACGCGAGATTTACCCCCGGCGCCGGCCGAGTCCATTTTCGTTTGATCCCCGAGAGCAATTCGGCTCGCGTCGCGTATCTGGGACCGAAGATTGGCATTTAATTCATTCGCAGTCGTTCTGCTCGACTAGAAGGTGTCGGCCGGCACGTAGACACCCCACACCTCGCGCAGGGCGTTGCTGACCTCGCCGACCGTGGCGCGGGCCTTGAGCGCTTCCTTCATCGGGTAGAGGCAGTTGTCGCTGCCGCGGGCAGCGGCCTGCAGATCGGCGAGCGCCTTGTCGACGGCCGCCTGGTCACGCTCGGCGCGCAGCTTGGCGAGGCGGGCCACCTGCTCGGCCTCGATCGCCGGGTTCACCCGCAGCGGCTCGTACGGCTCCTCCTCGGCCACCCGGTACTTGTTCAGCCCGACCACGACCCGCTCGGCGTTGTCGATCTCCTGCGCGATCCGGTACGCCGACCGCTCGATCTCCTGCTTCTGGAAGCCCTTCTCGATCGCCGCGACGGCGCCGCCGTACTCCTCCACCTGCTCCATCAGCTCGCGGGCGGCCGCCTCGACCTCGTCGGTCAGCGACTCCACGACGTACGAGCCGGCGAACGGATCGACGGTCGCGGTGATGTCGGTCTCGTAGGCGAGCACCTGCTGGGTGCGCAGCGCGAGCCGTGCCGCCTTCTCGGTCGGCAGCGCGATCGCTTCGTCGTACGAGTTGGTGTGCAGTGACTGGGTGCCACCGAGGACGGCGGCGAGGCCCTGGATCGCGACCCGGACCAGGTTGACCTCGGGCTGCTGGGCGGTCAGCTGGACGCCGGCCGTCTGGGTGTGGAAGCGCAGCATCAGCGACTTGGGGTTCTTCGCGCCGAACTCGTCGCGCATCACCTGCGCCCAGATCCGGCGGGCCGCGCGGAACTTGGCGACCTCCTCCAGCAGCGTCGTCCGGGAGACGAAGAAGAACGACAGCCGGGGCGCGAAGGTGTCGACGTCGAGACCGGCGGCGACCGCCGTCCGGACGTACTCGATCCCGTCGGCCAGCGTGAAGGCGATCTCCTGCGCGGGCGTCGCACCGGCCTCGGCCATGTGGTAGCCGGAGATGGAGATGGTGTTCCAGCGCGGCAGCTCGGTCTGGCAGTAGGCGAAGATGTCGCTGATCAGCCGCAGCGACTCCTTCGGCGGGTAGATGTAGGTGCCGCGGGCGATGTACTCCTTCAGTACGTCGTTCTGGATCGTGCCGGTGAGCTTGTCCCCGGACACGCCCTGCTCCTCGGCGACCAGCTGGTAGAGCAGCAACAGCACCGAGCCCGGCGCGTTGATCGTCATCGAGGTGGACACCTGGTCCAGCGGGATCCGGTCGAACAGCACCCGCATGTCGTCGATCGAGTCGATCGCCACCCCGACCTTGCCGACCTCCCCGGACGCGATCTCCGCGTCGGAGTCGTAGCCCATCTGGGTGGGCAGGTCGAAGGCCACCGACAGGCCCATCGTGCCGGCGTCGATCAGCTGGTGGTAGCGCTGGTTCGACTCCGCGGCGGTTCCGAAGCCGGCGTACTGCCGCATCGTCCACGGCCGCTGGGTGTACATCGTCGGATAGACACCCCGGGTGAACGGGTACCGCCCCGGCTCACCCAGCTTCTCGGTCGCGTCGAACCCCTCGAGCCTCTCGGGTCCGTAGACCGGCTCGAAGTCCCATCCCGACTCGGTCTGATGACTCATCCCTCAACCGTAGGCCGAACCACCCCACCACTGGTACGCACCATGCTGGTGACATCCAGCACCCCTACGTGACCGAGGTCTCTCCGACAGCCACGATCCCAGTTGTTCGCGTGCTGGTGGCCGGGAGGCGCCGGCTGGTCACTTGGTGGTCATCGGGTGGCCGTGGACGCGTCGACAGGGGATCGACCCGGCGTCATGGGAGTGTCGCTCAGGGTTCATGCGGACTCGGGAACCTCGGCAGTGTGCGCATCGTGATGGTCGCTGAGTCCTTCCTGCCGCAGATCAATGGGGTGGCGAACACGGTTCGCCACGTCGCCGACCGGTTGCTGGTGCACGGGCACCAGTTGCTGATCATCGCCGCCGGGCCAGGGCCCGACACGTATCAAGGAGTCCGGGTGATCCGGGCGCGCAGCTTCGGGATCCCGGGCTACAAGGAGTTTCCGGTGGGATTGCCCGACCCGGCGATCGAGCGGGCGATGGCGGAGTTCCGGCCGGACCTGGTGCATCTGGCGTCACCGTTCATCCTGGGTGCCTACGGGTTGCGGAGCGCGCGGCGGCTGGGGCTGCCGACGGTGGCGGTCTTCCAGACCGACCTGGCGGCCTTCGCCCGGCAGTACCCGTGGTTCGCGAAGGCCGATCGTGGGGTGCAGGCCTGGATCCGGCGGGTGCACTCGCGGGCGGACCGCACGCTCGCACCGTCGTCCGCCTCGGTCGCCCAACTCGTGCAGGCCGGCGTACCCCGGGTGCACACCTGGGGACGGGGGGTGAACCTCGAACTGTTCGATCCCGGCCATCGCGACGAGCGCTGGCGGCGGGAGATCTCGCCGGGCGGCAAACCGATCGTCGGGTACGTCGGCCGGCTGGCCGCGGAGAAGAAGGTCAAGCGGCTGGCCGAGCTGGCCGAGCTGGCCTGTCACGTGGTCGTCGTCGGCGACGGGCCGGATCGGGCGACCCTGGAGAACACGTTGCCGAATGCAACTTTTCTCGGGATGCGGCGCGGCTCCGACCTGGCCTCGATCTTCGCCGGGCTGGACGTCTTCGTGCACACGGGGGAACACGAGACGTTCTGCCAGACCATCCAGGAGGCGCAGGCCTCCGGGGTGGTGACCGTCGGGCCGGCGGCGGGTGGGCCGCTTGACCTGATCCGGCCCGGGGTCAGTGGGTTGCTGTTCGAGCCTGGGCGGGCTGGTTCGTTGCGGCAGGCCGTCGCGCAACTGCTCGACAACCCGGACGAGCGGGTGAGGATGGCCGCCGCGGGACGGCGGAGGGTGCAGACCAGGACTTGGCCGGCGGTGGTCGATGACTTGGTCGGCAAGCACTATGCCGAGGTCCTGGAAGAGGCAGCCGGCCGGGACTACGGGCGCGGGGTGGCGGGGATGACTGTCCAGGCCCGTACGGCGCGAGCTCGGCGGGTCGCATGAGCCTGCGCATTGCTCAGCTGGCCAACTTCGTCGGACCCACCTCGGGAGGGATGCGGACCGCGATCGAGCACCTCGGGCAGGGGTACCGCGCGGCCGGCGCCGACCGGATCCTGATCACCCCCGGCGAGCGGGACAGCGTGACCGAGACCGAGGACGGCACCATCGTCCGGATGAAAGCCCCCAAGGTCGGCGGCGGCTACCGCCTGATCACCGATCCCTGGCGGGTGATCGAGACCCTGGAACGCTTCGGCCCCAGCACCGTCGAGATCTCGGACAAGTCCACTTTGTTGCCGGTGGCAAGGTGGGCGCGCCGCAACGGGATCGGTTCGGTGCTGTTCAGCCACGAGCGGCTGGACGCGATGCTCTCCCTCCGGACCGGCCGCCAGCTCGGCGTCGCCGCCGGTGTCGGCGCGCTCTACAAACTCCTCAGCCGCACGTACGACGCAGTGGTGGTGACCTCCCGCTACGCCGCCGCCGAGTTCGACGAAGTCACCACTCCTCTCGTCCGGATCCCTTTGGGAGTGGACCTCGACACCTTCCACCCCTCGAGAGCCGAGCCTGCCGACGACGGCGTACTCAAGCTCGTGCACGCAGGCAGACTGTCCCGCGAGAAGAGCCCGCACCTCGCTGTCGCCACCGCGGCCGAGTTGCACAAGCGTGGCGTCGAGCTCCGGCTGGACGTCTACGGCTCCGGCCCGCATCTCGACGAGCTGATCGCGATCGCGGGCAGCGCGCCGGTCGTCTTCCACGGCTACGTCGACGGCCGGACCAAGCTTGCGACCCATCTTGCGGAGGCAGACATCGCGCTCTCGGTCTGCCCAGGAGAGACGTTCGGCCTTGCGGTACTGGAGGCGCTGGCAGCTGGTACGCCGGTGGTCACGGCCGATACCGGCGGAGCGCGTGAGCTGGTGGACCTCACCTGTGGCCGCTGGGGACGACCGACTCCGGCAGCGCTGGCGGACGCAGTACTGGAGCTGGTGGAGCAGCCCGATCGCAGAGCCGCGGCCCGCCGGCGAGCCGAGCTCTACGACTGGGACTCCTGCGTGCACCACATGCTCAATCTGCACGCCCGGCTGGCCCGGAAACGGCTCGCGGCCTGACTTCTGCTTTGTTGCAGCCGCATCTCAGCTTCGAGGCCGCCCGAACCATCGCCCGCCGGGCGGGGTCTGTATCTGCACTGGGACGGCAGAGGGGCCGCCCCACCGATACAGGGAGTCCCACATGATCGTTCGTACAGCGATGGCCCTTGCTGGAATGGCGCTGGCGCCGCTGGCATTCGCGCTGCCGGCGTCAGCGGCACCTGCCCAGGCTTCGGCCAAGCTCAGCCAGTGTGACGACGCCTACCCGGTCAAGCTCCAGCGCGGCTGGCAGATCACGCTTCCGGGTGTGTGGGAGGACTACAACTTCAGCTGCAACCTGAAGCTGGGCGACCTGCCGAACCGGGACCCGCAGAACCCCTTCGGCAACCCGGCCGCGGCGATCAAGACCCTGCAGCGCAACCTGAACTTCTGCTACGGCTCGGCGCTGCGGGTCGACGGCAAGTACGGCGCGAACACCGCCGCGGTCGTCAAGCGGGTGCAGACCCTCCACAAGCTCAAGGCTGATGGTGTCTACGGTCCGCAGACCCGCTCGGCGATGAACTGGCGGCAGTACAACCCGGGCACGAACGTCTGGACGAAGACCTGCTCGAGCCCGATCTGAGCTCAGGTCAGGTCAGGTCAGGTGGTCGTGGTCGCCTCGGGCCCAGGCGGCGTGCCGGTCGGCGGAGAAGCGGACGACGGTCCGGGCGTCGACCGGGATGCAGCCGCCGAAGTTGCCGTACAGCCGGTCGTACTCGAACACGTCCAGTGACTTGGCCACCCGGTCCACCACCGCGCCCGACAACGGGATGCGGTTCGGGAAGCTGCGCATGAAGCTCACCGACGTACGGTCGGGGTTGGCGAAGATGGTGTCGCCGGCAAGGATCACTCCCTTGCCCCCGGCACCCTCCGCCCAGTGCACGACCGCGCTGCCGGGGAAGTGGCCGCCCGGCTGGATCAGCGTCACGCCGGGGAGCAGGTCGAGCGTGCCCGACCAGGTCCGGATCACGTCGTCCGGCCGTGCCACCCACTGCTTGTCGGCCTCCGACACATAGACCGGTACGCCGCCGAGCCGGTGACTCCACTCGACCTGTACGCCGTACATGTGCGGGTGGCTGGCGATGATCGCGGCCACCTCGCCCAGCGCCCGGACCTGCTCCACCGCGTCGTCGTCCAGATAGCCGATCGGGTCCCACAACAGGTTGCCCGCAGTGGTCCGGACCAGCATCGACTGCTGGCCGATCCCCGCGTCGGGCGTCGAGGTGACTCCGTGCAGGCCGGTCTCGACCTCCTTGACCTCCACCCGGTACCCCGCCGCGCTCAACTGCTCGAGCGTGGTCCAGTGCTGCCCGTCGGCCGGCATCCACTGCCGCTCGTCGGCGCAGATGGCACACACCTCGACCTGCTCGGCATGCTCGACCGCACAGGTCTCACAGATCCGGAAACTCACTGTCGTCCCCTCTCCACCCAGCGTCGCCGGGTCGTGTTTTTCGCCACCTCCACGCTAAACCCGGACAGGTCCGCCCCGCCCGGGCCAGTCGGCGCCCGGCCGGAAGGGCCACTTGTGACCCTTTCGAGAGCGATCTCACACGGTGGTGGCACGGATCGGGCGCGGCGCAGCGATAGCATCAAGAACGGCCTGGTTCCCTTCCAGGCCGAGCCGATCGCGGCCCGCCGCATCAGACCGACACCGTGCTGATCAGACGCCCCGGAGTCGCCGCGCTCACCGGCTCTGGTCTGTCGTCCGATCGGAGGATCGGTTTGCCCAGCAAGCCAATCGGCACGCTGTACCGCGGTCACGAAGGCATGTGGTCATGGGTGGCGCACCGGATCACCGGGGTCGGGATCTTCTTCTTCCTCCTCGTGCACGTGCTCGACACCGCCCTCGTCCGGGTCTCCCCCGAGGCCTACAACGAGGTGATCGGTACCTACAAGAACCCGATCGTCGGCCTGATGGAGGTCGGTCTGGTCGGCGCCATCCTGTTCCACGCGTTCAATGGCATCCGGCTGATCCTGGTCGACTTCTGGGCCAAGGGCCCGCGCAACCAGCGCAAGCTGATGATCGGCGTCGGCGTCGTCTGGGTGGTCCTGTTCGTGCCGTTCGTGGTCCGGCACCTGATGCACGTCTTCGGCGGGGAGTGAGTATGTCCGAGATCGCAGTTCCGCGGTCCTCCACCCGGGGCCGGACCCTCAAGGGCGGCGGCCGCAACCGTTCCGGCCAGACCAACTTCGAGCTCTACAGCTGGCTGTTCATGCGGCTGTCCGGGCTGGCCCTGGTCGTCCTGGTGCTCGGCCACCTGTTCGTCAACCTGATGCTCGGCGGCGGGATCACCGCGCTGGACTTCGCCTTCGTGGCCGGCAAGTGGGCCAACCCGCTGTGGCAGGTCTGGGACCTGCTGATGCTGTGGCTGGCGATGCTGCACGGCACCAACGGAATGCGCACGATCATCAACGACTACGCGGAGAAGGACCAGACCAGGTTCTGGCTGAAGAGCCTGCTGATCACCGCCTCGATCGTGATCGTGGTGCTCGGCACCCTGGTCATCTTCACCTTCGACCCGTGCCTCGACCCCAGCTCCACGCTGTCGGTCTGCCAGTAGTACCGCGACGTTTTCAAGAGAGGTCTCAGATGCAGCGGCATCAGTACGACGTAGTCATCGTCGGCGCCGGCGGAGCAGGCATGCGTGCCGCTCTGGAGTCGAGCAAGCGGACCCGGACCGCGGTGCTCACCAAGCTCTACCCGACCCGGTCGCACACCGGCGCGGCCCAGGGCGGCATGTGTGCCGCGCTGGCCAACGTCGAGGAGGACAACTGGGAGTGGCACACCTTCGACACCGTCAAGGGTGGTGACTTCCTGGTCGACCAGGACGCCGCCGAGGTGATGTGCCGCGAGGCCGTCGACGCGGTCCTCGACCTGGAGAAGATGGGCCTGCCGTTCAACCGGACGGCCGAGGGCAAGATCGACCAGCGGTTCTTCGGTGGTCACACCCGCAACCACGGTGAGGCCGTCGTCCGCCGGTCCTGCTTCGCCGCGGACCGGACCGGCCACATGATCCTGCAGACGCTCTACCAGCAGTGCATCAAGCAGAACGTCGAGTTCTTCAACGAGTTCTACGTGCTGGACCTGCTGATGGTCGGTGGCCGGTCCACCGGGGTGGTCGCCTACGAGCTGGCCACCGGTGAGCTGCACATCTTCTCGGCCAAGTCGGTCGTGTTCGCCTCCGGCGGTTTCGGCAAGGTCTTCCGGACCACCTCGAACGCGCACACGCTGACCGGCGACGGGATGGGCATCACCTGGCGCAAGGGCCTGCCGCTGGAGGACATGGAGTTCTTCCAGTTCCACCCGACCGGCCTGGCCGGCCTCGGCGTGCTGCTGTCGGAGGCCGCTCGCGGTGAGGGCGGCATCCTGCGCAACTCCGACAACGAACGCTTCATGGAGCGTTACGCGCCGACCGTGAAGGACCTCGCCCCGCGGGACATGGTCGCCCGCGCGATGGCGAACGAAGTACGGGAAGGGCGTGGCTGTGGGCCCGACAAGGCCTACGTGATGCTCGACCTGACCCACCTGGAGCCCGCGCACATCGACGCGAAGCTGCCGGACATCACCGAGTTCGCCCGCACCTACCTCGGCGTCGAGCCGTACACCGAACAGATCCCGGTGTTCCCGACCGCGCACTACGCGATGGGCGGCATCCCGACCAACATCAAGGGCGAGGCGCTGGCCAACAACGAGGACGTCATCCCCGGCCTGTACGCCGCCGGCGAGGTCGCCTGCGTCTCGGTGCACGGCGCCAACCGGCTCGGCACGAACTCGCTGCTGGACATCAACGTGTTCGGCCGGCGGGCCGGTATCGCCGCCGCGGAGTACGCCGAGACGGTGGAGTACGAGGAGTTGCCGGAGGCACCGGAAGCCTTCGTGGTCGACCTGATCGAGAGCATGCGGGACGCGACCGGTACCGAGCGGGTGGCCGCGATCCGGACCGACCTGCAGGCCACCATGGACATCAACGCGCAGGTCTACCGGACCGAGGGCTCGCTCAAGCAGGCGCTCACCGATATCGAGGGCCTCAAGCAACGGTTCGCGAACGTCTCCGTGCAGGACAAGGGCAAGCGGTTCAACACCGACCTGCTGGAGGCCGTCGAACTGGGCTTCCTGCTCGACCTGGCCGAGGTCCTGGTGGTCTCCGCGCTGGCCCGCAAGGAGTCCCGCGGCGGGCACTTCCGCGAGGACTACGACAAGCGTGACGACGTGAACTTCATGCGGCACACGATGGCCTACCGGACGATCGATGCCGAGGGCAACACCAATATCCGACTGGACTACAAGCCGGTCGTACAGACCCGCTACAAGCCGATGGAGCGGAAGTACTGATGGACGTCAAGGTCAAGATCCTTCGGTACAACCCCGAAGTACTGGACGAGACCGAGTGGAAGACCTACGCGGTCACGCTGCAGCCGGGTGACCGGGTGCTCGACGCGCTGCACAAGATCAAGTGGGAGCAGGACGGCACCCTGACCTTCCGCCGGTCCTGCGCGCACGGGGTCTGCGGTTCGGACGCGATGCGGATCAACGGCCGCAACCGGCTGGCCTGCAAGACGCTGATCAAGGACCTGAACCCGGAGAAGGAGATCACCGTCGAGCCCATCAAGGGCCTGCCGGTGCTCAAGGACCTGGTCGTCGACATGGAGCCGTTCTTCGACGCGTACCGCGCGATCATGCCGTTCCTGGTCACCGACGGGCACGAGCCGAGCCGGGAGCGGATCCAGTCCCAGGCCGACCGGGAGCGCTTCGACGACACCACCAAGTGCATCCTCTGCGCCGCCTGTACGACGTCCTGCCCGGTGTTCTGGTCCGACGGCCAGTACTTCGGTCCGCAGGCGATCGTCGGCGCGCACCGGTTCATCTTCGACAGCCGGGACGAGGGCACCGAGCAGCGGCTCGAGATCCTGAACGACAAGGAGGGTGTCTGGCGCTGCCGGACCACCTTCAACTGCACCGACGCCTGCCCGCGCGGCATCGAGGTCACCAAGGCGATCCAGGAGGTCAAGCGGGCGCTGATCTTCCGCCGCGTCTGACCCCTGCCGCACCACCGACGTCCGGTCCTCCCCTCGGGGGTGACCGGACGTTGTGGTTCGGTGATGCAACCGGACCGGCTTCCCAGGAGTCGTGCAGGCAAAGGTCCGAACTGGGAGTGGTGATGGCTGACGAAGACACGGTGCGCGAGCTGTACGAGGGGTGCTACCGGCGCCTGGTGGGTCAGTTGTTCGCAATCTGCGGCAGCCGGGGCGAGGCCGAGGACGCGGTCCAGGAGGCCTTCGTCAAGGCGGTGGAGAAGCCCCGGCGGTTCGCCCAGGTGGACAACCCGGAGGCATGGCTGCGCACGGTCGCGCTGAACGTACTGCGCAGCCGGTACCGCCGGGCGTCGCGTTTCCACGGGCTGCTGTCGCGCCAGGTCTCGCCGGAGACGGCCACGACCGGGATGTCCGCTGACCGGGTGGCGCTCGTCGACGCGCTGCGGCAGCTGCCCTACGAGCAGCGCGAGGCGATCGCGCTGCACCACATCGTCGACCTGCCGGTGCGCGAGATCGCGGCGCAACTGGGAGTCCCGGAGGGGACCGTCAAGGCCCGGCTGGCCCGGGGCCGGGCCCGGCTCGCGCCACTGCTCGCAGAGTTCGCCGACGACGCCGAGGAGGTCAACCATGTCTGAGCTGAAAGAACTGTCCTGGGAAGTCCAGAAGACCGTCCAGCCGCTGCCCTTCGAGACGCTGCGCCGCCGTGGCGTCCGCCGCCGTCGCCGCCGTCAGGCGCTCACCGGAGCCGGAGCCGCCGCGGCGGTCGCGATCGCAGTACTGGCTGTGATGCTGCCGCTGGGTGATGTGACCGGTACCGAGAAGCCGCCGGTCGCCGGCACGCCGACCGTGATTCCGGTCGATCAGGCGGCCGAGAAGCTGCTCGCGGACAAGAAGTCGGGCAGCATCGCCATCGCGTTCGGCACGCCCACACGGTGGGCCTCGGTGTGGTCCTCTCCCGCGCCGGACTACACCTACGACTCCGTCGCAGTGCTGAGCCGGGACGGAGTACGAGCCACGACGCCGGTACGCAAGGAGCCGTGGCGGGTGCTGCAGGCAGGTGACGAGGCGCTGGCGCTGGCGCTGCCAGGAGATCTGAAGGAGGGCGATCCCAGGTGGTCCCAGAGCCTGATGGTTCGGCTGACCGACCAGGGCCGGATCGAGAAGCAGTTGAGCTGGGCACCGCCGACCAGCGAGTTCGCCGCTGATGACGTGCTGCTGGTGCAAGGGAGCTTGCAGGCGCTGAACCCGGAGACCGGCAAGCTGCGAGAGGTGAAGATCCCGGGTCTGCAAGGCGCCGGGCAGCCGCAGCGCGACACCACCGGCCGGTGGTGGCTGATGGGCGCGAACGAGCGCGGAGCCTGCACCGTCTACTGGACCGACGACAACGGCAAGAGCTGGGACAACCACGTCGTCGACTCCGCCCGGCCGCGGGGTTCACTGGGGGTCAGTCCCGACGGCAGGACCCTGGTGGCGTATCCGGCCCGTAAGTTCGACGCGCCGGATGGAGCCGTCCCGGTACAGCTTTCCACCGATCGCGGCGCGCGCTGGACGACAGTGGTGACCCGCGATCCCACCTTCCTGTCGGACCCGGTCGCCTTCGACGACGGCACGGCGCTGCTGCTCTACCAGGGTAAGAAGCGCGAACTCCTGCGGCCGGGTGCCGGTGCGCCGCTGGCTCCACCGGCAGACCTGGGCGAACTGAAGAGTCTGGGCGGCCTCGTCTATGCGAGCCGGTACCACTTGGGTGGTAAGAACACCCAGGCCATGACCAGCGCCGATCATGGCGTGACCTGGAAGTACTTCGAACCCCGCTAGGGGTGCATCCTCGCGCCCTTGAGGATCTTGTCCACCGCGTTCTTCGGACCGTGCAGGGCCAGCCCGACCAGGTCGAGCTGGCCCTGCCGGACTGCTTTCACGACCGCGCGGTTGTCTCGGTCGTTGCCTGTGGCAAACAGATCCTGGGTGAAGATCGAGACGGTGAGCCCGCGGCCGAGGGCACGCTGGTGGGCGGTGGTCATGAACTCCTTCGCGCCCTCGAAGACCAGCACCGGCTGGCGGAACATCGGCAGGTACCGCGTCCCGTCGGCGTCCTCGTACGGCTCGCCCACCAGTTCCGGGGTGCTCGCCGCGATCCCGCTCACCAGGAACGCCGTCACGTTCAACCGCTGCCAGCTCGCCAGGTCGTCCCGCAACAGCACCGCGATCTTGGTTTCGAACCGAATCGGCTCAGCATCGTTGTCCACAGCCTCGAATCTGCCCGCTGAATCGCAGCCCCGGCTTGTACGTTCTTTGCAGGATCAGCAGTACGGCGGGTTGGAGGTGATGGCTGTGGCTACCCGGAGGAAGAGGTTGAAGAGGCGGTACAGGTCGGGCATCGGGGCCTCGACGGTGACGGTGCGGTCGTCGGTGCGGGTGACGCCGGGGATGGCGGGGAGGTGAGAGGCGACGGAGGCGTTCTGCCAGCGGACCGCCAGCCGGTGCGTGGTGCGGTCGGCGGCCGGGGTGGCTCTCGGTGCGCGGAGGGCCGTCCCGGTGGCCGACTCGATGGCGGCGCGTGCCTCGGCGACGGGGACGAGTTGGGCGGCGAAGCGGTCCTTGGCGAACTTGACCGGCACGGTCGCCACCGACGGGTCCCAGCCGGTCGTCTCGGCGCAGGCAGCGTCGTCGCCGGTCAGCAGCACCACCGGTACGCCGTACGCCGCGGCGGTCGCGTGCAGCAGGCCGATCTCTCCGACCGGGCGGTCATCCAGCCAGATGTCCTCGATCTCGTGGCCCATGAAGCTGTGGCTCAGTACGCCGAGGATCCCGGCCCGGGCGTGGAAGCCGACGCAGACCACGGCGTCGTACTCCGGTGTCAGGCCCTCGATCATGCCCATCGGCTTCGGCCGGCCCTTGATCAGCGTCACCCGCGGATCGAGCAACTCCGGCAGCAGGTTGCGCATCGGGCCGTGTGCATCGTTGACCAGAACCGTCGACGCCCCGCCCGCGAAGGCGCCCCGGACGGCCGCGTTGACGTCCTCGGTCATCAGCACCCGGCCGCGCTCGTAGTCGCGCCCGCCGGGCTGGACGTCCTCGGCGTCGACGAGTCCGGTGATGCCTTCCATGTCCGCGCTCAGGTAGACCTTCATCGCCTGAGCGTATGTTCTGAGGTATGAGCACCGGCGCGCAGGTGACGGCCTGGCGGCCCGCCCTGGAGGGGGTCGTCGAGGTGCTGCACGCGCACTTCCCGGCCCACGCCTACCCCAGCCACACGCACGACGCGTGGACGGTGCTGATCGTCGACGAGGGCACGGTCCAGTACGACCTGGATCACCGCGAGCACGGTCTGGCGCAGGCCCAGGTCTCGCTGCTGCCGCCGAACGTCCCGCACGACGGCCGCTCGGTGCATCCCGGGGGCTTCCGCAAGCGGGTGCTCTACCTCGCCGCGGATCGCTTGGGCGGCGAAGGGCTGGTCGGTGCGGCGGTGGACCAGCCGGAGTACGCCGATCCGGTCCTGCGGCACCGCCTGCACCAGTTGCACGGCGTACTCGTCGACGGACGGGAGGACCTGGAGGCGCAGAGCCGGCTCACGTTGATCGAGGAGCGCCTGCAGCAGCATCTACGGCAGCAGGTCACGCCTCCCCCGGAGCTCCGGGATCCGGGCCTGGCCGCCGAGCTCAGGGAACTGCTCGACGCCCGGCTGCCGACCGGGGTCACCCTCGCCGAAGCGGCGGAGGTCGTGCACGCGCATCCGGCTCACCTCGTGCGCGCGTTCAGCCGGGAGTACGGGCTACCGCCGCATCGCTACTTGACCGGGCGACGGGTCGAGCTGGCCAGGCGGTACCTGCTGGAGGGCCGGCCGGCGGCGGAGGTCGCGGTACTGGCCGGGTTCTACGACCAGTCGCACCTCAACCGGCACTTCCGCCGGATGCTCGGGGTCAGTCCTTCGCGGTTCGCGCGGCCTTGAGCGCGTGGACGCCCCACTTGCCGAGGACGGCGGCGATCACCAGGTTGACCACGATCAGCACCGTGTGGGCGATGTAGTACCCGCGCGGGCGGCCTTCCGTGCCGGCCAGGTTCTTGATGAACGTCGCGTAGGTGACGACGTTCCAGCCGGCGATACCGATCAGGACCAGGGCGTGCTTCTTCTCGAGCTTCACGAGAACAGTCTGGCGTAGCGGGGCGGCCGCGCCTCACTCGGCCGCCCCGAACGAGGGGCGAGCTCTCTACGTGAGAACGACACTGGTTCAGCGCGGAGGCGTGATCAAGCCTTTCAAGCTACTCGCGGGTAAAAACAAGGGTTAACCCGCTCGGTAGCCGCTGTCACGCTCCGCCGCGGTCGACCGTGCGCAGCAACTGGGTGCGGTTGGCGACGCCGAAGCGCCGGTACAGCCGGGTGAGCTGCGACTCGACCGCCTTCACGCTCAGGTAGAGCGCCGCCGCGATCTCGCGGTTGGTGGACCCGTCGCGGACCATCGCGACGATCTGCAGCTCGTTGTCGGTCAGCTCGGACGGCTGCCGGCTCCGGCTCGGTACGTCGAGGCGCGCCAGCTCTGTCTCGGCCACCTCGCGCCAGGCGGGAGCGCCGTGCGCCTCGAACTGCTCGATCGCGTCCAGGAACGCCGTCCGGGCCACCGAGCGGCGACGGGCCTGCCGGGCCACCCGGCCCCGGGTCAGCTCGCAGCGTGCCAGGTCGAGCGGGTAGACGTGGTCCCCCGCCGTCGTGATGGTCTTCTCGAGCAGCTCCAAGGCGGCGGCCGGGTCGCCCTGTTTGGCAACCAGCAGCGCCTCGGATCGCGCCAGACCGACCAGTACGACGGAGCGGTCGAGCGTCTCGGCCCGCTCCCGGATCTCCGCGATCAACGCGGCGGCGTCGTCCAGCCGCCCAGCCGCAACGAGTGCCTCCGCGTAGTCGGCGTGCCACGGGATCACGGCCGGGTCGTAGGGCATCGCGGCCTCGCCCGACTCGGCGATCGCGTCGAAGGCCTCCACCGCGCGCTGCGGGTCACCGGTCAGTACACAGATGACGCCGACGCCCGAGAGGGCCGGTCCGGTCCATTCCTCGTTGCCGACCAGGCGGCATCCTTCGAGCGCCGCCTCGGCCAGCTCGCGCGCCATCGTCGCCGTGCCGCCGGCCCACTCGGCGCGGCAGGCGACGACCATGCCGACCTCGGGCTCGTCGCCCAGATCCTGCATCAACTGGTAGCACTCGTGGCCGGTGGCCAACGCGTCGGCGCCGCGGCCGCTGCGTTCGTAGATGGCGGTGGCGGAGATCAGGATCGACGCCAGCCAGCGAACCGCGCCGGCAGTCCGTACTTCGTCGACCAGTGCACTGATCTGCTCGATCGCCGCCTCCGTGCGACCACGGAACAGCTCCCGCATCGCGGCCATCTGCCGGGCACCCACGACCGCCTTGGTGAGTGGCAGACCGCGGGACAGCTCTGCCGCCTGCTTCAGCAACGAGTCGGAGGAGTGCTCGCCACCGCGTGCGATCTGTACGCTGCTGGCCGCACTGAGCGCGTCGACCAGGGCCTCGGTGTCTCCACACTCCCGGGCGAGCCGCTCGGCCGCTTGCGCGTCGGCCTGGGCGTCATCGAGCCGACGGTCGAAGTACGCGCTGTTGCTGCGCAGGATCCGGACCCGCGCTTCGAGCTGCGGGTCGCCGGCCGCAGCGTCGAAGGCCTCAGCGAGCAGCGCGATCCGATGCTCCCGCTCCGGCCAGGCCGCGTCCACCAGAAGCAGCAGGGCAGCCACTTTGGTGTCCGGACGAGTGGCAGCCTTCACTGCGAGGCGCGCCATCTCCGCAGACTCCACCAGGTGCCCGGCGGCGGCAGCGGCGTCCGCGGCGCTGGACAGCCGCAGGGCGCGGTCATCGCGCTCGTCAGTCGGTGTGCGCTCAGCAGCGAGTCGCCACAGGGTCGCGGCTGCTCCCAGCGCGCCACGGCCTCCGGCGACGACCGCGGCGGCCTCTATCGTCGCTGCGAGGTCGGTGTCGGCTTCCTGCGTCGCCAGTGCTCTGTGCGTCGCGTTCTCAACCGGCTCGTCCACCACCGCGGCGAGTTGGGCGTGCGCTTGCCGCCGGCCCGCGGAGGTCGCTTCGGCGTACACGAACTCTCTGAGCAGCGGATGCGAGAACCGCAGCCGCTCCGACGACACGTCGATCAGCCCGAGCCCTTCGGCCTCGGCCAGCTCGGCATCGATGGGCCGCTTGAGCGACCGGGCCAGCTGGTTGGTCGTCGGACGCGGCGAGGAGGCGGCGTGCAGCAGCAGCTCGTACGTCGCCGGCGTGAGGTCGGCGAGCCGGTCGCCCAGCAGGGTCTTCAGACGACTCGACACCGGCAGCGGATCGTTCGGCGAGACGCCTTGCGGATGGCGCAGGATGGCTCGGCCGAGCTCCAGCGCCATGAACGGGTTGCCGGCGCTCGCGGTGAAGATGCGGCGCGCGGTACGGACCGGGAGTGGACTGGAGAGCCTGTTGCGGAGCAGCGCCAGGACGTCGGCCTCGACAAGCGGCGGAACCTCGAGCTGGAGCAGCGGCTCGGGGCAGGCCTCCGCCATCACCGGCAGGTCGCCGTCGGCCACCTGCTCGGTGGCGAGCATGTGGACGCCTTCGGTCAACCGTCGGGCGCAGAAGGTCAGTACTTCGAGGCTGGACGGATCCACCCACTGGATGTCGTCCACGACCAGCAGCACCGGGCCGGAGGCCGCCAGGCGGCGCAGTACGTGCAGTACGGCGAGGCGGACGGCCAGCTCGTCGCGGACGGTGTCGGGGGCGCTCGATTTGAGCAGCGCGACCTCCAGCGGCTGGCGGAGGTGGTCGGGCAGCACCTGCCAGGCGAGCTCGAGCTGGTTGGAGAGGAGGTCGAGGAGAGTGACATACGGCAGGCCCGCCTCGCTCTGGGAGGGCGCTGCACTCAGCACGCGGCAGCCCGCCCGGGCGCGATCGGCGACCAGTGCCCGGCCGGTGGCGGACTTGCCGATCCCGGTCGGGCCGTAGAGCAGCACACTACCGCTGGTCTCGAGCTGCTTCTTGGCACGCTCGACCAGGGTGGCTCGCCCCACCAGCTCGTCGTCAGTCATCGATCCACATTCTCCCCGAAGGATTACATTCGCCGACATCACAGTCGAGTGCCAATGGACACGGCGAGTGTCACATATGGAGATCGTCCGGCCATCACCTCGTCACCTACCTCTTCTCCCGGGCGCGTCGCCCAGGATTGCTCATTTCAGCGGCGTGTCGGTCAAATCCCTCGATAGACCAGTGGGTGGACTGGTCAGCTCAGGAAAGCACGAAGTAGGGCGGCGCTGCCTGCGACGTGCTGGTGCATGGCGGCGCGGGCCCCCGGCGCGTCGCCGGTCAGGATCGCCTCGACCACGGCCCGGTGCTGTTCGTCGGAGTGCACGATGTTGCGCTCGAGCAGCGGGATCGCGTCGAGCAGCGCGTTCAGCCGCATCCGTACGTCGGCAACGGCCGAGGTCAGGGACGGCGAGCCGCTCAGCTCGGCGATCGCCAGGTGCAGCCGCGAGTCCATCCGGCGGTAGTCGGCGAGCTTGGCACCGGCCGAGTCGGCGAGCCGGCCGCGCAGGTGCTCGTGCTCCTCCGGACTCAACTGTCGGGACGCGGCAGCCTCGGCCGCGCCGACCTCCAGGGCGGCCCGCAGTACGAGCGCGTCGTCCAGGCCGTCGCCGAGCTCCCGGGCGATCCGTTTCGGCCCGATCCGGCGCGGCTTGGGCAGGCGCTCGTTGACGAACGTGCCGCCGTAGCGGCCACGGCGGGATTCGACGTACCCGGAGTCGGTGAGGACCTTGATCGCCTCGCGCAGGGTGACCCGACTCACACTGAGCCGGGCCGCCAGGTCGCGCTCGGCGGGCAGCCGCTCTCCGGGCGCGACCACGCCGAGCTTGATCGCCTGCAGCAGCCGCTCGACCGTCTCCTCGAACGGGTTGCCGGCCCGGACCGGCCGGAACACAGCCTCGTCCGCAGTCGCCACGCCTGCCACCCGCTCTCCCCGTCGCCCCGCCTCTGGTACCTCCGGTCAGACTAGATCGGAGTCACGTACGCGCCCGAGATTCCGCCGTCGACCAGGAACGTGTTGGCGGTGATGAAGGACGAGTCGTCGCTGGCCAGGAAGGCGACCGCGGCGGCGATCTCCTCGGGCTCGCCGAACCGGCCCATCGGCACGTGCACCATCCGGCGCTGGGCTCGCTCGGCATCGGAGGCGAAGAGCTCCTTCAGCAACGGGGTGTTGACCGGGCCCGGGCACAACGCGTTGACCCGGATGCCCTGCCGGGCGAACTCGACACCGAGTTCGCGGCTCATCGCCAGTACGCCGCCCTTGGATGCGGAGTACGAGATCTGCGAGGTGGCGGCGCCCATCACCGCGACGAACGACGCGGTGTTGATGATCGAGCCCTTGCCCTGGCGCTGCATGTACGGGATGACGTGTTTGCAGCACAGGTAGACCGAGGTCAGGTTGACCTCCTGCACCCTGCGCCAGGCGTCCAGCCCGGTCTCCAGGATCGAGCCGTCGTCGGGCGGCGAGATGCCGGCGTTGTTGAACGCGATGTCGATGCTGCCGAAGGTGTCGTGGGCCTGCTGGAACAGGTTCGCGACGTCGGCGTCGCTGGTCACGTCGGTCTGCACGAACAGGCCGCCGACCTCGTCCGCGGTTGCCTTGCCGGCCGCCGGGTCGACGTCACCGATGACCACCTTGGCTCCCTCGGCCGCGAGCCGCCGGACGGAGGCCAGGCCGATGCCGCTGGCACCACCGGTCACCACCGCGACTCGTCCCACCAGCCGGGTCGCTTGTACGTCTGTCATTTTCTGGTCCTCCCGATCAGTCTTCGGCGATGAAGATGTTCTTGGTTTCGGTGAATGCGTCCAGCGCGTCCGGGCCGAGTTCACGGCCGAGCCCGGACTGCTTGTAGCCGCCGAACGGGGTCGAGTAGCGCACCGACGAGTGCGAGTTGACCGACAGGTTGCCCGCCTCGACCCCGCGGCCGACCCGCAGCGCGCGGCCGACGTCCCGGGTCCAGATCGACCCGGACAGCCCGTACTCCGAGTCGTTGGCGATCCTGAGCGCGTCGGCCTCGTTCTCGAACGGGACCACCGCCACCACCGGACCGAAGATCTCGTCGGTCAGCGCCGCCGACCCGGGCGGCGGCGTGATCACCGTCGGCGGGAACCAGAACCCCGGCCCCTCCGGCGCGGTACCGGCGAAGGCCACGTCCTGCCCCGTGTACGCCGCCACCCTCTCGCGCTGCCGAGCCGAGATCAACGGCCCCATGTCGCTCGAAGGATCCGCCGGATCCCCCACCCGGAACCCCTTCACCGCAGGCTCCAGCAACTCCAGGAACCGCTCGTACGCCGACCGCTCGACCAGGATCCGCGACCGCGCACAGCAGTCCTGCCCCGCGTTGTCGAACACCCCGGCCGGCGCCTGCGCGGCAGCCTTGGCCAGGTCGGAGTCGGCGAACACGATGTTCGCCGACTTGCCACCGAGCTCCAGCGTCACCCGCTTCACCTGGTCCGCGCAGCCGGCCATGATCTGCTTGCCCACCCCGGTCGAGCCGGTGAAGACCACCTTCCGTACCGCGGGATGCGTCACGAACCGCTGCCCGACGACGGCGCCGGCGCCCGGCACGATCTCCAGCACCCCCGGCGGCAGGCCGGCCTCCAGCGCCAGCTCGCCCAGCCGGATGGCGGTCAGCGGCGTCAGCTCGGCCGGCTTCAGGACCACCGTGTTGCCGGCGGCCAGCGCGGGGGCGAACCCCCAGCCGGCGATCGGCATCGGGAAGTTCCACGGCACGATGACGCCGACCACCCCGAGCGGCTCGTGGAAGGTGAGGTCGATGCCTCCGGCAACTGGTATCTGCCGGCCGAACAACCGCTCCGGGGCGGCCGAGTAGTAGGTGAGCACGTCCCGGACGTTGCCCGCCTCCCAGCGGGCGTTGCCGATCGTGTGACCCGCGTTCTCCACCTCGATCCGGGCCAGGTTCTCCAGGTCGGCGTCGACCGCGTCGGCGAACCGCCTGAGCAACCGGCCCCGGTCGGCCGGCGCCACCTGGCGCCAGGTCGTGAACGCCCGGGCAGCCCGCGCGATCGCGGCATCGGTGTCCTCGACCGACGCGAGCTCGAGGCTCCGGACGACCTTCTCCGTCGCGGGGTTGATCACGTCGTACGTCACCGGAGTGCTCTCCTTTTCTTGCCTTCAGCAACAAGTACGGCGAACAGCCGCAGGTCCTCGGGGTTCTCCTCGGGATGCCACTGCACGCCGAGCGCGAAACTCCGGCCGGTCACTTCCGCCGCCTCCACGGTGCCGTCACCGGCCCGGGCCGTCACCCGCAGACCGTCGGCGACGACGTCGAGCGCCTGGTGGTGGTAGCAGTGCACGGTCGTGGTTCCACCGAACAGTTCACTGGTCAGGGTGTCCGGCTCGATCTTCACCTCGGTCCGGCCGAAGATCGCCGGCGCGGGGCGATGCTGCTCGTGCGCGCCGGTGTCGGGCAGATGCTGCTGCAGAGTGCCGCCGAGGGTGACGTTGAGCATCTGCAGACCGCGGCAGACGGCCAGCAACGGGAGGTCGGCTTCGAGCGCCGCCGCGATCAGGACGGCTTCGTGCTCGTCACGACCGGGCCGGGTGCCGACCGTCTCGGGATGCGGGGCAGCGCCGTACGAGGCGGGGTCGACGTCGCATCCACCGGCGATGACCAGGCCGTCGAGGACGTCCAGCACGGACGGGTCGGTGCCGACGGGCGGCAGCAGCAGCGGTACGCCGCCCGCCGTGGCCACGGCGTCCAGGTAGACGCGCGGCAGCAAGGCCGCCTCCCGCTCCCAGACTCCCCAGATGGTCGGCTCCAGATAGGTGGTGATGCCGATCCGCGGCCGGTCAGAGTCGTTCGAAACCACGGATCCGCTCCCAGTCGGTGACGGCGGCGTCGTAGGCGGCCAGTTCCACCCGGGCCGCGTTGACGTAGTGCTCCACGACCTCGTCGCCGAACGCCTCGCGGGCGATCTTCGAGCCGGCGAACAACGCCGACGCCTCCCGCAGCGTGGTCGGGACGTGCGGCTTGCCGGAGGTGTAGGCGTTGCCCTCCAGCATCGGCTCCAGTGCGAGTTCGTTCTCGATCCCGTGCAGGCCGGCCGCGATCAGCGCGGCGACCGCGAGGTACGGGTTGACGTCGCCGCCGGGCAGCCGGTTCTCCACCCGGAGCGACTCGCCGTGACCGACCACGCGGAGCGAGCAGGTGCGGTTGTCCAGGCCCCAGGCGACGGCGGTCGGCGCGAAGCTGCCCGGTACGAACCGCTTGTAGGAGTTGATGTTCGGCGCGAGCAGGTAGGTGAACTCCTCCAGGCAGGCCAGCTGCCCGGCGATGAACTGCTCCATCAGCTCGGAGAAGCCGTGCTCGCGGTCGCCGGCCAGCACCGCCTCGCCGTCGTCGGACCGGAAGCTCAGATGGATGTGGCAGGAGTTGCCCTCCCGCTCGTCGAACTTCGCCATGAAGGTGAGGCTCTTGCCGTGCTTGACCGCGATCTCCTTGGCCCCGGTCTTGTAGATCGAGTGGTTGTCGCAGGTCACCAGCGCTTCGTCGAACCGGAAGGCGATCTCCTGCTGACCGAGGTTGCACTCGCCCTTGGCGGACTCGACGTACAGGCCGGCGCCCTCCATCGAGTTGCGGATGTCGCGCAGCAGCGGCTCGATCCGGGCGGTGCCGAGGAGTGAGTAGTCGACGTTGTACTGGTTGGCCGGGTCGAGGTCGCGGTAGCTCTTGGTCCAGGCCTGCTCGAAAGTGTCGTTGAAGACGATGAACTCGAGCTCGGTCCCGACGTAGGCCTTGAGGCCCCGTTGGGCCAGCCGGTCGAGCTGAGCCCGGAGGATCTGCCGCGGCGACGCCGGCATCGGCGTCTGGTCGAGCCACTGGACGTCGCAGATCACCAGCGCGGTGCCTTCCAGCCAAGGCAGCAGCCGCAGGGTGTCGAGATCGGGGGCCATCAGCAGATCGCCGTACCCGCGCTCCCACGAGGACATCTCGTAGCCGTCGACGGTGTTCATGTCGACGTCGACGGCCAGCAGGTAGTTGCAGCCCTCGGTGCCGTGCCGGAGCACTTCCTCGACGAAGTACCGGCCGCCGCATCGCTTGCCCTGCAACCGGCCCTGCATGTCGGTGATCGCCACCAGCACGGTGTCGATCCGCCCGGCGCCGATCTGGTCCCGGAGCTCCTGCACGGTCAGCTTGCCGGTACTCGAGGCCACGGTCGCTCCTGGGTTTTATTGGTATGCGGTCAGTCCATTGACGCAACCCGGGGTCGCGATGTCAAGATGACCGAACACCCCCTGGGAGGCCCCGATGAGCCAGAAGAAAGCCCGCGTCGACTACCAGCAGGTCGGCAAGGAGTATCTGGAGCAGCGGCAACTGAAACGTGGCGCGGCCGGCTGGGTGCTGCTGGCCGGGCTCGGCGTCGCCTACGTCATCTCCGGTGACTTCGCCGGCTGGAACTTCGGACTGGCCGAGGGCGGCTGGGGCGGGTTGCTGATCGCGACCGTGCTGATGGCCACGATGTACACCTGCATGGTGTTCGGGTTGGCCGAGCTGGCCTCCGCGATCCCGGTCGCCGGCGCGGGGTACGGGTTCGCCCGGCGCGCGCTCGGGCCGCTCGGCGGGTTCGCCACCGGTACGGCGATCCTGATCGAGTACGCGATCGCGCCGGCCGCCATCGCCACCTTCATCGGCGGCTACATCGAGGCGCTCGGGCTGTTCGGGCTGACGTCGAGCTGGCCGGTGTACCTGGGTTGCTACGTGGTCTTCGTCGGCATCCACCTGTACGGCGTGGGCGAGGCGCTGCGGCTGACGCTGGGCATCACCGCGGTCGCCGTCGTCGCGCTGGTGGTGTTCGTGGTCGCGATGGTGCCGAAGTTCGACGCGGACAAGCTCTTCGACATCGTGCCGAACAACGCCGCCGGGGCCAGCGAGTTCATCCCGTTCGGGTACGCCGGGGTGCTGGCCGCGCTGGTCTACGGCATCTGGTTCTTCCTCGCGGTGGAAGGCGTTCCGCTGGCCGCCGAGGAGGCGCGCGACCCGCGCAAGGACATGCCCCGCGGCATCATCACCGCGATGCTGATCCTGCTCGTCTTCGCCGCTCTGATGCTCGTCTTCACCGCCGGTGGCGCGGGCTCGGCGGTCATCGCCGACTCGGACAACCCACTGCCGTTGGCGTTGCGTACCGCGTTCGGCGGCGAGACGTGGGTCGCCGACTTCGTCAACTACGTGGGCCTGGCCGGGCTGGTCGCCAGCTTCTTCTCCATCGTCTACGCCTACTCCCGGCAGCTCTTCGCGCTGTCCCGCGCGGGCTACCTCCCCCGCTTCCTCTCGGTCACCGGCAAGCGCAAGACGCCGTACCTCGCCCTGACCGTCCCCGGCCTGATCGGCTTCCTGCTGGCCGCGATCACCCAGGACGGCGCGCTGCTGATCAACATCGCCGTCTTCGGCGCCACCGTCTCGTACGTCCTGATGATGCTGGCCCACATCGTCCTCCGGGTCCGCGAACCAGGTCTCGAACGCCCCTACCGCACCCCCGGCGGCGTCGTCACCACCGGCGTCGCCCTGGCCCTGGCGATCACCGCCGTCATCGCCACCTTCTTCGTCGACAAGTTCGCCGCCGCCATCACCGCCGGCATCTTCGTCGTCGCCCTCGCCTACTTCTGGTTCTACAGCCGCCACCACCTGGTCGCCTCGGCCCCCGAAGAAGAGTTCGCCGCCATCCAGCAGGCCGAGTCCGAGCTGTCCTGACACTGCCTTGGCACTTTTCCGCCAGCGAACGGCTTTGCAGTTGCCGGAATGACGCTCAAAATCGGCTGATCCGGTCGCACCGCCCAGCGGCCAAAAATCTCGAGGAGCGCTGCTATGCGATCTCTCAGCATTCGTCCCCGTGCCGTCGCCGTTCTGGTGGCCGGTACGGCGCTCGCGTTCAGTCCGCTCGGTGGTCAGGCCAACGCCAAGCTGCCGGTCGAACACCTGACGAACCCGTGCTACACCCCCGCCGGGACGACGTCGGCGCGAGGTGGCCAGGAGGCCGACCATCGGGAGATGTCGGCTGCCGAGCAGAAGGCGATCGACGCCAGGACGGCCGCTCTGGTGGCCGCCAAGCAGGCGCGGGGTCTCGCGCCGAAGGCCGGCAAGCTGGCTGCTGCCAACGTGCCGGTCTACATCCACGTCATGCGGAGCAGTTCCGGCGCCGGCGACGTGACCGCCACCCAGATCAGCCAGCAGATCGCCGAGCTGAACCAGAACTTCGCCGGTGGCGAGTCGTCGGCCGCCGCGAACACCGGCTTCACCTTCACCCTGGCCGGCACCTACCGGTACAACAACAACACCTGGCACCGCGACGGCCAGAGCACGACGTACCGGTCGCAGACCCGCAAGGGCGGCAAGAACGCGCTCAACATCTGGCTGGTCAACTTCTCCTACCTCGGGATCGCGACCTTCCCGTGGGACTACTCCAGCAACCCGTCGATCGACGGCGTCCGGGTGCAGTACAGCTCGCTGCCCGGCGGTTCGTCCGCCAACTTCAACCTCGGTAAGACCGCGACCCACGAGGCCGGCCACTGGTTCGGGCTCTACCACACCTTCCAGGGTGGCTGCACGAGTACGAACGACTCGGTCGCCGACACCCCGGCCCAGGGCAGCGCCAGCTCCGGCTGCCCGACCGGCCGCGACTCCTGCTCGCTGCCCGGCGTGGACCCGATCCGCAACTACATGGACTACTCCTACGACTCCTGCTACAACCAGTTCACCCCGGGCCAGAGCACCCGGATCTCGAACGCCTGGACCGCGTACCGGGCGTGAAGGTCATGCCGGGCGGCTTCCTGCAGTCGCGAGGAGGTGCTCGGTGCGGTAGCTCGGCGTGCTGGAGTGAAGGCCTCGATGTTGTTCCATCGTGGCCTTTGCTCCAGTGCGGCGAGGTGCCGTGCCGAGCGCCCCGCAGCACGCAGGAAGCCGCCCGGCATGGCCTTGTGAGCCGCGGGCCGTCTAGAGTTCCCGCGATGCGTGTCCTCCTGACGGCCTGCGCCACCGCGGTAGCCTCCACGGCTCTCGCGGTGACCGGTCCTCTTGCTGCGACCGCCGTCGGCCAGAGTGCTCGTACTCCGGTCGGCGGCGCTCAGCTGACCACGGAGCCGACGGTTGTCGCCGCTGGGGCGACGCCGCCGGCCGTGCAGGCGTCGGCGTACGTGCTGGCCGACGTCGACACCGGCGACATCCTGGCGGCCAAGGCACCGCACGCCAAGCTGCGGCCGGCCAGCACGCTCAAGACCCTGACCGCGCTGGTGCTGCTGCCGCGGCTGAACAAGACCGACCAGGTGGTCGGCACCGACAAGGACGCCGGCATCATCGGCAGCAAGGTCGGCGTGTACCCCGGTCTGCGGTACTCGGTGGATCTGCTGTTCGAGGGGATGTTCCTGGCCTCGGGCAACGATGCGGTGAACGCGCTGGCCTGCCACGACGCGGGCGGCGTACCGGGGACCATCCAGCGGATGAACCAGCTGGCCGCGCAACTAGGGGCCCTGGACACCCATGTGACCGACCCGACCGGGCTGGACGCCGACGGGCAGTACTCGAGTGCGTACGACCTGGCCCTGTTCGCTCAGGCCGGGTTGAAGCGCCCGGACTTCGCGAAGTACGCGGCGACGAAGTACACGAACTTCCCGCTGGCGAAGAACGCCGGCAGCTACCAGGTCGCCAACCAGAACAAGCTGCTCTTCAACTACGACGGCGCGCTCGGGGTGAAGACCGGCTACACGACGCTGGCCCGCAACACCTTCGTCGGCGCGGCCAGGCGGAACGGGCACACGCTCGTCGTCACCCTGCTGAACTCACCGCACGGCATCACTCAGGACGCCACCAAGCTGCTCGACTGGGGCTTCAAGTCGTACGCCGCCCTGTCGCCGGTCGGCACCCTGGTCAAGCCCGCTGTCGCGGCACCGCCGAAGACCGCTCAAGGCGAGGGCCCGAACACCTCCAAGAAGTCCTCGGCCCTGCCACCTCGCCGCAACCGCGCTGCCCTCGCCGCGGCTGCCGTAGCCCAGTCGGTCGCCTACCGCGTCCCGAGCTGGGCCTACGCCCTCCCGCCCCTGCTACTCCTTCCCCTGTTCCTTCGTCGTCCGAAGGCGCTCAGGGCTCGAGCCAAGGCAGCAGCCAAAGCTCGACTGCAGAAGTAGTCGAGGATCTAGCGTCTGAGGGAGCGGCCGGCTCGGGTCAGCTGGACTGCTATGGCTGTGGCGGTGGCGCCGAGGAGGGCGCCGGCGGCTACCGCGACGGTGTCGGCTTTGCGGGCCGGGATGGGAACGACCTTGTACTTCTTGCCGGGTGGGCCGGGGAGCAGCCCGTCGTCGCCCGGGAGGGCTGCTGTGCGGGCAGCTCTGCTGTAGGGGGCGGGCTCGGACTCGAACGGCATTGCGGCACGGGCGGCTTCTTCGGCTTCGCCGGTGTGCCAGCGGTGGTCGAGGGTGGCTTCCTTGGTCCAGGCGGCGATCAGCATGATCACCCGGGTCATCAGATAGATCCAGACCAGCAGGGCGAGCGGCAGGGCCAGCGTCCCGTACGCCGCGTTGTTGCCGATCACGTTCTTCACGTAGCCGTTGCCGAGTCGCTGGGCCAGGTAGAACACGATGCCGCCGGCCAGCGCGGCGATCAGCATCACCTTGCGCGGCAGGATGATCCGCGGCAGCGCGGTCTGCAGGTAGATGAACAGCAGGGCGCCGGCCGCGATCCCGACCACGATGCTGATCAGGTTGATCCCCCAGCGGGCCACCCAGGTGCCGTCCAGGCCGATCCAGTCGATGATCTGGTCCGACAGGCCGACCAGCAGCGACGAGGCGCCGGTGGCGATCAGGCCGACCACACCGAGGCCGATCAGCGCGCCCAGGTCGGTGAGCTTCAGCTTCACCGCGTTGCCGGGCTGGTCGTCGAGCTCGTGCATGGAGCGGATCGAGGCGCGCAACGAGTCGATCCAGCCCAGACCGGTCAGCAGCAGCGAGGCGCCCGAGATCAACCCGATCGTGCCCGCGTTGCTGATCAGGCTGTCCAGGTCGATCTGGTTGCCCAGGCCGGGCAGGTTGGTCTTGATCGCTTCCTTGAGCCGGCCCACGTACTGATCGCTCAGCAGCCTGCCGGTCACCGCCGCGGCCAGCACGATCAGGGGGAACATCGACAGGAAGCCGAAGAAACTCGTTGCCCCGGCCAACCGGTTGCCGCGCCGGTCGCCGTACCGCTTCCACGCCCGCCACAACTGTGTCCGGCTGAAACGTGCCCAGACGGCTCCGGCCCGATCCTTGATCCCCATGTGACTCCTGTACCCCGGGTAAGAAGTCCTACCCTGCCAGGGGGAACGAGCGCTGCGGCCGCCACACGCCGTCGGCACCGTGCTCGTACCGGCTGAAGGCGGTCACGTCGAAGGCGCAGTCGTACTCCGACAGTGCGTCGTAGGCCAGGTCGAGCGAGGCCTTGTCCAGATCGTGCGCCACCGTGACGTGCGGGTGGTACGGGAAGCGCAGCGCGACCTCCAGCGGCCCGGAGCGCACCTGGGACTGCAGCACCTCGCAGGACGAGATCCCCTCGGCCAGTGGCACGAACACCACCGGTGAGATCGGCCGGAAGGTCGCCGTACCGCGCAGGCGGATCCGGAAGCTCGGGAACCGCGCCGCCACCTCGAGCAGGTGGTCGTCGACCAGAGCCAGGTCCTCGTCGGCCACGTCGGTCGGCGGCAGCAGCGTCACGTGCGTCGGAATCGACGTCGCCATCGGGTCGCCGAACTCCTCGCGGTACTTCTGCAGCTCGGTGCCGAAGGGTTCCGCGATCGGGATCGCCACACCGATCGTCGCCATCGGGCGCCTACCGGCCCGGCTCGGAGGTCATGGACGGTCCGGGCACGAAGCCGAGCCGGTCGTAGACCCGCTGCAGCGTCGGCTCGGTGACGGCCCGAGCGCGCTCGGCGCCGGCAGCCAGGATCGCGTCCAGCTGCGCCTTGTCGTCGAGGTACAGCTGAGTCTTCTCGCGGAACGGGGTGACGAACTCGATCACCTGCTCGGCCAGGTCCTTCTTGAAGTCGCCGTAGCCGCGACCGGCGTACTCGTCCTCGAGCTCACTGATCTTCTTGCCGCTCAGCGCGGAGTAGATGGTCAGCAGATTGGCCACCCCGGCCTTGTTCTCCGGGTCGAAGACGACGTCGCGGCCGGAGTCGGTCACCGCCGAGCGGATCTTCTTCGCGCTCACCTTGGGGTCGTCCAGCAGTTCGATGATGCCGGCCGGCGAGGAGGCCGACTTGCTCATCTTCGCGGTCGGCTCCTGCAGGTCGGAGATCTTCGCGGTCTCCTTGACGATGTGCGGCTCGGGCAGCCGGAAGGTCTTGCCGAAGCGGTGGTTGAAGCGCTGTGCGAGATCGCGGGTCAGCTCCAGGTGCTGGCGCTGGTCCTCGCCGACCGGGACCCGGTCGGCCTGGTAGATCAGGATGTCCGCGGCCTGCAGGATCGGGTAGGTGAACAACCCGACAGTGGCCCGGTCGGCACCGCCCTTGGCGGACTTGTCCTTGAACTGGGTCATCCGGCTCGCTTCGCCGAACCCGGTCAGGCAGCCGAGCACCCAGCCGAGCTGGGCGTGCTCGGGCACGTGCGACTGGACGAACAGCGTCGACCGCTCCGGATCGATGCCTGCCGCCAGCAACTGGGCCGCCGACCGGCGGGTGCGCTCCCGCAGCACCTTCGGGTCGTACTCGACCGTGATCGCGTGCAGGTCGACCACGCAGTAGAAGGCGTCGTGATCCTCCTGCAGCGCCACCCACTGGCGCACGGCGCCCAGGTAGTTGCCGAAGTGGAACGAATCCGCGGTCGGCTGGATACCGGAGAGGACGCGCGGGCGTCGCTCGGATCCGGCGGCCTGCACAGGGGTGTCCCCAGGGACGGCTGCTGACATGGGGCCGATTCTGCCAGCGCCCGGGCTCTCCGCCACACCCGGGCGCCCGCAGAGCGGTCATAGTGCCGAAATTATGTGGTGGTGGGGTCGCCGTCGACGGCCTTCGCGAGCTGCGGGACCAGCTGGTCGAGCACGATCGGCAGGCTCAGGATCGAGACGAAGGTGGTGGCGCCGTACAGGTCGCTGTCGTAGTCCTCCTCGATGAAGACGTCGCGACCCTGCTTGCGGGCGTTCAGCGCCCTATAGACCTTGTCCTCCTTCAGCTTCGCCGTGCCGCCCTTGGTCGGGAACCAGACGATCGCCTGCTGGTCCAGCAGCGCGGCCTTCTCGGCGCTGATGTTGGCGCCGAACTTGTCCCCGATCGCCTTGTCCAGGTCGGCCGGCAGGACGAAGCCCAGGTCGGTCAGCAGCCGCGAGCGCGGGTCCTGGCTGCCGTAGATGAAGTAGCCCTCGTACGGCGACGCCATCAGCGCGGTCTTGCCCTTGAACTCCGGGTGCTCGGCGCGGACCTTCTCGAACCGGCCCTCGATCCCCTTCACCAGCTCGTCGGCCTCCTTGGGCTTGCCGACAGCCTGTCCCACGGTCCTGGTCACGTCCTGCCAGGCGACGCCGTAGTCCTGCGAGCCGGGCAGCTGCGCCACGGTGGGGGCGAGCGCGGTGAGCTTCTGGTAGTCGGCTGCGGTGATCCCGGCGTACAGGCCGATGATCAGATCGGGCCGCAGGGCGGCGATCTGCTCGAACTGGATGCCGTCCTTGTCCTTGAGTACCTGCGGTACGGCGCCGTCGCCGAGCTTCGCCTTGGCCCAGGGGAACAGCGCGCCCGGCTTGTCACCGAACCACTCGGTGGTCGCCACCGGCGTGACGCCGAGGGCGAGCAGTGCGTCCTGCTCGATCAGCCCGACGACGACGATCCGCTGCGGCGCCGACTTGATCTCGGCGGTGCCGAACTTGTTCTTGATCGACACCGGGAAGGCGCCGGCGTCGGCCGAGGACTGCGTCCGCGCGGCCTCGTCCTCCTGGCCGCCGCCACCACAGGCGGTGAGGGCGAGCAACGGCAGAGCGGCCAGCAGCGCGAGCGGCCGGAGGATGGAGCGCATCAGGGAACCTCACAGTCGGCATTAGGTTGCCCTAACCTAACTGACGACGCAGGAACCTGAAAGACAAGGTGGCCGTCAGCTCCTGGATCCAGGAGCTGACGGCCACCGACACCACGGACTGGTTACTTCACGCCACCGGCGGTCACCGAGACCTGCAACTGACGCTGGAAGATGATGTAGACCACCAGCACCGGCAGCACCGTGATCACCACGGCCGCGAACAGTGCCCCGAAGTCCACCGCATATCCGGCTTGCGACGCGAACGAGGCCATGCCCTGCGAGAGCACGTAGTTGTTCGAGTCGGTGTTCAGCGCCACCGGGAGCAGGAACTGGTTCCACAGTCCCAGGAAGTTGAAGATCGCGACCGACGCCATTCCCGGCCGCGCCATCGGCAACATCACCGAGAAGAACGTGCGCCACTCGCCGGCCCCGTCGATCTGGGCCGCCTCGTAGATCTCCCCGGGCAGCGCCTTGAAGAAGCTGTGCAGGAAGAAGACGGTGAACGGCAGCGCGAACGCGACGTAGGTGACGATCAACCCTGGCAGGGTGTTCAGCAGCGACAGGTTCTTCAGCACGAAGAACAGCGGCACGATCGCCAGGAAGACCGGGAACGTCAGGCCGGCCAGCATCGAGTAGTAGATCAACCGGTTGCCGCGGAACGAGAACCGGGCCAGTACGTAGGCGCACATGGCGCCCAGCACCATCACCAGCACCAGCGCGGTGCCCACGACGACCACCGTGTTCGCGAAGTAGCGACCGATCCCCGCGGTGGTCCAGGCGTTGGCGTAGTTCTCGAATCGCAGCTTGCCCGGCAGCGCCAGGGGGTTGCCCAGGACCTCCTGCGACGACTTGAACGAGGACAGCACGGTCCAGACCAGCGGCAGGATCACCAGCAGCGACCACACGATCAGCGCGATGTGGGCGGCGGTGGCAACGCCCCTGCCCTCCCGGTACGGCTTTTCTGGCGCGCGGGACCCGGCCACGACATCGGCCCGGTCGGCGGCGGCGGTGGTGGTCATCGGCGTCCCTTCGCTATCCGGTTGCTTCCGCCGGTCAGGGTGTTCACGGTGAAGACCAGCAGCGCGAACAGCATCGTCACCGCGGCCAGGATCACACCCATTGCCGTCGAGTAACCGAACTGGCCCTTGCTGAAGGCCGTGGTGAACAGTTGCTGGGGCATGACGAGGGTCGAGTTCTGCGGCCCGCCGCCGGGGTTCAGCGCCTGCATGTAGACGAACGCGTCGAGGGCGGCGATGCCCAGATAGACGTACGCCGTCTGCACGTTGTCCCGGATCAGTGGCACCGTCAGGGACACAGCGGTCCGGAACCGGCCGGCGCCGTCGATCCGCGCCGCCTCGAACACCTCGGGGTCGATGCCCCGGATGGCGGCGATGAACAGCACCATGTAGAAGCCGACGAAGCCCCAGATCATCACGAACATGGAGGCCGGCATCGCGGTCCGCGCGTCCCCGAGCCAGGCGTAGTTCTCGAACTGCTCCAGCCCGATCTTCGACAGCACCGCGTCCAGCACGCCCGAGCCAGGGGTGAACACCTGGGCCCAGATCAGGCCGATCACGATCGCGGGGATCACGTACGGGAAGAACGAGACGATCCGGTAGAAGCCGGAGTTGCGCAGTCCCCGGACGGTGCCGGTGCCCGACCCGCCGATGGTCACCAGTGTGGCCAGGGTGAGCGCCAGCAGGATCGTCACGATCGGCACGACGATCGCGAGCAGGACGTTGTTGCGTACGGCCTTGAGGAAGATGTCGTCGTTGAACAACTTCACGTAGTTGTCGAAGCCGACGAAGTTCATCCCCGCGCTGAACCCGGACCAGTCGGTCAGCGAGTAGTACAGCGCCTGGACGAACGGCGAGACCACGAAGATCACGAAGACCGCCAGCGGCAGGCCGAGGAACACGACCATGAAGCTGACCCGGTCGAAGGTCAGCGGCCGGCGGCGCCGCCGAGCGGCGGACCCTTGGGGTCCGCCGCTCGGCACGACATCTGGCGTCATGGTCACTTGGTGACCGGAATCTTCTTGACGGAGCTGTCGTTCCGTACCTTGTCGGTGATCTGCTGCAGACCCTTGGTCAGGCCCGCCGCGTCCAGCTGGCCGGACAGGAACGAGTTCCAGACGACGAGCTGGTCGGTGTTCATGCCGTAGAGGCCGAAGACCTGGTAGTCGAAGATGTTGGTGCCGGCGGCATCCAGCATCGCGGTCTGCGACTGCAGCGCGGTCGAACCGAAGCCGTCCGCGGGCACCAGGCCCTTGACGATGGTCGGCGCCAGCCGGGTCTTGGCGAAGTTGGTCGCCGCGTCCTTGGACAGCATGGCCCGCAGCAGCTCCTTGCCGCCGGCAACGTTCTTGCCCTTGGCCGGGATGATGAACGGCTCACCGGCCGCGCTGCGCAGCGACTCGTACGGCAGCTTCGGGCTGTCGGTCAGCGTGGGCTCGGGGATGCCCTTCATGTTGAAGCCGGCCTTGGTGGCCTTCTTCATCTCGTTCTCGATCCACGAACCCGAGGGGTAGAGGATGGCCTGCTGGTCGTTGCTCCACTTCGCCTGCGCGGCGGTGAACTGGGTGCCGGCGCCGCCGGGGACGAAGTAGCCGCTCTTGACCATGGTCTCCAGGGCCTTGAAGATGCCCTGGAACTGCGGCATCGACCAGCAGTTCTCCTTCAGGTTCTCCAGCGCCAGCCGGACCTCGTCGCCACCCTCCTTGATCGCGCCGTCTACGGCCATCGTGTGGTAGTAGGTGGCGGCTTCCTTGCCCCAGGCAAACAGGTACTTGCCCTTGGCCTTGGCCTTGGCGCCCAGGTCGAGCAGCGCGTCGTAGGTCTTCGGCGGCTCCCAGCCGTTCTCCTTGAACAGGCTCTCGGAGTACCACAGGCCGTACAGCGTCAGCACGTAGTTCATCGCGACGAACTTGCCGTCGAAGGTGCCGGGGATCTTGGCGCCGGGGTACAGCGTGTCGGCGATCTTCGTGCCCTCGTAGTTGTTGGCCTCGAAGACGTCGTCCAGCGTGGTCAGCTGGTCCAGGATCGTGTTGAAGCCGATCTGGTTCGCGCCGGAGTTGTCGATCAGGTCCGGCGGGTTGCCACCGACGAAGCGCGGCTGCAGCTGCTGGGCGATCTGGGTGGACGGAGCGACCTTGAAGGTGGAGCCCGCGAACTTCTTCTGCGCGATCTCGGCCGCGAAGGTCACGTAGTCGTAGCCGTAGCCACCGTTGAAGATCACCGCGTCGACGGTGGCCTTGTCCGCCATCCCGAACGGGTTGTCGGCCGTCTTGTCGGCGCCACCACCACTGGAACCGCTGTCGTCGCTGCCGCTGCCGGCACAGGCCGCGAGAAGCGTGCTGCCGCCGGTGGCCAGCAGGGTGCCGACCGCCGCGCGCTGCAGGAACAGCCGCCGCGACAGGTTGTTGGGAGTACTCATTGGTCCCGCCTTCCGAGAGTGTTTCAAGCAGTACGCCGGATCCGGCCGGCGTACTGTGCTTCAAGGGCGTGGTTGTGGTCGTCGCCGCCCGGGATGTTCGCGGACAGGTAGACCGGTGGCGTCTCACCGGACTCGGTCAGCCGGCGCAGAACCTCCGCGACCAGCATCTGCGCAATCAGCGCCGCAGTGATGGACGACACGGCGCAGACTTTGCCCCCATTGGGGAGATCCAGTACGGAATCGCCGTACGGAGCGTGGTTGTCGAGCACCACGTCGGCGAAATCGATCAGTTTCCTGCCCGACGGGTGCCGCGAGTCGACCCCGCTGGTGTGCTGCAGGGAGGTGATCGCGATCAGGGGGTGACCCTTCTCCTTCACCACCGAGGCGAGCTCGACGATCGAGCCGTTCACGCCGGAGTTGGAGGCGATCACGAACAGGTCGCCGGGGCGGGCGGCCGACAGTTCGTAGAGCTTCCGGGAGTACTGCGGGTCGCGCTCGAGCTCGCCGCCGCGCAACAGCTCGGGCGACTCACCTCCGAGCAGCACCAGATCGCGCAGGGCGATCCGGTTGGTGGCGATCAGGCCGCCGGCGCGGCCGGCGATCTCCATCGCGAGCGCCTCGGAGTGACCGGACCCGAAGGCCTGGATCACACCGTCGGCGCGCAGCGAGGCGGTGAACAGGTCCGCGGCCTGCTGGATCGGGCCGTCGATCTGGGCGGTGACCGCAGCCATGATCGGGGTGAGCGCGTGAACAAAGGCCTGCGCGCTCAAACCACTGTCGTTCTTGCTTCCGGCCTGCTCGCTGCCGTCTGCCGTGCTGGCCATCAGCGGCCCCACCCCTCGACTAAATTGATCGCCGCGACACACCTGATGCCGACAAGTGCGCAAGTTTGCGGTTTGCTGGACAGAACTTTTCTCACCTGACAGCTAAAGTCAAGGCTCATCTCACTCTTCTTCCCAGATCGGGACCGTTGCGTGACCTTGTCTGTTGTTGTTCACGACTAGACTCTTTCGAGCAGTTTGGAGCATTGCTTATGTCGGTCGAACGCCCACTCACGCAACCAACGGATTCAGTGGTCCTGTTGCCGGCCGCCACGCTGGTCCTGGGCGGCGACCTCGGCGGCACCTCCACCCGGATCGTGATCTCCGACCACGAGGGCAACGTCATCGGCCGCGGAGCCGCGGCCGGCGGAAATCCGACCAGTCACCCGGCCACCGCCGCGGCGAACTTCGGTCAGGCCGTCCGGGCGGCACTGGAGGGCCTCGATCCGGCCGCCGTCCAGGCCGCCGTGATCGGTACGGCGGGCGGCTCGGCACTCGGCCGGCCGGACGTCAAAGCCCAGTTCGACGCCGCCTGGACCAGCGCCGGACTGACGGCCGAACCGCGGTTCATCGGCGACCTCGAGGTCGCGTTCGCCTCAGGCACGCCCGCGCCGGACGGCACGGTGGTGATCGCGGGCACCGGCAGCAACACGGGACTCGTCCGCAACAACGAGCTGGTCCGGACCGCGGGCGGTCACGGCTGGCTGCTCGGCGACGACGGCTCCGGCTTCTGGCTGGGCCGGGAGGCGATGCGCAGCGTGCTGCGCGGGATCGATCTGGGCGAGCCGCTCGGCGTCCTCGGCGAGGCGGTCGTACAGGCCGTCCTGCCGGACCGCGATCCGAGCGCCGGCGCGGAGCGTGAGGGCTACGATCTGCTCCGTGACGACCTGATCCGCACCGTGAACTCACGTCCACCGGTGCTGCTGGCCGAACTGGCCCGGCCGGTGGTGGCTGCCTACGACCAGAACGACAAGACCGCCCACGCCCTGGTGAAACGCGCAGCCGAACTGCTCATTGAAACCGTCAGCCGGCTGTGGACAACGTCGGACAACGGCCCGTTGGTCCTGGCCGGCAGTGTCGCGGGTGAATCGTCACCGGTCGGCCGGTTGCTGCGGCAAAGCATTCACGAGCACTTCGACGGCGAGGTGCTGACTGCCCGTGACGGGGTCGGTGGCGCGACCTGGCTGGCCCTCGGCGTCCTCGATCCCGCTCTGGCCACCCACTCCAACCACGCCCGCCTGGTCAGTTAGGCACCCCCGGTACTACGGCCCGGTGGCTCTCCGTCACCGGGCCGTACTGTTTCCGGTCAGGTCGCGATCGGCCGCAGCTCGACCGCGAAGAACTGCGCCTCGGGGATCCGGGCGGCGATCTCCTCGGCCCGCTCCGCGCTGTCGACGTCGACGATGAAGACGCCGGCCAGTTGCTCCTTCGCCTCGGAGTACGGGCCGTCGGTGGTGGCGCGGACTCCTTCGCGGACCCGGACCACCCTCGTCCGGTGCGGCGCGGCCAGCGGCTCGGCGGCAACCAGCTCGCCGCTGGCCGTGAGCTCGGCCAGCAGCTTCTCCAGTTGCTCCGCCAGCAGCTGCCTGGCCGGCGCGGGCAGCTTCTTCCCCTCCTCGGTGTGCAGGAAGGACGGATGTCCCCAGGTCACCGGATTGCTGTGGATGAGCAGCAGGTACTTCATGGTGGTTCCTTTCGGTCGAGTGATCCTCGCAGCACAGGTCGGAGGTCCACCCGGGTTCTCGACATCGCGGAATGTCGAGCGGCGGCGCCCTGCCCCGACGTACCGGCTGATCCAGTCGACCGACCCTAAGGTGAGCGCCATGAACGAGATCGACCTGCAGCTGAGCGACGGCCGGACCCTGCACGTGTACGACACCGGCCGGGGCGACGTACCGGTGCTGTGGAACCACGGCACCCCCAACGTCGGTACGCCGCCGGAGCCGCTGTTCGAGGCGGCCGAGCGGCTCGGCCTGCGGTGGTTCTCCTTCGACCGGCCCGGGTACGGCGGTTCCACCGCGGCGCCCGGCCGGACGATCGGGTCGGTCGGGGCTGACGCCGGACAGGTGACCGATGCGCTGGGCTTCGATCGTTTCGCTGTGGCGGGCTACTCGGGTGGCGGGTCCTACGCGCTGGGCAGCGCGGCGGTCCTGGGCGACCGGGTGCGGGCCGCGGTCACGCTCGCGGCGATCGCGCCGTACGGGGTGGCGGGGCTGGACTGGTTCGACGGGATGGTGCCGTCAGGGGTGGCGTCCCTGCGCGCCGCGGTGGGCGGGCGCGCGGTGAAGGCGGCGCACCAGGCGTCCGGCGTCGAGTACGACCCCGAGTTCACTCCTGCTGACTTCACGACGTTCGACGGTCCTTGGGGCTGGCTGGGCAAGGTCGCCGGTGCCGGACTCGACGCCGGGCCCGACGGCCTGATCGACGACGACCTCTCCTATGTCACGCCGTGGGGCTGTGACCCCGCCACGATCTCCGCGCCGGTACTGCTGCTGCACGGCGGTCAGGACGGGATCATCCCCAGCTCCCACGGCGACTGGCTGGCGGCGCACTGCCCTACCGCCGTACTGCGCAGCTTCCCGGCCGACAGTCACTTCACCATCGTCACCCACGCAGAGTCGGGTCTGGAGTGGCTCCGTGCTCAGCTCTGAACGCTTGCGGTCGCTTCGGAGTGGGTACTGATTTACAGATGAGGCCCCCTGGAGCTGCCAACGTGCTGTTGGCCGAGCGCTACCGGCTCGGCGACCCCGTCGGTCGCGGCGGGATGGGAGTTGTCTATCGCGCCACGGACGAACTGCTGGGCCGTGACGTCGCGATCAAGCTGCTGCTGCCGGTACGGGAAAGTGTTGCGGCCGTGGAGCGGTTCCAGCGGGAGGCCAGGGCCGCGGCGATGATCTCTGATCCCCACGTCGTCGCGACCTACGATTTCGGCCCACACGGTGACGGCTACTTCCTCGCGATGGAACTGGTCGAGGGAACCAACGTCAGCGTCGAACTCAAGCTCCGGGGTCCGTTCGCGTCCGAGCGGGCACTGGCGATCGTGCGGCAGGCGGCTGCCGGGCTGGCCGCGGCTCACCGGCACGGCCTGATTCATCGCGACATCAAGCCGGCCAATCTGCTGCTCACCAAGGACGATCTGGTGAAGGTGGCCGACTTCGGCATCGTCAGGATTCTCGGGGACACCACCACGACGCTGACCGCGACCGGCCAGATCGTCGGCACCAGCCACTACCTCGCGCCCGAGCGAGCCCTGGGCAAGCCGGCCGAGGCGGCCTCGGACGTGTACGCGCTCGGCTGCGTGCTCTACCAACTGGTGACGGGTGAGCCGCCGTTCACGGCGGAAGACCCGGCCTCGGTGATGTACCAGCACGTTCAGAGCGAGGCGACCTCGCCGAGCGAGCTGCGACCTGAGCTCGCCGGGGACTTCGAGGCGTTGCTGTTCTGGATGCTGGCCAAGGATCCGGAAGCCCGCCCGACCGCCGAGCAGGTGGCTGCCGGAGCGACGGCCCCGCCGCTCACCCGTGCCGACGCGATCCTGCCACTGCCGGTACGCCGTCGCCCGTCGCGCAGGGTGCTCGCCGCGACCGCGGCTGGGCTGACACTTGCCGCCGCCGGCGCCGTGGGCATCCTGCTGGACGCGAACTCGGAGAAACTGCCCGCCACCAACGACCTGCGGCCATCAGTGCCCGCAGCCAGTGCTCCGGCACCCACCAAGCCCGCCACCGTGTTGCCAAAGGCAACAACTTCCCGGTCGACCGGAGTGCTCGGCACCACCAGGGCCGCCACTCCTGACCGGTCGCTCCGCGCGAGCACCAGGACCCAGGCACCGAAGGCCGTCCCCTCGGCGAAGCCGACGAAGACCGAGAAGACGAAGAAGCCGAAGCCCGCCAACACGAACGGGAACAACGGGAACGGGAACACCGGCAACGGCAACGGCAACGGCAATGGCAACGCTGGGAACGGCAACAGCAAGAAGGGCTGACCGGCAGCCGCTAGTTGGACCACGCTGAAAAGCACCACCGCCGGGCCCGCGCCGACCCTAGCCTGTGCCGCAGGTCGCATCCGCCGGATCTCGGCCGGCTCGTGGTCGCGCTCAGCGCGGTCCATCTCACCAGCGCTCTGCGTCTGCTCGCGCTCACAGCCGCCACGGCAGTGCTCTGGATCTGGCAGCTCAACAAACTCGGGATCGGCGGCATCACGTCGGTACTGCTCTGGATCGTCGTCCTGCTCGGCCTGGTCCGGTCGGCGCCCGCGCCCCATGCCCATCGGGAGCTCGACCGCTCGGTCTACCGGCGGATGGCCGACGCGGAGCACGCCTGGCCGCAGTGGTCGGAGATGATCTACCGCAGCGAGCACGGCGCCGCTTCAGTGACGGCCCGCCGCGTACTGCGCTGGACCATCTACCGCAAGCTCGTCGGCCTGGACACCAGAACAGCGCTCGGCGGCCTCTACACCTCGCTGGCGCTCCGCCTCACCATCGGCTGCCTGCTCGCCGTCGGGGTCACCCCGATCGTCCTGCCGTGGTCGTCGGGCACCGTCGTCCTGATGCTGACCTTCGGCCGGCAGACCTTCCAGTACTCCGCCGGGCCGAACCGGCCGTATTCCTGCCTGACCTACTTCGTCGGCAGCCTGGTCGTGCTCAGCAGGCTGAAGATCCTGACCCCGACCCCCGTCGGGGACGTCCTAGTCGGTGCTGACGACGGCTTCGTCCCCGCTGACGCGATGCACCCGGACCCGGGCCACCCGGCGGCCGTCCATCTCCTTGACCGTGAGCTTGTAGCCGTCGACCGCGCCCTCGTCGCCGACTGAGGGCACCCGGCCCAGCTGGGCGGCCACGAAACCGGCCACCGTCTCGTACGGGCCGTCGGGCAGCTCGACGCCGGTCTCGTCGGCGAAGTCGTCCAGGTTGAGCAGGCCGTCCACCTCGACGTCACCGCTGCGCAGCCGGGTGGTCTCGGTGGACTCCTCGTCGTACTCGTCCTTGATGTCGCCGATCAGCTCCTCGACCAGGTCCTCGAGCGTGACGATGCCGGCGGTGCCGCCGTACTCGTCGAGCACGATCGCCAGGTGGGTGCTGCGCCGGCGCATCTCGGTCAGCGTCGGCAGCAGCTTCGCGGTGTCGGGCAGCATCAGCACCTCGCGGGCGAGGTCACCGACCCGGACCGACCGGCTGGCGACCGCGGGATCGAACAGGTCGCGGACGTGCACGAAGCCGACGATGTCGTCGGCCGAGCCGTTCATCACCGGGTAGCGCGAGTGCGGTCGCTCGGCGGCGAACTTCACCGCTTTGTACGCCGGCATCTCGGCGTCGACGAAGTCCACCTCGGTCCGCGGCAGCATCAGTTCGCGCAACTGCCGGCTGCCGGCCTCGAAGACGTCGTCGACGATCCGGCGCTCCTCCTCGCCGAGCGACTCGTGCGCGGAGACGATCTCGCGCAGCTCCTCGTCCGACATCACCTCGCGGTTCGCGTTCGGGTCACCGCCGAGCGCGCGGACCACCAGGTCGGTCGAGCGGGACAACAGCCAGATCACCGGCCGGGCACCGGAAGCGATCCGGTCGACCAGCGGCGCCAGACCGAGTGCGAACGTCTCGGCCCGCTGCAGCGCCAGCCGCTTGGCCGCGAGCTCGCCGAGCACGATCGAGACGTAGGAGATGGCCACGGTGATCAGCACCAGCGCGACGGTGTTCGCCACCGACTCGGGCAGGCCGAGATCCTGCAGGTGCGGTGACAGGCTGTCGGCCAGCGTCGCGCCACCGAAGGCGGCGGACAGGAAGCCCATCAGCGTCACGCCGATCTGCACGGCGGACAGGAAGCGGTTCGGGTTGGCGGCCACCTTGGCGACGATCTCGCCGCGCCGGCCGCGCTGGGAGATCGACTTGAGCTGGCTGTCCCGCAGGGAGACCAGCGCCATCTCGGCGGCGGCGAAGACACCACCGATCAGCACGAAGACGAAGATCAGGACGATGTTGAGCAGGGTTTCGTTCATGAGCTGGGGGTTCCTAGCGCCCTCTCCGCGTAGACAGGAGAGGACGCGACCTTAGGGCGACGTCCATCGATCAAGAGTACCGGTGGCGGGTCCATCGATGCATGTTTGAAATTGTTGGTTTACGATGGTTGATGAATGAGAGTGTCGATTCTCGGCCCTGGAGCGGAAGGTCGGACCATGAACACCACTGCACGCGGTGCGCGCCGGACGGACACCACCTTGTCCGACGGCCGGCAACTGATCTACTACGACCCGGCCGACGCGCCGGTCCGGGTCCCGCTCGAGGACACCCGGGGCCTGCCGGCGCCGAAGCCGCTGGCCGAGTTCCGGACCGATCCGCTGACCGGTGACACGATCACCTTCGCCACCCACCGCAACACCCGGACCTACCTGCCGCCGGCCGACCAGTGCCCGCTGGATGCCAGCCGGCCGGGCAACGCCACCGAGATCCCGGACCACGACTACAACGTGGCCGTCTTCGAGAACCGGTTCCCGTCGTTCTCCGGCCCGGGCCGGTGCGAGGTGGTCTGCTTCACCAGCGACCACACCAAGTCCTTCACCCAGTTGTCCCAGGGCCAGGCCCGGCTGGTGGTCGAGGCCTGGGCCGACCGGACCGCGGAGCTGAGCTCCCGGCCCGACATCGAGTACGTCTTCGCCTTCGAGAACCGCGGCCGCGAGATCGGCGTCACGCTGAGCCACCCGCACGGCCAGATCTACGGCTACCCGTTCCTGCCGCCGCGGATCCAGACCCTGATGGCGCGCGCCCGGGAGTACCAGGAAGTTGCCGGAAGCAACCTCTTTGCCGACGTCCTGGCCGCCGAGCGCAAGGACGGCCGCCGGGTGGTCGCGGAGAACGCGAACTGGACCGCGTTCGTGCCGCAGGCCGCGCGCTGGCCGGTCGAGGTACACCTCTACCCGCACCGCCAGGTGGCCGGCATCTCCGACCTGACCACGGAGGAGCGGGACGACTTCGCCCAGCTGTACCTCGACGTACTGGGCCGTTTCGACGGTCTGTACGGCGAGGACCTGCCCTACATCGCCGCCTGGCACCCGGCGCCGGTCCGGGTCGATCGCGAGCTGGGCTACCTGCACCTGGAGCTGTTGTCGATCCGGCGGGCCCAGGACAAGATCAAGTACCTGGCCGGCTCGGAGTCCGGGATGGGTGCCTTCATCTCCGACACCCTGCCCGAGGATGTCGCCGAGATGCTGCGGAAGGTTGGCTCATGAGCAAGTTCGTGGAGGTCTTCGGCGTTCCGGCCGACGGGGTGTGGCGCGCGCCCGGCCGGGTCAACCTGATCGGCGAGCACACCGACTACAACGACGGTCTGGTGCTGCCGATCGCGCTGCCGAACCAGATCACGGTCACCGCCTCGGCCCGGACCGACGGGGTGGTCGCGGTGGCGTCCTCCGGCCAGGACGGGATCATCACCTTCGAGCTGGACTCGCTGGCTCCCGGCTCGGTGGCGGACTGGGCCGCCTACCCGGCCGGCGCGGCCTGGGTGCTGCTGAAGGACGGCTACGAGATCGGCGGGGCGAACCTGCTCGTCGAGTCCGACCTGCCGTCCGGCGCCGGGTTGTCGTCGTCCGCCGCCCTGCTCTGCGCGACCGCCGTCGCCCTGCTCGGCCTGCGTGACCTCGACGTCGATCCGGCCGAGGTCGCCCGGCTCGCTCAGCGCGCCGAGAACCAGTACGTCGGGGCGCCGGTCGGTCTGATGGACCAGATGGCGTCGATGTGCTGCACGGCCGGCCACGCCCTGTACTTCGACATCCGCGCGATGTCGACCGACCAGATCCCCTTCGACCCCGCGGCCGACGACCTCGCCTTGCTGGTGATCGACGTGAAGGCACCGCACCGGCACGTGGACGGCGAGTACGCCGCCCGCCGGAAGTCCTGCGAGCAAGCCGCGGCCGAACTCGGCGTACCGGCGCTGCGGTCGATCGCCCCCGAGGACCTGGACGATGCTTTGGGCCGGCTGTCCGACGACGTCGCGCGCCGCCGCGTCCGGCACGTGGTGACCGAGATCCGCCGGGTAGAGGACACGATCGCCCTCCTGCGCGCTGGCCGCTTGCGCGACGTCGGCCCGCTCTTCACCGCCTCGCACGCCTCGCTGCGCGACGACTTCGAGATCACCGTTCCCGAACTGGACGTGGCCGTGGACACGGCGCTGGCCGCCGGTGCCCTCGGCGCCCGGATGACAGGCGGCGGCTTCGGCGGCTGCATCGTCGCCCTGGTCGAGGCTTCGGCGACCAACGAGGTGCTGGCTGCCATCGAAAAGGCCTTCTCGAAAGAGGGCTTCACCAAGCCGACCTCCCTGGACGCCACCCCCTCAGCAGGCGCCTCCCGCGTCTCGTAGTCAGCAGGTCGCCAGTTCTCTGCGGATGGTGGGGGCGAAACAGAGGGTGGCGATCAGCTGCAGGACGCCCATGGCTATGTAGGGGAACGTCAGGGTGGTGCTGTGGGCCAGGAGGCCGGCACCTACCGCACCCAGTGGGGCGGCGCAGAAGCCGACCATGCGGTAGACCGAGGTGACTCGGCCCAGGAGTGCGGGCGGGACGAGGCGTTGGCGCAGGGTGATCGTCACGACGTTCCACCACGTACCGGCCAGGCCGAGGACGATCACGGCGATCGCCACCACGACGAGGTTGGTGGCGAAGCCGAAGACGATGATCATCAGGCCCGAGACGAGCGACGAGCCGATCACGCTGACCACCATCGGCGTGCGCTTGGACCAGCGTGGGGCCAGCAGGCCGCCCGCTATGCCACCGACGGCGTACGTCGCGACCAGCCAGCCGAAACCGGCCTCCGGCAGGTCCAGCACCTCCAGGACGTAGAGCACGAGGATGGCGATGATGCCGGTGCCGACCGCGTTCAGGACCAGCAGGAGCAGGCAGAGCGAGCGCAGCAGTTTGTGCTGCCACAGGTAGGTCAGGCCCTCTTTGAGCTCGCGGCCCAGGTGACGGTCGGCGGCCGGCTGCTGGGGTGGGGTGGCGTGCCTGATCGACCAGACCAGGATCGCGGCGACGGCGAAGGAGACGGCGTCGACGACGATCGGGAGGCCGCGGTCGATGACGAAGAGCGCGGCGCCGACAGGCGGGCCGATCAGGCTGGCGAGCAGCAGCAACGAGACCTGCTGGTAGCCGTTGGCGCGTTCCAGGGCCTCGCCGGCGACCAGGTCCGGCACGATCACGGAGGCGGCGTTGTCGAAGAACGGCGCCAGCAGTCCGAGGGCGAAGCCGGCGATCAGCAGGATCGGGATGTTCGCGACGTCGGCGATGATCAAGGCGGCGAGGATGCCGGCCAGCACGGCGCGGAGCGCGTCGACGATCCACATCGTCGACGTACGCCGCCAGCGGTCGACCATCACCCCGGAGACCAGGCCCAGCAGCAGCCAGCCCGCGCCGGCCACCGCCTCGCTGAGCGAGACGATCCGCGGGTCCCGGGTGAAGGACGCCGCCAGCAGCGGCAGTGCCCCGAAGGTGATGCCGTCGCCGATGAACGAGACCGCTCCGGCACACCAGACGACCCAGAACGGTCGTCCCAGGGGCGCCGTACCGGTCCGGGTCACGAAGCGATTATGAGTTCACTGCCTGTCTCGCGCATGGCTTTTCTGGCCGGCTGCGGCAGTCCGGCGTCGGTCACCACCACCTGGACGTCCGACCAGGTGGCGAAGGTGCTCAGGCCGACCGTGCCCCACTTGGTGTGGTCGGCGACCAGGATCACCTCGCGGCTGGCGGCGATGAAGGAGCGGTTCGTCTCCGCCTCCATCAGGTTCGGGGTGCTCAGCCCGTGGTGCGCGTCGACGCCGTGGGCGCCGAGGAACAGCAGGTCCAGATGCAGCGACTGCAGGGCGGCGGTGGCGATCGGCCCGACCAGGGCGTCGGACGGGGTCCGGATGCCGCCGATCAGCACGACAGTGCGGTCGGAGCGGCCGTTGCCGTGGAAGACGTCGGCGATCCGGGCCGAGTTGGTGACGACGGTGAGGTTCTCCACCCGCAGCAACTGCCGGGCCAGCGCGTACGTCGTCGTACCGGCGCCGATCCCGATCGCGCTGTCCGGCCGCACCCGGCCGGCCGCCTCGATCGCGATCGACTGCTTGGCCGCGGACTCCTGGGTCAGCTTGGCGTCGAAGCCCGGCTCGTGCGCGCTGCGCAGGCCGACCGACGTGGCGCCGCCGTGCACCTTGTGCAGCAGGCCGCTGGAGTCGAGGGCGTCCAGGTCGCGCCGGATCGTCATGTCGGAGACGCCGAAGCGCTCGACCAGTTCGGCCACCGTGATCGCGCCGCGGCTGTTGACCTCGGCAACGATCGTGGCCTGCCGCTGGGCGGCGAGCTGGCCGCCCCGGCCGCGGGACGGTTCGGCTGCTCCGGTGACGTTCACAGCGACAGCCTAAGGTCTGGACCCCCGATCGCAGGCGGAATGTGCTGGTTTAGGTGCCGCGGGACCGAAATAGGATTGCCGCCACGGTCACCGCTTGTCAGGCTGAACCATGCGCTTCCCCGAGGACGTCCCGACGCTGACCGCCGACGCCGTCACCCTGCGTGCTCACACGGTCTCGGACATCGAGGCGGCGTACGACGCCTGCCAGGACGCCGAGATGCAGCGCTGGACCACGATCCCGGTGCCCTACGAGCGGCAGCACGCCGAGCAGTACCTGACCGAGTTCATCCCGGCCGCCTGGCGCGACGGCAAGTCGTGGGCCTGGGCGATCGAGTACGACGGCCGCTACGCGGGCACCATCGACCTGCGTCCCCAGGACGGCAACCTCGGCGAGGTCGGTTTCGCGGTGGCGCCCTGGGCCCGGGGCAACGGCGTGATGACCGGGGCGTTGCGGCTGGCCGTGCGGCACGCGTTCGAGCAGGGCTGGGACCGGGTGGTCTGGCGTGCGTACGTCGGCAACTGGGGCTCGCGCCGGGTGGCGTGGAAGTGCGGCTTCCGGAACCTGGTCACGATTCCAGCCGGTGGCCTGCAGCGCGGTGTCCGCCAGGACGAGTGGGTCGCGTCGATCGCTCGGGACGACGAGCCGGAGGCCCAGGGCAACTGGTGGCAGGTGCCGGTGATCGAGACCGATCGGCTCCGGCTGCGGCCGTTTCGCAGTACTGACGCGAAGCGGATCGCCGAGGCCTGCGACGACGTACGGACTCAGGAGTGGCTGGCCGGACTGCCGCAGCCGTACCAGCTGTCCGACGCCGAAGGTTTCATCGAGAGCCGGCCGGCGAACTCGGCCGGCGGCGAGGGTGTCTCCTGGGCGATCGCCGATCCGGAGACCGACGAGCTGCTCGGCTGTGTCAGTGTCTTCGATCTGCAGAACCGGATCGACTCGACGATGGGCGAGATCGGCTACTGGGCCCACCCCGACGCTCGCGGCCGGGGCGTGATGTCCGGCGCGGTGCGCGGCGCGATCGGCCACGCCTTCACCCCGATCGCCGACGGTGGCCTCGGCCGCCGCCGGCTGGTGCTGTTCGCTGCCGAGGGCAACACCGCGTCCCAGCGCGTTGCCGAGGTCAACGGCTTCACCCGCACCGGCCGCGAGCGCGCGGCCTCGCCGGGACGCGACGGCGTGTTCCGCGACCTGCACTGCTTCGACCTGCTGGGCACCGACCCACGACCGTGAAAAGTCGTTCCCGAAGGGGAAGAATCCGGGTTTTCGCGACCAGTTGGTGACAGCCGACACATCTTCCCCTCGCCGGGAGAGCTTCTGACTGATTGAATCGACTGGTGAGAGATCGTGAGGAACTCGTCCGCCGCTGGCAGGCCGGGTGGTCTGTATCGCGGGGCTGGACCACAGTCGAGGATGACAACGACGGGATCCTGACCGTCCGCGCGGGTGAGGGGAACCGCGCGATGGAGTACGTCGTCCTGGACGCCGACGACAAACCCGAGCGCGTCGAGCGCGCGGCCGAGCTGGCCATCGCGGCGGGGAGCGAGCGCGGCGCCGGCTGGGTCACGCTCGCCACCGACGACCGGGAGGCGCGGATCGAGCAGCTGGAGGATCTCGGGCTGGAGGTGCAGCGCGACCAGGACTGGCTGATGACGATCCAGCTGTCCGAGCAGCCCGCGCTCAAGCTGAACGAGCGCTACGCGCTGCACACCGAGCTCGAGGACGACCTGATCATCACCCGCGCCACGCTGCACGGCGGAGTGGTCTCGAGCGGCCGGATGGCCGTGGTCGGGCAGGACGCCGTCGCCGACCGGATCGAGACCGATCCGGCGCACCGGCGCCGTGGTCTGGGTAGTGCCGTGATGGCCTCGCTGGTGGAGACGGCTGCCGCCCAGGGAGCCAAGCGCGGCATCCTGATCGCCTCGATCGACGGCCTGCGGCTCTACCGCAGCCTCGGCTGGAAGGTCGTCGCCGACATCGTCATCGCTCGATCCTGACCCGGGCCCGGTCGTAAAAGGTTCGTCAATGCGGGGGTGAGGTATGCCCCAAGGGGTCGTGGTCGGCGATCGGATCCGCTAGCGTCCGTGCCGCAACGACCTGGGGATCACGGGGATCGACGCAGGACGACGAGAGGCTTTTCAGCTCCATGAACGACGCACCGAACGATCCCTTCCACGCTGAGCAGCAGCCGCCGCGCTCGCACGGACGCCGTAAGCAGCAGCGTGGAGTGGCAGGCCCGATCCTCGGTGCCCTGACCGTGCTCGGACTGCTGGCCGGAACGGGCTGGTACCTGACGCACGACGACACGAAGACGACCAGCCAGGACCAGCCGCTGACGGTCCGGAGCAGCACCACCACCGACGAGTCCATGGTGACGCCGTCGGACGACGTCAGCAGCCCGGCGGCAACGCCGACACCTACCCCGAAGCCGACCCCGACGCCGACGGCCACTCCCTCCGCGACGCCTTCGAAGACGCCGAAGGCCACGCCGACGCCGACGCGGTCGAAGACCAGCCAGCCGAGCCGCGAGGGCACCCGCTCCCCCAAGCCGTCGACGAAGCCGTCCCCCAAGCCGAGCAGTACTTCGACGCCGCGGCCGAGCTCCGAGCCGCCGTCGACCAAGCCGCCGGCACCGACCGGTGGCGCCGAGGCGCAGGTGCTGCAGCTGACGAACAACGAGCGCGCCAAGAACGGTTGTGGCGCGCTGCGGACCAACAGCGCGCTGACCAAGGCCGCCGACCTGCACGCGACCGACATGGTGGTCCGGCACTACTTCGACCACACCAGCCTGGACGGCCGCTCGCCGTTCGCCCGGATGAAGGCCGCCGGGTTCAAGGGTGGCGCGATGGCCGAGAACATCGCCGTCGGCTACAAGAGCGCGGCCGCCGTGGTGGACGGCTGGATGAAGAGCGAGGGCCACCGCAAGAACATCCTGAACTGCGACTACACGATGATCGGCATCGGCTACGACGCCGGCCAGGTCAAGCCCGACTGGGGCAACGGCTCGTGGGTCCAGAACTTCGGCGGCTGAGCCTGGCTCCGGCCGGGTGCCGGAGCGAATCTAAGGGATTCGTTAAGACGTTTGTTTGAACCGTAACGGTGGCCGCAGGGGTCGGTTAAGGTCACTGTTCGGTCACCAGGGGGGCCTGGCAACGAACACGCACGGAGAACGACGGACTTCCGGTAGTACGACGAACTGAAGAGGACTCGCCCACCCATGACGGACTCGCCTACCCCTGGGCGGCACCGCAGCAGGAAAGCACCCCGACGCAGAGGCCTGATCGGCCCGATCGTCAGCGCCCTGTCCGTGCTGCTCGCCATCGGACCTGTGGTCTGGGTGATCTCGGCCCGGGACGGTTCCGCCGTTGCGCAGGACGACACGAAGGTCCTGAACGTTGCCGAGGACAACTCCGGCCCGGCCGCCGTCGAAGGCGCCAGCACCGGTCCCGGCAAGCCCAAGGTCACTGTCACCAAGACCCTGCCGAACGGCCTGACCACCACCATCACCCCGACCGGTACGCCGGCCCTGGGGTCGGCCGAGTCGACCTCCGCCGCCGCCCGTACGCCGACCGCGCCCGGCGCACCGTCGGCAGTGCTCACCACCGGCCCGGCCGGTGGGGTCGAGACGGTCACTATCACGCCGAGCGGCCCGCCGCGGACCGTCAACGGTCACGGCCGGCCGGTCCACAAGCCGACCGCGTCGAAGCCGACCACCCCGACCGCTCCGACGAAGACGCCGACCAAGACCCCGACCACCGAGCCGACGCCGGACGACCCTCCGCCGCCGCCTCCGGGTGGTGGCGGCACCAACGCGCAGGAGCGCGACGTGCTCGACCTCACCAACCAGGCGCGCCGCAGCCAGGGCTGCCGCCCGCTGCAACTGAACGACAGCCTGGTCGAGGCCGCCGGCTCGCACGCCTCCGACATGGTTCGCCGGCACTACCTGGACCACACCAATCCGGACGGCGAGAGCGCGGGCGACCGGATGGCCAAGGCGGGCTGGCGCGGCAGTGGCTGGGGCGAGAACATCGCGGCCGGCTACAGCAGCCCGCAAAAGGTCTTCAACGCCTGGATGAACAGTGACGGGCACCGCAAGAACATCCTGAACTGCAGGTTCACCAAGATCGGCATCGGGTTCGACCCGGGCCAGGTCAAACCCGAATGGGGACCTGGCAGCTGGGTGCAGAACTTCGGTCGCGACTGACCGCCGTACCGCAGCAGCCGGCTTGACCGCAGGACCCACACCGGTAAGGCGTTGTCCGTTGTCCACCGAGTTCGCCACAGGCACTGTGGCGAACCGACAACGCCTGTCCGGTTGGCCGCCGAACACGACGGGTAGATCCGTTGTGCCATGCCATCGGGCGCACCCCACGGCGCCGCGGTGAGACGAACGAGGCACGTCTTGAACCGTGAAGGGAACACGCACTGACATGTCAACGCGATCAGCCGCCGGCCGGCGGCGGCGCAGTACCCGATCGGCCCGGCCGCGGTCCCGCGTCCGGCGCACCGTGGTCGCGATCGGTTCCGTCCTGCTGGTGATCACGCCGATCTCCTGGATCCTGCTCCACCAGCCACAGACCGGCCAGGCCGAGGCCTCGGTGCCCTACGTCACCCGCGACGACGACACCTATCTCGAGGCGTCCACCACCCCGATCGCGGCAGTCCCGTCGGCACCGGGCAGCACGCCCACCACCGCATCACCCACCGGTACGCCGAAGCCGAGCGCGACGCCGACCCCGACCGGCTCCCCGAGCGTCCCGGGCTCGGCCCCGTCGGCAACGCCCACGAGCGGTCCCACCACGGCGCCGACCGCCGGGCCCACGAACGAGCCGACCGCCGGCCCGTCCGGCAGCCCGGGCACCACCTCGACCCCGCAGGACCCGGCCTCCCAGACCCCGGACCCGACCCACTCGCCGAGCAGCACCCCCTCCAGTTCGCCGACCACGACCACGACGACCCCGCCGCCACCCACCGACGACGGCAGCATGTCGGGTGCCGAGGTGGAGTTGTTCACGCTGGTCGACAACGCGCGGACCGAGCGTGGCTGCGCGCCGTTGAGACGGGACAGCGGTCTCACCGGCGGGGCCCGGGGCGAAGCCGCCGACCGGGCGAGGACCGGCGACCTGTCCTCCGGTGGTTCGTCGGGCGCGTCCACGGGCGGCCGGAACATGACCGCGAAGACTGCTTTCGACCGGCTGATGAGCTCGAACTCGAGGACGGTTCTCAACTGCGGACTGGACCAGCTCGGCGTCGGCCAGGCCAGGGCGGAGTACTGCACGACGCAGGTGCTGGTCTGTCTCAGCACCGCCTGGCGGTACGCCTGGGTGGTTGACTTCAAGTAGTCGCGCGGTGACCCACGACGACGGCTCGCGGATCGCCGGCCGCCGTGGTGACCGCCGGAGTGGGACGATGGACGAAGGTGCTTGAGTCGGCTCCGGCGGCGGGGTTAGCTTGAGCCTCCACCCACCCTGCGGGAGGCCGGAATGTACGGCGAGCGCGACGATCTCGATCCGGCCCGGCCTGCGTTGTTCGGCATCCCGCCGGACGCCGTCGCCGACGAACGCCCCGATCCGCGGCCCGAGGACGCCCGCCGGATCGGGTTGAGCCGGCACACCGAGGAGGGCGCGGTGGTCTTCTTCGCCTCCTCGCTGAACCGGGCCAAGCCCGGGCACAAGATGATGGCCTGGCTGCTGTTGCTGACCTATTCGGCCCCGGTGCTCTACATCCTGCTGACGCTGATCTGAACCGGAGCCCGCCAGCCCTTGACGGACACGGAGGGTGACAATAACGTACGACCCGCCGGGGGGAAGCCGGCAGTCAGCAGTTCACCGGGCCGGGGGGAAATCGGCCCACAGCCGGAGGGAATTCCATGTTCGTACGACGCTTCAGCCTGCCCGTCGCCGCCGTCGCGACCGCACTCACCGCCATCGTCGGCCTCGCCGCGCCGCTGCCCGCCGCGGCGGCGAGCACGATCGTCCTGTCGGGGATCCAGTACGACGCGCCGGGCAAGGACACCCGGACCAACGCGCACCTCAACACCGAGTTCTTCACCATCCGCAACCTGAGCACCCGGCCGATCAACCTGACCGGTTTCATGGTCAAGGACGTCGCCAACCACACCTTCGTCTTCCCGCGCGGCTATGTGCTGCAGGGCCGGACGACCGCGATCATCCGCACCGGCCGGAACCGCAACACCGCGGTCACCCTGTACTGGAACCAGGGCAACTACGTCTGGAACAACACCGGTGACACCGCCCGTTTCCTGACCCCGGCCGGGAAGGTCTTCGACACCTGCTCCTACAAGGCGATGACCGGCCGCTCGCGAGTTGCCTGCTAGGAAAGCTGGTGTGAGCTCCAGAAGGGCGCCAGGTCCTTCGGGGTGGCGGCCTCGGCGGCCGACTTGAAGTCGCCGGGGGTGGAGACGCCGTACCAGTGGGACGTGGCGTAGTCCTTCATCAGCTTCGCCATCGCGGGAGTGCCGATGTAGCGCTGCAGGTCGTGCAGCAGGCAGGCGCCGTAGGTGTAGACGTAACGGCCCCAGTTGGCGCCGTACCGCTTCCAGAACGCCATGTCGTTGGTGATCCGGGCATCGAGCCGCCCGGGCCAGCAGCCGGGTTGCGAGTCACCTCCGTGCAGGTCGGTGGAGTAGACGGCGAAGGACTCGTCCAGCCAGGGATCGGCGTACTCGTTGTTGCCGACGATCCCGTACCACCACTGGTGTGCCAGCTCGTGCACGACCGGGCCTTCCTGTCCCGGTGGCGCGATGAGCAGCACGAAGCCCGGATACTCCATCCCGCTGAACGAGAGCCACTTGTCGTTCAGCACCAGGTCGACCTCGCCGTACGGGTACTTGCCGAACCGCCGGCCGAGGTCGTCGATCGCTGCCATTGCCTTGGTCCGCGCATCGGCGACAGCGGCCGGCGTCACCGTGCCGGTCCACCAGGTACGGATCTTCACCCCACCCGGTGAGGTCAGCACGGACTGCTGGAAGACACCGACCGCGAAGGCGAAGTCCCTGACCTGCTTGGCCGTACTGGTCGCCGTGACCGTTCCGCCCCGGCGGATCGCCGAGGTCACGCCGGTCGCCGGCACCTGCAGGGCAGCCGGATGCTCCAGCCGTACGGCGAAGTCGGCGGCGAGCGTGTAGTAGCTCTCACCGATGCCGAGATCCGGTTCGAGATGCCATCCGGCCTGGTCGCGTACGGCCAGTACCGGAAGCGCGTTGCCGAAGAAGCTGTAGGCGCCGGCCCGCCCGAACCGCTCCAACCGCGCCGGCGCCGTCATCACCAGGTCGAACCCGATCGCCGAATGCTTGCCTGGGGCAAGCACTTGATCGAGCGTCACCTTCACTGCCGTGCAGTTCACTGTCGGCGTACCCGGCGTCCCACCCTCGAACCGGCTCACCTTCACCGGCGAGGCGCAGCCGTCCCAGGCGTTCCCCCACAGACGCAGGTAGATCTCGGCCAGCGGCTCACCGGTCGTGTTGGTGAAGGCGATGCGTTCGCGGCCCGACCAGGTCCGCCCGGTCGCGTCGGCGGCCAGCTGGACGTCGTACTGCGCCGCGCCGGGGCCGCGCACATCCTTGCCTGTAGCAACTTTCGCGGTCGCGCCGGGCAGTGCCGTCGCAGCCAGCAGGAGACAGCCGACCAGGAGGACGACGATGCGGCGCACGGAGACTCCCCGGGTTCGTGGAGTCTCCGACGCTAACGGCCGTCAGGAGCGGGGTCAGTGCCTTCGGGAAGCCAATCGTGTACCAAGATCTCATCGCCGACCGTGACAGTGCCCGGTGTCAGGACGGCTGCTTTCATGCCGAAGCTCACGCCGCCGCCGTAGTCGGGCTGCCGCCGGTACTTCGCCAGCGACCGGGTCGGCTCGGGCCCGCGCTTCTCCCCTGTCGCCTGGTCCACCGTCGGGACCGCGCACCGGATGGCGCGAGCGGCGTAGCCGATCTCGAGCCCGCCGGCCGACGCACGCAGTACGCGATCCTCGGTGTGTGCCTCCGGCCAGCCGGTGACCACCAGGTTCGGACGGAAGCGATCCATCGGGATCGGCTCGGCGCCGGTTTCGACGATGCGCTCGTTGAGGCAGTCGAGCGAGGACAGCGACGTGACCAGCAGTGCGTGGGCGTCGCCGAAGCCGGTCGATCCTTGATGCACACCCCAACTCGGCCGCTCGTGCTCCGGCGTCGTCCGGACCAGGGCGACCGGGCGGCCGAGCTGCTCGGAGAACCACTCGTCGGCGGCCGGATCCTGCACCACGCCGGCCCCGAACCACTTCGCGAACAGGCTCACGTCGCGGCGCTTGCCGTCGTACGCGACCGGTACTTCGAGAGTGTCGGCGCCCTCGGTGGACAGCCGGAGCCCGTCGCCACCGGCCAGCACCTCGGCGCGCAGCCGTGCCATCGCGGGCACCGTGCGCTGACTGAGGAAGGTGCCGTCGGGGTTGACCAGCATGAACGCGCGGTCGTGCCGCAGGCCGGTCGCGGTCACCTCGGCGTGCTCGACGGAGACGCCGGTGAGACCCTTCACCGGGTAGTACCTCAGCGCGGCGATGCTGGCAGCAGACACGCGCTCAAGCTACCGGTCCCCGAGCTCTCCCGGCTTCACCTTCCGGGCAAAGCTGACACTGTTTTGTCAGCGGCCGAACGTGCCTGCCGGGGCGGCCGGCGAGGCGAAACCTTCGGCGTCCGTCAGTGCTGCGGCCTTGCCCGCGAGCTCGGCCAGCGGCAGCACCTCGTACGGCGGTTGCGCCCGTCGGCCGGACGGCGTCAGCTCCGGCAGCAGCTGGGGCGAACCGACCAGCACCACGTTCCCGAAACCCTTGCCGCGCAGTACCTTGCGCTCGGCCAGGACCACACCGTCGCCGAGACCGTCGCGCAGGGTCGCGGCGACCCGGCGGACGAAGCCCAGACCGGCGGTGCCGTCGATGAGGTTGAAGACCAGTACGCCGGCGGGCCGCAGGATCCGGGCGCAGTGGGCGACGAACTCGGCGGTGACCAGGTTGGCCGGCACGGCCTCGCGGACGAAGGCGTCGACGATCACGACATCGGTGGAGTCCTCGTACAGACCCGGCATCCCCTCCCGGCCGGTCACGCCACGGACCTTGATCCCGGCGCGCTTCGGCAACGGCAGCGCCTCCCGCACGAACTCCGTCAGCTCCTCGTCCGGCTCGAGCACGATCTGCCGCGAACGGGGACGGGTGACCGCGACGTACCGGGCCAGGGTCAGCCCGGCGCCGCCGACGTGCACCACGGAGATCGGTTGTTTGCGGGGGGCCACCAGGTCGAGCACGTCCCCGATCCGGCGGACGTACTCGAACCCGAGGTGGGTGGGGTCGGCGAGGTCGACCTGCGACTGCAGCGACCCGTCGACCCGGAGGACGAACGTCCCGTCCGCCTCGGCCTCGACGGTCGCCGTACCACTGGCTACCTTGCGTTCCACCCCGTCATCTTGTCAGCAGGCGCTACTTCGACTCCGCCTCGGCTGCGACGGCGACGTCGGGGTTGTCGGAGAACACCCCGTCGACCCCCGCGGCGCGGAAGGCGTTGATCTCACCGAACAGGTTGCCCGCGTCCGCCGGAACGGCCGAGCTGTCGAAGTCCGCCGGCAGGAAGTTGTTCTCGACCCGGAAGGTGTACGGGTGCACGACCAGGCCGGCCCGGTGGGCGTCGCGGACCAGGGCGGTCGGCCGACCGAGCTTGCCGGTGGCGTCGAGCGGGATGACCTGGTCCTTGGCCGGACCGACCCCGTCGGCGTACTTCGCGACCTCGCGCAGCCCCGTGGCCGAGACGACATCGGCGTACGTGCGCTTGTCACCGTTCACCACGAAGTCGTACGGCGCTCCGGACGCGCTGGTCAGCTGGACCAGCGGAACCCGCAACTGCTGGTCGAGCGCCTTCAGGTTGGCGACCTCGAAGGACTGGACGAAGACCTTCGCGCCCGGGTGGTTGAGGCCGTTGCGGGTGAGTGTCTTGACCAGCTCGGGCTCGAGGGCGAGGCCCTGCTGCTGGAAGTAGGTCGGGTGCTTGGTCTCCGGGTAGATCCCGATCGGCCGGCGAAGCTCCCGCGACAGCCGCCGGCTGAGGTCGATGACCTCCTGCAGGGTCGGGACCTGGTAGCGCCCGTCGAAGACCGTGTTCTGCTGCCGGAGCGCCGGAATCCGCTCCTTCGCCCGCAGCGTCTTCAGCTCCTTCAGGGTGAAGTCCTCGGTGAACCAGCCGGTCAGCGGCGATCCGTCGAGCAGCTTGGTCTTCTTCCGGGCGGCGAACTCCGGGTGCGCGGCGACGTCCGTCGTACCGCCGATCTCGGGCTCGTGCCGGGCCACCAGCACGCGGTCCTTGGTGGTCACCAGATCGGGCTCGATGTAGTCGGCGCCCATCCGGGCGGCCAGCTCGTACGCCGCCAGCGTGTGCTCCGGGCGGTACCCGGAGGCACCCCGGTGGCCGACGACGACGAAGTCGTCGGGCTTGTTCGCCACCACCGCGGCCGGCTGGGCCGAGGGCGAGTGGGACGGGGCGGACACCTGCGGGACCAGGACCGCGGCGGCGACGGCCAGCGCGGAGGCAGTGGCCGGGACGAAGCGGCGGGGCAGCACCGAAACCATCGAAGTTTCTCCTTACAAGTCAGGGACTGTGCACACCATCGGGGCGGCGGAAGGCGGGACGGCGTCCGGGTGATGAACGGGTGGTGTGGATCACCTGACCCACCGTCGCCCGGGCGGGCCGGACTTGCTAGCGTCCGAAGGGAGTCCGTCGTTCGAATTCCCCAAGGAGCGTGTCGTGAGCAAATCACCCGTCAAGGTGGCCGTTACCGGTGCTGCCGGTCAGATCGGATACAGCCTGCTGTTCCGGATCGCGAGCGGCGCGCTGCTCGGGCCGGACACGCCGGTCGAGCTGCGGCTGCTGGAGATCACCCCGGCGCTGAAGGCGCTCGAGGGGGTCGTGATGGAGCTCGACGACAGCGCCTTCCCGACGCTCGCCTCGGTCGAGATCGGCGACGACCCGAACGTGATCTTCGACGGCGCCAACGTCGCGCTGCTGGTGGGCGCGCGGCCGCGGACCAAGGGGATGGAGCGCGGCGACCTGCTCGAGGCCAACGGCGCGATCTTCACCGTCCAGGGCAAGGCGCTGAACGAGCACGCCGCCGACGACATCCGGATCACCGTGACCGGCAACCCGGCCAACACCAACGCGCTGATCGCCCGCAGCAACGCGCCGGACATCCCGGCCGAGCGCTTCTCCGCGCTGACCCGGCTGGACCACAACCGGGCGCTGGCGCAGCTGGCCCGGAAGACCGGCACGCACGTCACCGACCTGAAGAAGCTGACCATCTGGGGCAACCACAGCGCCACCCAGTACCCGGACATCTTCCACGCGGAGGTGGCCGGGAAGAACGCCGCCGAGGTCGTCAACGACCAGACCTGGCTGGAGAACGACTTCATCCCGACCGTGCAGAAGCGCGGCGCGGCGATCATCGAGGCCCGCGGCGCCTCCTCGGCCGCCTCGGCCGCGGCGGCCACCGTCGACCACGCGCGCGACTGGCTGCGCGGCTCGGCCGAGGGCGACTGGCTCTCGATGGCGGTCGTCTCCGACGGCTCGTACGACGTCCCGGAGGGCCTGATCTCGTCCTTCCCGGTGACCACCAAGGACGGCGACTACGAGATCGTCCAGGGCCTCGAGATCAACGAGTTCTCCCGCGCCCGGATCGACGCCAGCACCAAGGAGCTCGGCGAGGAGCGCGACGCCGTCCAGGCCCTCGGCCTGCTCGGCTGATCTTCGCAGGCAAGACCTGCAAAACCCCCGGGATGCTTCGAACTGCTCCCGGGGGTTTTGTTTTTGCCGGTCGGCGGACGGTAGGCACGGACGGTCACGATCCGAACTCATGACAGCACACAGGGTGATAGATCCGGATATCCTCGGACACTGCCGGCAGCGATGGCGGCGCCCGGCTATTACGCACTAATTGTTGGCCGATGAATTCCGAAACTGCAACAAGCAGCAATCGGCACCGCTTTGTTTGACGGCCAACACGGTACCGCCGTAACGTCCAGTTTCGCGTCGATGGTGGGGCCCCGGACGCCTATCCTGTTCGACAGACCGAAAGGTGAAACCTGTGACAAACGCCGCCCTTTACCTGACCTCCGGTGCGATGAGTTTGCAATCGCGACTGGGCCGATCGCTTGAGTCCGCTCGCACGAACCAGACCCCGATGCGCTGGGTCTGGATCATCCTGATCGGCGTCCTCGTGATCGCCGCAGCCGCCGGCTTCATCTACTGCCGGGCTCGCGGGTTCGACGGCTTCACCGGCCACATCGAGGCCGTCAAGGGACCCGGCGGCTTCAAGATCGGTGTCAAGATCGGTTGCTACAAGGGCTAGTCCGGACCCTGCCGGTCAATTCGACCCATTAAATCTGGCCAAGAAAATCATATTCTTTCGGAATTGATTTCCTGACGAGAGGAACTGCATGAAAACGCCCGAGCCGTTGGCGGTCCGTGGATTGACGAAGAAGTTCGGCGGGCAGCGCGCGGTAGACGATGTCTCGTTCACCGTGCCGACCGGATCGATCGTCGGCCTGCTGGGCCCCAACGGCTCGGGTAAGTCCACCACCCTGCACTGCATCACCGGCTTCCACCGGGTGACGGCTGGTGAGGTGCTGATCAACGGCCTTCCGCACGACACCCCGGCCGCCAAGAACGAGTTCGGCTTCTTCCCCGACGATCTTCCGGTGCCGGAGTCGCTGACCGCGGACGAGACGCTGGCCCTGCACCGCCGGCTTCGGCCGCTGTTCGATCTCGAGTTCGCCGAGGCGCTGACCGAGACAGTCGGATTGCTGGCACACCGCAAGAAGTTCGTCGGTGACTACTCGCACGGCATGCGCCGCAAGCTGCAACTCGTACTGGCGCTGGCGCACCATCCGCGTTTGCTGATCCTGGACGAACCGCTGCGCGGCCTCGACCCGGAGGCCGGGGCCTTGATGAGTTCGGTGATCGCGCAGTTCGCGGGATCCGGCGGCGCCGTCCTGATTGCCACCCACGACCTGTACGCGGCCGAGCGGACCTGCGACGAGGTCTGCATCCTGTCCGACGGCAAGCTCGCCGCGAGCGGCCGACCGGCCGACATCGTGACCCGGACCGGAACCGCCGACCTCGCGGACGCCTTCGTAGCGGTGACCGGCCTGACCACCAGCGTCGCGGCCGCCGAGGCTGCGGTCGCCGAACTTCTCCGCACCCACCGAGCGGGCCAAGAGGCCCGGCCCGCCACTCACCTCCAGGGATAACGTCATGAAAAGCCTCGGTAGAGCCGTTCCCACCGCCGCCGTCCTGATCGTCGTCGTGGCGATCGCCCTACTCGGCTGGGGACTCGTCTCCGGCAACGACCTGCACGTTCCGCTGTTCCTGGACGTCGACTCGGAACAGAAGGCCGGCGGCGAACCGCAGACCACGCTGTCCTTCTCGCCGATCGGTCCACTGCTCGGCCTCGTCATCCTCAGTCTGCTGCTGTGGCCGGTGTTTCGGGCCCGGTCCCGGGCAACCGCCGACGGTGACGACAGTTGAGCGTCCCGGTGGCGCACCCGGCCGCGGCCTTTCCCTCGACGGCGCGGGTGCTGTTGACCGTCCAGCTACTCACCCTGCGGCTCTGGTTCAACGACCTCGGCCGGTCCCTGCACTCGCGCGCTCAGGCCTGGGTGCTGGTCGGCGCCTTCGGTGCGGCCATCGCCGGGTTCACCGTCTGGAGTTCCCTGCAGAGCGCGCGTCAGCTTGGCGTCAGCGACCTGACGGGCGCCGAGACGACCTACAGTGCCATCACTTTCACGGTTCCGGCTCTGACCACCCTGATGGTCGGTCTCTACGTGCCTTCGCGCACGCTGGTGACCGAGATCCTCTCCGTGATGCCGGTCACCGACGGTGCCGTCCGCGCGGCGGTCAGAGCCATGACGGGCACCATCGGCGGGTTCGCTGGGGCGGTCCTGTTGGCACCCCTGTGGGCACCGGTCCTGATCGCCCGCGGCCTGGACGGGGCACCTGTGGTCGCCAGCCTGTTCTGGCTCGGCCTGGGCGGCGTCCTGATCGCTCTCGCCCTCGAGGCCGCGCTCTCGCTGGGGTATCGCACCGTCTTTCGGATGGGGACGATCTTCTCCCGTGGACTGGCGGCTTTGTCGGCCGCGGTACTGCTCGCCTTGGCCTTCGCGGATGCGATGCCCATGAACGGCAACATCCCGGGTGGGCTCCATCAGACCTTCACCGCCGGTCTGGTCGACTTCGCCGAGAGCGGCACCGCATTCGCCCCGGCGACCTCCGCGTTACTGCTTCCAGTGCTTGCCGTCGCCGTCCTGTGGGCCTGCGGCCGGTCGCCGGAACTGGACTCCGGCAACTCCCTGCACCTGCCGCAGTGGCTGTCGGCCGGCGCCGCCAGCACTCCGGTTCGGCTGGAACTGCTTCAGATCCTTCGGTATCCGCCGAACGCGATGTTGCTCGTCTTCGTCAACGGCATAGCGGTTCTCGCCGCTGTCTTCATGCTGCGATCGGCGCAGGACGAGTTCGGACTCGGGGTCATCGTGCTGACGATGGTCAGCGCCTGGGCGGTCGGCGCCTACGGCCCGACCCGGCGGCACCACTGGATCTATCGCACCACCGAGCATCCCTACGCCTGGATCCGGCCGAAGCTGGTCGCAGTTGGTGCGGTCTGGGTGCTGTTGATCAGCGTGCACGGCGGTTGGCTGGTTCTGCTGACGAACTGGACGCTGCGCGACCTGGGCCTACTGCTCCCCACCTTGCTGATCGAGTTGATCGTGGCGGCGGCCGTCGGCGTCCTGCTGCCGGTCGGCCGGGACACCTCGATTTCCGGCGCGATGTCCGATGCCCTCGCCCTGGCCCTCCTGCTCGCCGTCACCTCGGGCCTGCAGAGCCTGCTGTCCCAGGTCGGCTCGGTGACCTCGATCCTGGCTGTGCAGGCGGTGGCACTGATCACGGCGTTCGGCTTCTTGCTGTTCGTCGCGCGGAGATCCACCCGACTCGACCTCGCTCCATGACCAACGCCTCAGGCCTGGGTGGCAGACGTCCGGCCGCCCTGTCCCCGGGCCTGGTCGCACCGGTGGTCGCCATTCTCCGGGCTGCGGTCCGGCCGGTGACCGCGGTGGCGACGTTCACCCTGGGAGTCGCGGGGATCGCCGGCCTGCTGGCCGGCGACCTGCGTACCCCTTTGGTTGCCGCCTGCCACCTTGTTCTGGTCGTCGGGATCTCTCTCGTCGCGCACGAGTCCGCCCACATCCTGCTCCTGCGGTCACCCCGCGACCGGCGTGTCGCGGGAGTCGTGCACGGATCGTGGACTCAGGTCTGGGTCGAGTGCCCGCAACTGTCTCGGCGCTGGGCAATCGCCGTCGCGACCGCCGGGCCGGTCATGGGCGCGCTCAGCTGCTACGCCTTGACCTTCACCGGACTGAGAACGCCGATCTGCTGGGCAGTGGCAGTCGTCCACTTGGCGAACCTGCTGCCGTTCGTCGGCGACGGGAAGGTTGTGCTCGTCAACTGTCTCAGCGCTCTGATCCGCCAGCCGCGCCGGTCGGCCACTGACGCCGAAGGCGCGTAGTACGGACGCGTCCGTACTACGCCGGCGTCAGTTGGAGATGATCAGGTCGACGGCTCGTACGACGTCCCGGAGGGCCTGATCTCGTCCTGCTCGGCTGCCCCCTTCAGGTCCGGTCAAGGAAGGACGACAGCGCCTCGACGGCGCGCCGCTCGTCGCCGGGGCTCTCGATCACCGGCAGCAACCGGCTGCCCTCGACCTCGTCGAGCAGAGCGGGATCGGTCACGAACAACTGACCCTGGTAGTCCTTCAGCAGTTCCCGCGTCACCGGCCAGCCCGGTCCGTCGAGTTCCGGGCCGTGGATCACGACCGCATGCTTGATCCCGGCCGAGTCCAGGAACCTCAGGTCCCTGGTGAACCCGTCGGTCGAACCCGCCCCGAGGATCGCCCGGCCGGACTCGAACAGCACATGGCTGACGTGGCCGGCCAGATAGTCACCCAGCTCCACCCGCCAGCCGGTCTTCGTCCCGTACTCCGCCTCGGTGGCCGTGCGATCCGCCGAGAGCGGGGCCGACTCGGCCACGGCGCGCCACTGGACCTGGAACGACTCGGCCTGGAACTCGGGCCGGTGACTCTCGATCGCGCGCGCCCAGCTCGTCGCCCGGCCCGCGGTGTTCATCGGGCCGATCAGCACCCGTGGCTGGACCGGCGGCCGCTCGACGAGCTCCAGTTCCCGGCCCAGCAGCTCGCCGTACAGCTTGCGCAGTTCGGCGGCCTGGCCTTCCCACGACACCTCCAGCTGGAACTCCGGCCGGCTCGCCTGTTCGCGGTACGGCGCCGGGTCGGCCAGGACCTTGCGGACCTTGTCGGCCAGGTCGGCCGGGTCCTCCACCGCGAAGGCCTCGCCGATCCCGGTCCGCTCGACGAACTCGGTCAGGCTGGGCATGTCGCTGGTGATCACCGGCAGCCCGGCGAAGATGTACTCGAAGACCTTGTTGGGCAGCGCCATCTCGTGGCTCGGGTAGCGCAGGATCGGGATCAGGCCGATGTCCGCGGTCCGCAGGAACGCGACCACCTCCTCCGGTCCGACCGGGTCGAGGTAGTGCACCCGCTCGGTGACGCCGAGGGAGGCCGCCAGCTTGCGCAGTTCGCGGACCGGCCCGATGTCGATCGACGGGACGCAGACCACCGCGAGGTGCACGTCCGGCAGCATCGGCAGCGCCTGTACCGCGGTCTCGACGCCGCGGGCCCTGGTGACGCCGCCGCTGTAGACGATCAGCGGCACCTCCGCGGCCAGGCCGGTCCGGCTCCGCAGGTCCGGCACCTCGACCGCGGTCTCCGACCGGCTCGGCGTGTTGAAGATGACCGTCGGTTCGCGGTCCAGTTTGTACCGCTGGTGCAGCGTGCGGGCGATCGCCGGGCTGACCGTGATCACCCGCTCGGCGGCACCGATGTACTCCCGCTCGTGCCCCGCCCAGGCCGAGATGAAGCGCGGCGTGCGGGCGTCGTACCGGGAGAGACCGGCGACGTACTCGTGGGCGTCGTAGACGACCTTCAGGTCGCGGCCGCGGAGCTTGGCGCGGCCGGCCGCGCGGGCCGCCACCCCGACCAGATGCATGTCGTGGGCGTGCAGGACGTCGGGGGCCAGTTCGTCGAGGACCTGACCGAAGATCTGCTCGTAGTCGTAGGCCTCGGGGACCACCGACCGCCACCGCGACAGCCGCTGGGTCCGGGCCACGCGGGCGTCGTACCAGGCCCAGGTCTTGGCGAACCAGGTGTGCTGATTTCCGGCGAAACGGCTGTGCAGCCGTATCCGGGTGCCGGCCAGTCGCAGCATCCGCTGCCTGACGCCACGGTCGAGGACGCCCAACCGGTACCGGACCGGGCCCGACCTCTTGGCCTGCCGGGCGGCCAGCGCCTGCCCGGATTCGGCCTTCAGGTCGGCCTGGCGGGCGGCGATCCAGGCACTGCGGGCCAGCACTTCGGCCCTGGTCTGCTGACCGAGCAGCGGCAGTCGGCGGGCCCGGCGGCGAGCGCGGCGGCGGGCCCGGTCTTCCCGGAGCGGGAACGCGCCGGGCAGTCTCGCCATCACCGTGCTGCCGTCCAGGCAGTTGAGGGACAGGACGCCGTTCGGAGCCACCCCGAGCAGCGTCACCCGTACGCCGGTGCGGGCGATCGCGATGGCTTCTTTCAGCACTCTGCTGTCGTTCTCGATGCCATTGGCGACCATCATCACGACATGTTGTGCAGTGGTCACGGAGTCCCTCGAGTTCGGCGGTCTGTTGACCAGTCGGTGTCTTAGCGGTCCAGACCGGTTCCCGGTCATACTACGTAGATGCCTGGGAGACCCTCGGGGTTGCCGATTTGTGCCACACAATCGAGACCTGAGTGCCGCCCGCGAGGAATTCGATCGTGATCGAACCGTGCTCGCGTACTACTAGGACGCGACCAAGCGGCTCCGAGGTTGCATCTGGTCCGGACCGGAATCGGCGAGGTCCCGGAATCGCCATGCCGACTCCGGAACCTGCGCGGTACGTAGCGGAACTCAGAACTGTTGCTTGCCGGTCCCTGATTTGCAGGAAGCTGCAACGAGACCGGTCGGCTAGTTGGGGATGATCAGGCCGAGCAGCGCGACCGCGGCGCCGACGCCGGCGAGCAGGACGATGTCGAACATCCGGCCGCGGACCCGGAGCAGGCCGGCCGCGTTGTCACTGAGGCTGACCCGCAGCAGGGCCGCGAGCAGGACGCCGCCGGCGAAGATCAGGATGCCGTTGCGCCAGTCGTGGAAGGTGAGGGTGATCAGCCCGGCGACCGCGACCAGTCCGGACAGTGCCAGCGGCCACTCGCTGCGCCGCTCGGCCTCGCCGGCCATCAGTCGGTCGCGACCGACAGGGCAGCCTCGGCCGCCTCGACGACGTTGGTGAGCAGCATCGCGCGGGTCATCGGGCCGATGCCGCCGGGCATCGGGGCGATCCAGGCCGCGACTTCGCGGGCCGCGTCCTCAACGTCGCCGACGATCTTGCCCTCGGCGTTGCGGCTGGTGCCCACGTCGAGCAGGACGGCGCCCGGCTTGACCATGTCGGCCGTGATCAGCCCGGCCGAGCCGGCCGCGGCGATCACGATGTCGCCGGTCCGGACGACGGCGGCCAGGTCCTTGGTGCCGGTGTGGCACTGGGTGACGGTCGCGTTCTCCGAGCGCCGGGTGAACAGCAGACCCATCGGGCGGCCCGCCGTGACACCGCGGCCGACGACGACCACGTGAGCGCCGGCGATCGGTACGTCGTACCGGCGGAGGATCTCGACGCAGCCCTTGGGCGTGCACGGCAACGGACCGTCCTGACCGAGCACGAGCTTGCCGAGGCTCATCGGGTGCAGTCCGTCGGCGTCCTTGTCCGGGTCGATCAGACCGAGGATCTCGTTGGTGTCGACGTGCTTGGGCAGCGGCAGCTGGACGATGAAGCCGGTGCAGTCCGGGTTCTCGTTGAGCTCGCGGACCTTGGCCGCGATCTGGTCCTGCGTCGCGGTGGCGGGCAGCTCGACCTGGATCGAGGAGATCCCGACCGCCGCGCAGTCGCGGTGCTTGCCGGCCACGTAGGCCCGGCTGCCCGGGTCGTCGCCGACCAGGATCGTGCCGAGCCCGGGCACGACGCCCTGCTCGGCGAGCTTTGCCACCCGGACCGCCAGCTCGCTCTTGATCGCCGCCGCGGTCGCTTTTCCGTCCAGAATCTCCGCCGTCACAACACCGGAGTCTGCCAGGCCGGGGCGCGGAAGCGTGAACTGGCGCACAATCCTGACCGATCGGTTGAAAACTGGCCGAGCGGTCAGGATGATGGGGCCCATGGCAACCACAGCGGTCCGGGACCGCACCCGGCGCGAGATCGTCCAGCAGGCGATGGCGTTGTTCCAGGCCAACGGCTACGCGGCGACCTCACTGCAGGACATCGCCACCGCGGCCGGCTGCTCCAAGGCGACCGTGCTCTACCACTTCAACGGCAAGGCCGCGGTCCTCGCGGCGGTGCTGGAGCCGTCGCACGCCGCGCTGGTGAGCCTGCTCGACGAGGTCGGCCGGCTGCCCGCCGCCGAGGCCCAGCAACTGGCGATCAAGCGGTTCGTCGAGGTCGCCGTCCAGTTCCGCGGAGTGATCAGCGTCCTGCAGGACGTGCTGCCGAAGATCGAGGAGATGCCCGAGTTCACCGAACTGATCAGCAAAGGCATCCAGCTCACCGTGATCATGGCCGGCGGCCCCGACGACCAGCTCGAGATCGACCTCGCCCAGTTCGCCGTCAACGGCCTGCTCGGCGAGTGCCGGCATCCGGGCGAGCGCACCGACGCGGAACTCCAGGCGCTGTGCGACACGGCTCTGCGGCGCCTGCTCCGCCCACCGACAGCCCCTCGCAGTACCAGTAGTACGTCTTCCCTGCCAGCCCACACCAGTGAAACGGACGCTCTCTGATGGCCAACCTCCTGTACCGGCTCGGCCGGTTCTCCTACCAGCGGCGCCGGCTCGTCGCGGCGATCTGGACCTTCGTCCTGGTCGCGCTCGGCGTCGGCGCGCTGACGCTCGGCGGGTCGACCTCGAACACCTTCTCGATCCCCGGCACCGAGTCGCAGCGAGCCCTGGACGCACTGTCGAAGGACCTGCCGTCCGCCAGCGGGGCTTCCGCGTCGGTGGTTGTGAAGGCGCCCGAGGGCAAGACGCTGATGGACCCGGCGGTGAAGGCCGCGGTCGGCGCGACGGTGACGCAGGTCGCCAAGGTGCCGGAGGTGATCGCCGCCATCGATCCCTTCACCAGCAAGGCGATCAGCCCCGACGGCAGGACGGGTCTGATCAGCGTCCAGTTCGACAAGGCCGCCGACGAGTTGTCGAAGGACAGCACCGAGGCGTACGACAACCTGAAGTCGCTCAGTACGGGTGACCTGCAGGTGGTGCCGGGTGGGCAGGTGGTCGGCGGACCACCGGAGATCGGCTCCACCGAGGCGATCGGCGTCGCGGTCGCGGCCGTCGTACTGGTGGTGACGTTCGGCTCGCTGGTCGCGGCCGGGATGACTCTGCTGACCGCGCTGCTCGGCGTACTGGCCGGGATGGCCGGGCTGTTCATCGTCACCTCGTTCACCGAGGTCTCCTCGACCGCCCCGATCCTGGCACTGATGCTCGGACTCGCGGTCGGGATCGACTATGCGTTGTTCATCAGCTCGCGGCACCGGTCGCAGCTGGCGGCGGGGATGGACGAGGAGGAGTCGGTGGCGCGGGCGACCGCGACCGCCGGGTCGGCCGTGACGTTCGCCGGGGCGACCGTGGTGATCGCGCTGGCCGGGTTGAGCGTGGTCGGCGTTCCGTTCCTGACCGCGATGGGCCTGGCCGCGGCGGCGACCGTGCTGACCGCGGTACTGGTGGCTCTGACGCTGCTGCCGGCTCTGCTCGGCTTCATGGGCCGCAAGGTACTGCCGCGCAAGCTCCGCAAGACCGCCGCCGCTCCCGCGGTCGAGGGCTTCGGCTTCCGCTGGGCCCGGTTCGTGACCCGGTTCCGTATCCCGATCGTTGCCGTCGGCATCATTGGTCTCGGGGTCCTGGCGATCCCGACGCAGGACATGCGGCTCGCGCTGCCCGACGGCGCGACGGCCGCGGCCGGTACCAACCAGCGCGTCGCCTACGACCTGTCCGCGGAGGCCTTCGGTCCTGGCTCCAACGGGCCGCTGGTGGTGGTGGTGAAGAGCGACAGCGCCGCGACCTCGGCCGCGCTGGTCGGGCAGGTCAGCGCCAAGGCCAAGGGGCTCGCGGACGTGGTCGCCGTTCAGCCCGGCCCGGCGAGCAAGGACGGCTCGACCCAGCTGGTCAGCGTGATCCCGAAGAGCGGGCCGGCCTCCCAGGAGACCGCCGACCTGGTGAAGAACCTGCGCGACACCGTCCGGCCGCTGGAGACCGGTGGCAGCACGATCTCGATCACCGGTAACACCGCCATCGGCGTCGACGTGTCGAACAAGCTGACCGCCGCGCTGCCGGTCTACCTGCTGATCGTGATCGGGCTGTCGTTCCTGCTGTTGCTGCTGGCGTTCCGGTCGATCCTGGTTCCGCTGAAGGCGACGCTGGGCTTCCTGCTGACCATCGGCGCCACCTTCGGCATCACCGTCGCGGTCTTCCAGAACGGCTGGGGCGCGTCGCTGTTCGGCGTCGACTCCCCCGGACCGCTGGTCAGCTTCCTGCCGATCATCATGATGGGCATCCTGTTCGGGCTGGCGATGGACTACGAGGTGTTCATCGTCTCCCGGGTCCGGGAGGAGTTCGTGCACGGCAAGCACGCGACCGAGGCGACCATCCAGGGCGTCGGTCACGGCGCCCGGGTGGTGACGGCGGCCGCGCTGATCATGGCCGCGGTGTTCGCCGGCTTCATCCTGGTGCACGACCCGATCATCAAGACGATCGGCTTCGGGCTGACCGTCGGCGTGCTGATCGACGCCTTCGTGGTCCGGATGGCGATCGTGCCGGCGGTGCTGTCACTGCTCGGTGACCGCGCCTGGGCCTTCCCGAAGTGGCTGGACCGGATCACCCCGAAGGTCGACATCGAGGGCGACTCGCTGCAGACCCCGAAGGAGCAGCACCTGGTCACCGCCGACTGACCGGAATGACGGCGGGCTTGTCGCGGTTGAGTCGGATAGTTTATTCTTGAACTACCTCGACCAAGGAGCCGAACATGCCCGCCGTCACCGTCAGCGACATCACCGTTCTGCCGCGCGTCCACCAGCCCGACCCGGCCGTCGCCCGGGAGCGGGCAGTGCGCTCGGTGACCACGGCACCGACCGGCTACGAGGGCGAAGGCTTCCCGGTCCGCCGGGCGTTCGCCGGCGTGGACATGAAGGACCTCGACCCGTTCATCCACATGGACCAGATGGGCGAGGTCGAGTACGCGCCGGGCGAGCCCAAGGGCACTCCGTGGCACCCGCACCGCGGCTTCGAGACCGTCACCTACATGCTCGACGGGATCATGGAGCACCAGGACTCCCAGGGTGGTGGCGGTGTCATCTCCAACGGCGACACCCAGTGGATGACCGCCGGCAGCGGCCTGCTGCACATCGAGACGCCGCCGGAGCACCTGGTGCTGAGCGGCGGGCTCTTCCACGGCGTACAGCTGTGGGTGAACCTGCCCAGGGCGCAGAAGTGGGCGGCACCGAAGTACCAGGACATCCGTGGCGGTGACTCGGCACTGCTGTCGACCGCCGACGGCGGCGCGCTGATCCGGGTGATCGCGGGCTCTGTCGACGGGCACGAAGGTCCCGGTTCGACGAACACCCCGATCGCCCTGGTGCACGCCACCGTCAGCCCCGGCGCCGAACTGGTGCTGCCGTGGCAGCCGGACTACAACGCGCTCGTCTACGTGCTCGCCGGCCAGGGCACCGTCGGCGCCGACCGCCGCCCGATCCGCAAGGGCCAGCTCGCCGTGTTCGGCCCGGGCGACACCATCCGTACGTCGGCCGCGCTCACCCAGCCGTCGGCCGAGCCGAACCTCGACGTCATCGTCCTCGGCGGCCGCCCGATCCGGGAGCCGATCGCGATGGCCGGCCCCTTCGTGATGAACACCCGCGAGGAGGTCGTGCAGGCCTTCGAGGACTTCCAGGCCGGCAAGCTCGGCACCATCCCCGCCGTCCACGGCCTCGGCACGGACCTGCACGAGTCCAACTGAGCTCAGACAAGCACAAACCGGCCCGGCGCTGATCGCGCCGGGCCGGTTTTCGTTGCTGGGTTGGGGTTACCGCAGGTTGCGGTGCAGGGCGGTGATCAGCTCGCCGTTGGAGGTGTCGCCGTCCAGCGACCAGATCATCGCGCCCCCGAGGTTGCGCTTCGAGATGTACTGCGCCTTGCGCTTCATCTCGATCGGGTCGTCCCAGGTCCAGAAGGTGGTGCCGTCGAACAGCCAGGCGTGGCCGGCCTTGGCGTCGCGGTGCACGGTGAAGGTGCTCGCCTTGGCCTTCAGGATCCGGTAGTCCTCGTAGCCGGCCTCGTACGTCGCCGGCGCCGGACCGGTGGCGGGCTGGAACAGCCCGTTGTTCGCGTTCGTCACTCCGGTCCAGCCGCGGCTGTAGAACGGAACGCCCATCACCAGCTTGTTCTTCGGGGCGCCGCGCTTCAGGTAGTGGTCGATCGTCACCTGTGAGCTGAACTCGGCGGCCGACGGGTCACCCTTCGGGCCGTCGATCGCGGACTGCTGGTTCGTCACCGGGTCCCACGCGCCGTGGTAGTCGTAGCCCTGGGTGGTGACGAAGGTCAGGTCCTTGAAGACCTTCTTCACCTCGAAGCCGCGGTCGATCTGGACCGGGTCGGCCGGCAGGAACGCGGTCAGGTTGTAGCGGCCGCGGAACGGCCAGGACGAGCGGTCCAGCTGCTTGCGGTACTCGTGCACCAGACCGGTGAAGTTCTCCCGGTCCTCCGGGCGGATCACGTTGCCCGGGTTGCCCTCGCTGGCCGGCCACTCCCAGTCCAGGTCGATGCCGTCGAAGACACCCTTGGCCGCGCCGGCCGGTGCACCCGGCAGGTTGCCCTTGATCCACAGGTCGAGGCAGGACTTGACGCTCGCGGCGCGGTTCGCCGGGAGCGCCGCGTCGGAGAAGTACTTCGAGCCGGTCCAGCCGCCGAGCGAGATGCTGATCCGCAGCTTCGGGTACTTCTGCTTCAGCTGCTTGAGCTGGTTCAGGTTGCCGGACAGCGGCTGACCGGCGACGTCGGCCTTGCCGTTGACGCTCTGCTCGGCGGTGAACGGCCGCTGGTAGTCGGCCCACGGGTCGCTGCTGATGCAGAGGCCCTTGTCGTCCAGGAAGCCGAACGCGTAGTTCAGGTGGGTGAGTTTGGCGGCCGTTCCGTTCTTGACCAGGTCACTGACCAGGAAGTTGCGGTCGTAGCCGCTCCACTGGGTGTAGTAACCGACAACACGCTTCTGACTGTGGGCCTCGGCGGGCGCAGCGGTCAGTCCCAGCGGGACGACGACCGTGGCTGCGACCAGCAGCGCGAGACTCCGACGTTTCACCGACATGCTTCTCCCCAACGGGCGGGTGGAGGGACAGAATGCCTCACCATAGGTCCGGCCTACTTATTTAGGCAACGTCTCTAATGAAAGCATTTTGCTCCTCTTCCGCCCGCTGAGGGAGCGTTTTCTTACCCCATTCCCTGGAGGAACTCGGGGATCAGTGGAAGAAGTGCCGCGTCCCGGTGAAGTACATCGTGACGCCGGCCTTGGTGGCTGCCTCGATCGCCTGGTCGTCGCGGATCGAGCCACCCGGCTGCACCACTGCCTTCACGCCGGCCTCGAGCAGGACCTCCAGGCCGTCCGGGAACGGGAAGAAGGCGTCGGAGGCGGCTACCGAGCCGGTCGCGCGCTCCGCCGCGCGGGAGACGGCCAGCCGGCAGGAGTCGACGCGGTTGACCTGCCCCATGCCGACACCGACAGAGGCGCCGTCGGCGGCGAGCAGGATCGCGTTGGACTTGACCGCGCGACAGGCCTTCCAGGCGAAGGCCAGGTCGGCCAGCACCTCGTCGGAAGCGGCTTCGCCGGCGGCCAGCGTCCACTTGGCCGGGTTGTCGCCCTCGGCCTGGAACACATCCTTCGCCTGCATCAGCAGCCCGCCGCTGATCGCGCGGATCTCGACCGGCTGGCCGGCCTCGTCCGGACCGCAGACCAGCACCCGGATGTTCTTCTTGGCCTGCAGGATCTCGACCGCGCCGTCCTCGTACGCCGGAGCGACCAGCACCTCGGTGAAGATCTCCGCGACCTGCTTGGCCAGCTCGACCGAGACCGGCCGGTTGGTGGCGATCACGCCGCCGTACGCCGAGACCGGGTCGCACTCGTGCGCCCGCCGGTGCGCCTCCGCGATGTCGTTGCCGATCGCGATGCCGCACGGGTTCGCGTGCTTGATGATCGCGACGGCGGGCTCGGCGAAGTCGTACGCCGTCCGCCGGGCCGCGTCGGCGTCGACGTAGTTGTTGTAGGACATCTCCTTGCCGTGCAGCTGCTCGGCCGAGGCCAGCCCCTTGCGGCCGTTGCCGTAGAGGGCGGCCAGCTGGTGCGGGTTCTCGCCGTAGCGCAGGACGGCCTTCTTGTCCCAGGTCGCGCCGACCCAGGCCGGGAAGCCCGCGCCCTCGCTGCTGTCGGTGAGCACGTTGCCCATCCAGGAGGCGACGGCCACGTCGTACTCCGCGGTGTGCACGAACGCCGCGGCGGCGAGCTTCTTGCGCTCGGCCAGCGAGAAGCCGCCCTCGTCGAGCACCGTGTAGACATCGGCGTACTGCTCCGGGGAGGTCACCACGGCCACGTTCGCGTGGTTCTTGGCCGCGCCGCGGACCATCGACGGACCGCCGATGTCGATCTGCTCGACGCACTCGTCGACCGAGGCACCGGACGCGACCGTCTCGCTGAACGGGTACAGGTTGCTGACCAGCAGGTCGAACGGCTCGACCCGCATCTCGGCCAGCTGCTCGACGTGGTCGGACTTGCGGACGTCGGCCAGCAGCCCGGCGTGCACCTTCGGGTGCAGCGTCTTGACCCGGCCGTCGAGGCACTCCGGGAAGCCGGTCAGCTCCTCGACCTTGGTGACCGGTACGCCGGCCGCCGCGATCCGGCCGGCGGTGGAACCGGTCGACACGATCTGCACACCCGCTGCGGACAGCGCCTGCGCGAGCTCCTCCAGACCGGTCTTGTCGTAGACGCTGATCAGCGCCCGGCGGATCGGCCTGCGGTCGGTGCTCACTTCGTGGTGACCTTTCGTCCGGTGATGGTCCAGCCGTCGCGGACCAGCCGGCCGACCCACTCCACCAACTGGCGGCGCTCGACCTCCTTGATCCGCTCCGTCAGGGTGTCTTCGGTGTCGTCGTCGGCGACCGGTACGACGACCTGGCCGATGATCGGCCCGGTGTCGACGCCGCCGTCGACGAAGAACAGGGTCGCGCCGGCCACCTTGACGCCGTACTCCAGGGCGTCACGCGGTCCGTGGATGCCGGGGAAGGCCGGCAGCAGCGCGTTGTGGGTGTTGATGTAGCGGTCCCCGAAAGCGGCCAGGAAGTCGTCACCGACCAGCTTGAGGAACCCTGCCGAGACGACCAGCGCGGGCTCGTACTGCGCGACGGAAGCCGTCAGCGCGCGATCCCAGTCGGCCCGCTCGGGGTAGTCCTTGACCTTGTGCACGAACGTCGGCACCCCGGCCGCCGCGGCCCGGTCGAGCCCGGCGATCCCGTCGCGGTCCGCGCCGACGGCCACCACCTGGGCGCCGTACGCCGGATCGGCGCACGCGTCGAGCAGGGCCTGCAGGTTCGAGCCGGAACCCGAGATGAGCACGACGACGCGTGCGGGCTCGGGCGTGGGCGCAACCGGATCTGTCACTTGGCAAACCCTATCGTCCACCCCCGCCCCGACCCGCATCCGGTCGAACCGGGCAGGCTCTCAGACGGTCGGCTGCGGGCGCCTGGCCGCGATCACTGCAGCGGTGATCGCCGCTCCGATCGCCATCGCGGCGACCAGTACGCCGGCGGCCGGCACCGCGGCGGGTACGCCGACCTCGGCCATCCGTCCCGGCCCGGCGGCGCCGCCGGAAACCAGCATCAGGATGAGCAGCACGATCCCGGCCAGCAGAGCCGCGATGGCGCCCCGCAGAGCGAAGGCATCCCAGCCCAGCACGTCCGAGTCCTCCGCTGTCAGCCCCCGCCGGGCAACCACCAGCCCGGCCATCGCACCGGCCGCCAGTGGCACCAGCGCGGTCAGGATGAGCAGGTACGTCGGAGTTGCGCCGTCAGCAGGTACTGCGGCCAGCAGCGGCAGCGCGGGCAGGTTGCCGACGTCCACCCCGGTCGGGGCGATCGTCGTACCGACTCCTAGCTGGAATCCGGGTCCGGCGAGGAAGGCCACGGCGTACAGGATCACGTTGGGCAGTAGTGCCAGACAGATGGCGAAGAGGACCACTGAGCCGACCACACCGGCATCCAGCAGCTCCAGCATGGAGGTGACGCGGGAGAAGTGCACTGCCAGCAGTACGGCGTACAGGAGGGTTGCGGTGGCGACGATGGTCAATACTGCGGCGGCAGCGGCAGGGACCACGTCACGGAGACCCTGTGGCGTTGCGTCGGCGATGTCCTCTGCAGCCCCGGACTCGACCAGTATCCCGGCGGTGCCCGCTATGAGCGCCAGAGTGGCGGCACCCAGGAAGGCTGTCACCGGTGAGACCTTCACCGCTCCGTCGGAGGCCAGCAGGGCGATGATGAGCGCACCCAGGCCGTACGTGCCGGCGAGCACGCCGGCGGCTACTGCAAGATCCTTGGTCTCGTCTGCTCCGCTTACGCGCGCAGTGAACCGCCCGCCGCGGTACAGGCACCAGGCGAAGAACAAAGTCAGGCCGAGCGGAGCAAGAGTGAGCCTGGCGTCGCCAAGCGTGGCGCCGGCCTTGTGGGCGACCAGCCAGACAGTGGCACCGGCCCGGACCGCGCCGGACGCTCCACCGAAGGCCGCGGCCAGCCAACCGATCACCGCTACCGCGGCGCACGTCATCAGCCCGGTGAGCAGACAGGCGCCTGCTCCGATCACCGCCGAGACGATCACCGGCTTGGTCGGTGCGGTGGCGTCGGGCTGGGCGGGCCCGGGCGCCTGGTGAGATCCGCCGTCACGGGCGCCCGGACGGCTCAGCATGTCGGTCATCTGACTCCATCGTCACTCGTCGCCCGGACGCGGCTCGTTCTGACACGCCGGATATGGAAGACTTCGGCCCTGCTTGCTCCCTGTGGACAGAGATGACGGGCCACCGGGTACCGTCGGGTGGAATCAGTCTGGAGGTCAAGAACTAGTGACCGGTTCCCACCGTTCCTCGCGGGGCGGCGGTCGTGCTGCCGCCCGGGAGGCACGCCGTCAGCAGTCTCGTCGACGGAACCAGATCATCGGCGCCGGCGCGGCTGTGCTGGTCCTCGTCGGTGGCGGTGGCATCGCGGCCGTGAACGCCTTCGGTGGCGACGATTCCGCCGGTGACAACGCCAGGTCTGGCAACCAGGACGACAAGTCCGGCGGCAACGGCCCAGGCCTGCTCGGCGACGCCAAGGTGCTGATCGACGGTACGGCGGCCAAGCAACTCGCCCCGGCCGGCGGCGCCTGGGCAGTCGCGAGCACCGACAACGGCAGCAACGCCCCCGACAGGTCCTTCGTCTGCCAGTCCCAGCGCTTCGCCGACCCGGCCGGGATCCGCACCTGGATCCGCAACTTCCGCAACCCGTCGACCAAGGACACCGCGGTCCAGTACGTCGAGGTCTCCAACGACGAGGCCGCCGCGGGCAAGGCGTACAGCACGATCACCGGCTGGCTCAGCGCCTGCAACACCCCGCAGATCCGGCTGATCTCCAGCTACACGACCAGCGGCCTGGGCAGCAAGGGCGTGGTGGCCGTCTTCGGCCAGCCCGGCCCGAAGACCAACAAGTACCGCACGGTCAGCGTGAGCACGGCGGGCCAGACGACGATGGTGGTGGAGTACGACACCGTCGGCAAGACCCCGCCCAAGCCGGACACCCTGATCGCGACCGCCGGCGCCGGCCTGAAGCGGATCTGCGACGAGGCCAAGTGCACGACCGGTACGCCGGTCGCCAAGCCCGTCCTGCTGCCGACCACCGAGCCGGCCGGTTTCATGGCCCCGATCGACCTGCCGGTGCTGCCGAGCATCGACAAGCCCTGGGTCAGCACCACCAGCACCACCCCCAAGGGCACCGGTTGCGACAAGCTCGACCTGAAGAAGGCGAAGGCCAGGGCCACCCGGGCGCAGACGTACGTCGTACCGGAGGCCAAGGTGCCACCCGAGTTCGGGCTGGACACGATGGTGGCCGCCTTCGCGAGCCCGGCCGCGGCGGGCAGTTTCGTCGGCGACCTGCGCAAGGCCGTCGACAACTGCAAGAAGACCACCTCCAACGCGACCGTGCGGCCGACCGGCGAGATCGCCGTCGGCAACAGCGTCAAGGGCGAGAGCTGGCGGGTCTCCTACGACACCGGCGGCGGCAAGATCTTCACCTACCGGATCGGGATCGCGGCGGCCGGCTCCCGCGCCGTCTACGCGCTCTACCCGGTCCTGGAGAAGCTGGACATCACCAACGAGGCCTTCAACGAGGTGCTCACCCGCGCCGCGGAACGCTCGGCCGCCTACAAGTAGACGGCGAAACCCAACGCAACGGCCCCCGAGGATCACCTCGGGGGCCGTTCCTTGCGGTGCTGCTACTTGTTCAGGTCCTGCATGATCGCGCGCATCAGGTTGGCGGTCTCGGTCGGGGTCTTGCCGACCTTGACGCCGACGGCCTCGAGGGCCTCCTGCTTGGCGGCGGCCGTCCCGGAGGAGCCGGAGACGATGGCGCCGGCGTGGCCCATCGTCTTGCCCTCGGGGGCGGTGAAACCGGCCACGTAGCCGACGACCGGCTTGGTGACGTTGTCCTTGATGAACGCCGCCGCCCGCTCCTCGGCGTCGCCGCCGATCTCGCCGATCATCACGATCGCGTCGGTGTCCGGGTCGTCCTGGAACGCCTGCAGCGCGTCGATGTGCGTCGTCCCGACGATCGGGTCGCCACCGATCCCAATCGCGGTGGAGAAGCCGAAGTCGCTCAGCTCGTACATCATCTGGTAGGTCAGCGTGCCCGACTTGGAGACCAGGCCGATCCGGCCGGCGCCGGCGATGCTGGCCGGGATGATGCCCGCGTTGGACTCGCCGGGGGTGATGATGCCCGGGCAGTTCGGCCCGATGATCCGGGTGGTGCCGGAGGCCTGCGCGGCGGCGAAGAACGCGGCGGTGTCGTGCACCGGCACGCCCTCGGTGATCACCACGACCAGCGGCATCCCGGCCTCGATCGCCTCGAGGACGGCGTCCTTGGTGAACTTCGGCGGCACGAAGATGACCGACACGTCGGCGCCGGTCTCCTTGATCGCGTCCGCGACGGAGCCGAAGACCGCGACGGACTTGCCGTCGATGTCGACCGACTGGCCGGCCTTGCGCGGGTTCACGCCGCCGACGATATTGGTGCCGGAGGCAAGCATCCGGGTGGTGTGCTTGGTGCCTTCCGAGCCGGTCATGCCCTGGACGACGACCTTGCTGTCCTTGGTCAGGAAGATAGACATTTCAGCTTTTCCCTTACTTCGCTGCCAGCTCGGCGGCCCGCTTGGCGGCGCCGTCCATCGTGTCGACCCGCTCGAGTCCGGCCAGCCCGGCCTCGTCGAGGATGCGGCGGCCCTCCTCGGCGTTGTTGCCGTCCAGCCGGACGACCAGCGGCTTGTTCACGGCCTCGCCGCGGGCGGCGAGCAGCTCGAACGCCTGGACGATGCCGTTCGCGACCGCGTCACAGGCGGTGATGCCGCCGAAGACGTTCACGAAGACGCTCTTCACCTGGGTGTCGGAGATGATGATCTCCAGCCCGTTCGCCATCACCTCGGCGGACGCGCCGCCACCGATGTCGAGGAAGTTGGCCGGCTTGACGCCACCACTGTTGCCGTCCGAGAAGGCCTCACCGGCGTACGCGACCACGTCGAGGGTCGACATGACCAGGCCCGCGCCGTTGCCGATGATGCCGACGGAGCCGTCGAGCTTCACGTAGTTGAGGCCCTTGGCCTTGGCCGCGGCCTCCAGCGGGTCCTCGGCCGACGAGTCGGCGTAGTCCGCGAACTCCGGGTGCCGGAAGTCGGCGTTCTCGTCCAGCGAGACCTTGCCGTCCAGCGCCTCGACGTTGCCGTCCTTGAGCTTGACCAGCGGGTTGACCTCGACCAGGGTCGCGTCCTCGGCCAGGAAGACCTGGTAGAGCTTCACGATCTCCGGCGCGACCGCGTCGATGATGTCGGCCGGGTAGCCGGCCGAGGTGGCGATCTCCCGGGCCTTGGCCTCGTCGACACCGGTGGCCGGGTCGATCGAGATCTTGGCGACCGCGTCGGGGTTGGTGTGCGCGACCTCTTCGATCTCCATCCCGCCGGCGGCCGACGCGATGCAGAGGTAGTTGCGGTTCGCGCGGTCGATCAGGAAGGAGAAGTAGTACTCCTCGGCGATCGCCGCGGCCGGAACGATGTTCAGCGTCTTGACGATGTGACCCTTGATGTCGAGACCAAGGATGTCGCGGGCGCGCGCTTCGGCCTCGTCCGGGTTGGCGGCGATCTTGACGCCACCCGCCTTGCCGCGGCCGCCGGTCAGCACCTGGGCCTTCACGACCACCGTGCCGCCACCGAGCTTCTCGGCCGCCGCGCGAGCTTCCTCGGGCGTGTGGACGACTTCACCCACCGTCGTCCGTACGCCGTGCTTGGCGAAGACACTCTTCGCCTGGTACTCCATCAAGTCCACGGTCGTGGTCCCTCTCTCGCCTGTTCGGGTCTCGCGTTTCCGAGTCAGTCCGCGGCAGGCTGCGGTGCAGAGGGCACGGTCGCCGGCGCGTTCCGTCGCGCTGAGACTAGCCACCTCCGTACCCCGCGCGACAGCCGGGGTACGGGCTGAGACGACTGTCACAGTCGTCTTGCCCTCACGTGAAAGGCTGGATGCCATGACAGAACAAGCGACCAGACCAGCTGACGACTGGTGGCGTAGTGCCGTCGTCTACCAGGTTTACCCCCGGTCGTTCGCGGACGCGGACGGTGACGGCACGGGTGACGTGAACGGGATCCGGGCCCGGCTGCCCTATCTGGCCGAACTGGGCATCGACGCGATCTGGATCAGCCCGTGGTACCCCTCGCCGCTGCTCGACGGCGGGTACGACGTGGCCGACTACCGCGACATCAACCCGGAGTTCGGCACCCTGGCCGACGCCGACGCGCTGATCGCCGAGGCACACGCGCTGGGTATCCGGCTGCTGATCGACCTGGTGCCGAACCACTGCTCCTGGGAGCACCCGGCGTTCAAGGCGGCGCTGGCCGCGGGCAAGGGGTCGCCCGAGCGTGACCTGTTCTGGTTCCGCGACGGCAAGGAGGGTGGCCTGCCGCCGACCAACTGGCCGGCCGCGTTCGGCGGTGGCGCCTGGCAGCAGATCGAGGACGGCCAGTGGTACCTGCACATGTTCGACATCTCCCAGCCGGACTGGAACTGGGACCACCCGAAGGTGATCGAGGAGTTCGACTCGATCCTGCGGTTCTGGTTCGACCGGGGCATCGACGGCTTCCGGATCGACGTCGCCGACTCGATGGCCAAGGACGCCTCACTGCCCGACGTACCGCTGCAGGACGGTGAGCCGACCCGCGACAAGTACGTCGGCAACCCGTTCTACGACCAGCCAGGCGTGCACGCCATCCACCAGCGCTGGCGGGCGATCGCCGACGAGTACGCCGACACCCCGCAGGGGCCGCGGGTGTTCGTCGCCGAGGCCTGGCTGTCCCCGGCCGAGCGGCTGGCGCAGTACGTCCGGCCGAACGAGCTGCACTCCGCCTTCAACTTCGACGTACTGCGGGCCGCGTGGAACGCGAAGGAGCTGCGGCAGGTCATCGACTACACCACTGACAGCCTGTGGGCGGTGGGTGCGCCGGCGACCTGGGTGCTGAGCAACCACGACACCATCAGGCATCGCACGCGATACGGGCGGGATCAGCAGCACGCGCTGGAGCAGGCGGGCGTAGTACCGGTTGACCTGGCGCTCGGGCTCCGCCGGGCCAGGGCTGCTGCTCTGCTGGAGCTGGCGCTGCCTGGCGGCGCGTACATCTACCAAGGCGACGAGCTGGGCCTGCCGGAGGTCGAGGACCTTCCGGAGGACGTGCTGGACGATCCCACCTGGGAGCGGTCCGGCCACACCGTGCGTGGCCGCGACGGCTGCCGGGTGCCGATCCCGTGGAGCGGCAGCGAGCCGCCGTACGGGTTCGGTAGTGGCGACGGGCAGCCGTGGCTGCCGCAGCCGGCCGACTGGGCGCCGCTGACGGCTGAGGCCCAGGCAACCGACGCCGACAGCCATCTCGCCCTCTACAAGGCGGCACTGCGCATCCGCCGCGAGCAGGAGGCACTAGGCGAGGGCCGGCTCGCCTGGGACACCGACGCACCGGACGGCGTCCTGTCGTTCACCCGCGACCCGGGCTTCCGCTGCGTGGTGAACATCAGCGAGGAGCCGCTCGACCTGCCGGCGGGCGAAGTACTGCTCGCCAGCGAGCCGCTGACCGACGGCAAACTGCCGGTCGACGCCACTGTCTGGCTGAAGGTCTGACTCTGACGCGGCAGTGACGAAAGGCCGGACCCTGGCGGGTCCGGCCTTTCGTTCTCAGCGCTTGTCGCGATCGCGCCGGTCCCGCTCCTCGCGGTCCCGACGATCCTGCTCGTCCCGGATCCGACGGTCCTGCTCCTCGCGGTCCCGGCGGTCCCGGTCTTCCTGGTCGCGCTTGTTCCTGTTGTCTCCGTAGCTCACTTCACACCTCCAGCGGCTGAGCCACCGACCCTACGCCGGTCGAAACCGCCTACTTCACGCCGCCCGCGGTCAGACCGGCGACGATGCGGCGCTGGAACGCCAGTACCGCGATCAGCAGCGGGATGGTGACGACCACCCCGGCCGCCATCTGGGTCCCGAACGGCTGGTCGAAGCCGGAGATGCCGGTGAACTTGGAGATCGCCACGTTCGCCGTCTGCACCTCCTTCTTGTTCACCATGCTCAGCGCGATCAGGAACTCGTTCCAGGCCGCGATGAAGGTGATGATCGCCGTGGTGAACACACCGGGCGCGGCCAGCGGCAGGATGATCTTGCGGAACGCCTGGGCCGGCGTACAGCCGTCCACCATCGCCGCCTGCTCCAGTTCCCGCGGCATCTGCCGGAAGAACGTGGTCAGCGTCCACACCGCCAGCGGCAGCGCGAACGACAGGCTGGGCACGATCATCGCCTGGTAGGTGTTGATCCACTTGATGTCGATGAACAGCTTGAGCAGCGGGATCACCAGCGAGATGCCGGGGAACATCGAGGTGGTGATGATGATCGCCAGCACGACGTTCTTGAACCGGAACTCCAGCCGGGCCAGCGTGTAGGCGGCGACCAGCCCCACGATCAGGGTCAGGATCGTCGTCACCCCGGCCACGATCAGGCTGTTCAGCAGGGCCCGGCCGAAGCCGACGCCCGGCCCGAACACGGCCTGCAGGTTGTCCAGCGACCACGGCGACGGCAGCAGCCCGTTGTCGAACTGGTCGAGCGGCCGGCGGAACGCCGACACGATCATCCAGTAGAACGGCGCCAGGCAGTACAGGACGATGATCCCCACACCCAGCAGTGGCAGGTACTTGCGCCACGGGCTGGCCTCGGCCGCCTTGAGGTCGATCTTCTCCGGCACGTCGGTCTTCACTGCAGTGCTCATCCGACACCACTCCCTGACCCACCGGCGGAACCGGCGATCCCGATCGTCGTCGCACCGGGAGGCGCACTGTCCCGATTCTTGCGGCGCTTGCCGTTGGACTTCTTCTTCTGCACGGCGTCACCGAGCACATCGGCGCCGAGCAGTCGCACGAACACGTAGGCCACCAGAGCGACGTACAGGAACAGGATCGTCGCGTACGCCGCCGCCGGTCCGTACCTGGTGTTCGACGCCTCGTCGTAGGCCAGCATCGACAGCGTCTCGACCGAGGTCTTGTTCGGTCCGACCAGAACGTACGGCAGGTCGAAGATCCGCAGCGTGTCGAGAATGCGGAACAGGACGGCGACCAGCAGGGCCGGCTTGACCAGCGGCAACGTGATCCGGGTGAACGTCTGCCACGGGGTCGCGCCGTCCACCTTCGCGGCCTCGTACACGTCGCCGGGGATCGTCTGCAGGCCCGCCAGCACCAGCAGCCCGATGAACGGTGCCGTCTTCCAGGTATCCGCCACGATGACCGACAGGACCGACTGCCAGCCCTCCGTGGACCACAGGATCTGCTGGCCGAGCAACGCGTTGGCCGCGCCGTCGGCCTGGAAGATCCACTTCCACAGCAGGGCCGAGACCACGGTCGGGATGGCCCACGGCACCAGGATGCTGGCCCGGACCAGGCCGCGGCCCTTGAACGCCTTGTGCATCACCAGGGCCATCGCCACTCCCAGCACCGTCTCCAGCGCGACACAGGTGATGGTGAAGAACGTGGTGTTGTAGAACGCGTTCCAGAAGCGATCGCCGGTCTCGCCGGAGAAGATCGCGGTGTAGTTCTCCAGTCCGACGAAGGTGGAGCCCTCGATCACGAAGCCGTCGGCGTCGAACTTCTGGCCGCTGGTGTAGAGGGACTCCCGCAACGCCGAGATGATCGGGTAGACGACCACCAGCGCCAGCACGATCAGGGTCGGCGACAGCAGAATCGCCGCCAGTTTCCCGGTGCCCTCGTTGAAGCTGGTCTGCCGCTTGGGCTTGCCGGAACCCGCGGGAACCGGCACGGATGCACTGCTCACCTCTGCCTCCTTCTCTCTGCCCGTTCGGCGGGCAGGGACGGGTCGGGGCCGGTACCCAGCAGGCTCGCTGCGTACCGGCCCCGCCGTTCGATCATTGAGTGATGAGCGTGCTCAGCTTGGTCTGCAGAGCGGTGAGCGCTTCCTTGGGCGGTGTCGTGCCGGTCAGCGCGCCGTAGGCGGCTTCCTGGATGGCGACGGTGACGTCGCCGTACTTGACCACCTTCGGCCGCGACTTCGCGGACTCGATCGACGCCTTCAGCGGCGCGAGGTACGGGAACTGCTTGTTCAGTGCCGGGTCCTCGTACAGCGAGGCCCAGGTCGGCGCCTGCGAGGTCTTCTCGACGTTCGCCTTCTGGCGCTCCTCGCTGGACATGAACTTGATGAAGTCGGCCGCGGTGGCCTTGTTCTTGGCGAAGCTGCTGATGCCGTAGTTGTGGCCACCCAGCGTCGAGACGCCGCCCTCGGCCTTACCCGGCAGCGGAGCGACACCGAACTTGCCGGCGATCTTCGACGAGCCGTCGGTCTTGCCGGCCAGCGCGAAGACGTAGGGCCAGTTGCGGTGGAAGATCAGCTTGCCCTCCTGGAAGGCCCGCCGGCCTTCTTCTTCCTTGTAGGTGATCGACGCCTTCGGGAACTCGCCGCCCTTCATGCCGTCGACCAGGAACTGCAGGCCGGCCAGCGCCTCCGGGGAGTCGACGTTCGGCTTGCCGTCCTCGCCGACGACGACGCCACCGGCGGAGTTGACCGCCTCGGAGAAGTTCACCGTCAGGCCTTCGTACTTCTCGAACTGACCCGCGTAGCAGTCCAGTCCCTTGCCCGCCGGGGTGGCCTTGATCTTGGCGCAGGCCGCCTTCATCTCGTCCCACGTCTTCGGCGCCTCGACGCCGGCCGCCTTCAGCAGGTCGGTGCGGTAGTAGAGCAGCCCGCCGTCGGAGGTGACCGGTACGGCGTACAGCTTGTCGCGGTACTTGCCGGTGTCAACGGTTGCCGGGATCAACTTGCCCAGATCCGGGAATTGGTCTTCCGGCAGCTCCTGCACCCAGCGGTTGGCCGCGAACTCCGCGGTCCAGACCACGTCCAGGTTCAGCACGCTGAAGGCATCGGACTTCGCCTGGGCGTTCTGCACCATCTGCTGACGCTGCTGGTCGGCGGACTCCGGAAGCTCCTTGACCTCGACCTTCTCGTCCGGGTGGGCCGCGTTCCAGGCCGCGACCTGGTTGGTCAGGTTGCCGGAGGTGTCCTTGCCGGTGGCAAACGTGATCGGGCCACGGCCCTCGAGTGCCGTTCCTCCACCCCCGCCCGTGCTGCCTTCGCTGCCGTCGTCTCCGCCACACGCGGAGGCGAGCAGCGTCAAGCTGCCGGCCACGGCCAGGGCGACCGCTTTACGCGTGTGTGATCGTTCAAACCTCATCGTGTACCTGCCCTCTCCCGATGGGACGTCACTTGGTCCTGCGCAGGCCGGCCGTTTGCCCCCACCACGCTGCGAGCCGGCCTCTCCGGACACTAACCGAGATCGGGGCCGATGTGTCCTGAGCCACACACGTTGCCGAACCCAGCGTCATGAACGGACATGCGCATGGCTGTATGCGACCGCGATTCCCCACCGGGCACAACCAGGTGTTTCTTAACGATTCGGTATTACCGATTAGTAACAAGCATTCCGGTGCCGGATCGGCTGCGGAGAGTGGTCAGGAGGCCGCGGAGGCGTCGCCGACATGCCCGCGGACCCACTCGACGATCTCGGTCGTGGTCGCTCCCGGCGTGAAGATCTTGTGCACGCCGAGCTCGGCCAGCGGCTGCAGGTCGGCCTCGGGGATGATGCCGCCGCCGAAGACCACGATGTCGTCCGCGTCGCGCTCGGTCAGCAGCTCGCGCACCTTCCTGAACAGCGTCATGTGCGCGCCGGACAGCACCGACAGGCCGATCGCGTCGGCGTCCTCGGCGATCGCGGTCTCGACGATCTGCTCCGGGCTCTGGTGCAGGCCGGTGTAGATGACCTCCATCCCGGCGTCGCGCAGCGCCCGGGCGACCACCTTCGCGCCCCGGTCGTGGCCGTCCAGTCCCGGCTTGGCAACAACAACTCGCAGAGGGCTAGTGGCAGACATATGCAGAAGTTACCTCACGGATCGGACACGGAGCAGTGTGTTCACGGCCACCCGAAGAGGGAACCGGTTACCGTGAGAAAAGAGTGAGGAGACGCGATGAGCGCCGACGGAATCCGGGAAGCTCTGGAAGGACTCAAGTACGGCGCCCGCTCGGCGCTGTCACCACGAGGCCTGCAGAGCGCGGCCGTCGAGCTGGGCTGGCTCACCACCCATCTGGCGATGTATCCGCTCGGCCTGGTCGGCGGCGCCGGCTCCCGCGCCGAGCGCCTCACCCTGAGCGGCCTGACCCCGGCCCAGCGCAGCCTGCTGGTCGGTGACGTCCGCGCCGCCGGGACGCCGATCCTGCTCGCGCACGGCATCATCGACAACCACACCGTGTTCGCCCTGATGCGGCGCCAGTTGCTCCGCCGCGGCTTCACCCAGCTGGAGACCTTCTCCTACTCACCCCTGACGCTCGACGTCCGCAGTACGGCGGAGCGGATGGGCGCCGAGATCGAGCGGCTCTGCGAGGAGTCCGGCTCGGACCGGATCCACATCGTCGGCCACAGCCTGGGCGGCCTGATCGCGCGGTACTACGTCCAACGGCTGGGCGGCGACGAGTACGTGCACACCTGCGTCACGCTCGGCACCCCTCACCAGGGCACCGTCGCCGCGCGGCTGCTGCCGTGGCCGCTGGTGAAGCAACTGCGGCCCGACAGCGACCTGATGGAGGAGCTGGCAGAGCCCGCCCCCGGCTGCCGGACCAGGTTCGTCGCGTTCTACAGCGACGTCGACCAGCTGATCGTTCCGCAGCGCCGGGCCCGGATCAAGCACCCGGACCTGATCGCGCAGAACGTCCGGGTCGACGGCGTGGGACACCTGTCGCTGCCGTTCCACGGCGAGGTCGTCCACCAGATCACCGGGGTGCTCTCGCACCTCGACGAGCAGGACACAGTTGCGTGAAAGTTCTTCCTGACATGACAACCAACTGAGCGCTCAGGCCGATGCACGTGCAGCGGCGCATGCAAAAGTTTCGTGAAGGTGGGGCACCAAAAGTGCCGGATGGGTTTGTCGGCTCGTTGCGGTTCCGTTATGGTGCATGAGCCCCCGGGGGATAACCCGGGAGTGAGTGGACGAACAGTTAGCCCCACCCCTGCCCCCTCCCCTGTGACCGAAAGGCCACGTTGTGTCCCAGCACCGTGCCGCGGCCAGCCGCGTCACGCCAGGCAACGCTGCGCGCAAGACCGGCGTAGGACGTCACAGTGCCAAGCATCGTGTTGCCAGGCGTAATACCCCCAGCAGTACGCAGGTAGTTGGACTGACCGCGGCACTCGCGGCAGCAGCAGGAGCAGTCGGCTTCAGCCACAGCTCGCTCGCGTCCCCGACGCAGGCGAACTCGGCGGTCAACATCGCTGCCCTCAGCCTCGGCAACGGGCAACTGTCCGAACTCACGACGGCGCGGATCGAGCGCCGCAACCTCGCCACCAGGGACTCCTCGCGGGTCGAGCTGACCGGCGCGGACCTGACCAAGAAGCAGGCCGCGGCCGACCAGACCGCGAAGAAGCGGGCGGCCAAGCTCGACGCCACCCGGGCCCTGACGAACAAGCGCGCGGTCGCCCTGGCCAGCGCCAAGGCCAAGATCGAGCAGGCCCAGAAGAACGCCCGCGAGTCGGCCACCCGCTGCGAGATGATGATCTCCGGCTACCACATCACGGCCGGCTTCGGTCAGGCCGGCGGTCGCTGGGCCCGGGACCACACCGGCACCGACTTCGCCGCCCCGATGGGGACGCCGATCCGCAGTGTGATGAAGGGCGAGGTCGTCGGCGCCGAGTTCGCCGGCTCCTACGGCCGTCAGGTCCGGGTCCGGCACGAGGACGGCACCGAGACCTGGTACAACCACATGTCGAAGTTCACCGTCTCGGTCGGCGAGACCGTGTACGCCGGTGACCAGGTCGGCGCGGTCGGCATGACCGGCAACACCACCGGACCGCACCTGCACTTCGAGGTCCGTCCCGGTGGCGGCAGCCCGATCAACCCGATCTCCTGGCTGCGCAACCACTGCGGTCTCAACCCCTGATCCTCAGCGCCGGTCCCAGCCTTCCGGATAAGGCTTGGCTCACTGCTGTTCCGCGGTACTAGGCTGCCGCGCATGCGTCCGCGGCCTGGTGAGGTACTGCATTTCTCCGAAGACCCGGCGATCCGGATCTTCCGGCCCCAACTGGCTCCCACGTCGGCGAAGACCACGCCGTACGTCTGGGCCGTCGGCCACGATCGTGCGCCGGACTACTGGTTCCCCCGGCAGTGCCCCCGCGCGATGGCGTGGGAGGGCCCCGGCACCACTGCGACAGATCTGTCCCGGATCATCGGCGACGGCTGCGGAACACGAGTGCACGCGATCGAGTACGGCTGGCTCGAAACCGTCCGTACCGTCGAGCTCTATGCCTACCGCTTGCCTGCCGAGCCGTTCGAACAGGCCGACGCTGCTTTCGTGGCGACGACCGTGGTCGAGCCGCTGGGACCGCCCGAGCGCGTAGGAGACCTGTTCGAGCTGCACGCCGAGGCCGGGATCCAGTTGCGCGTGCTGCCACGCCTGCACGAGTTCTGGGACGCGGTGACCGCCAGCACGCTGGAGTTCAGCGGGATCCGGCTGCGCAACGCGGTCGCCCGGTGATGGGCCCGTACGCCGAAGTGGCCGAGGCCGGCTGGCGCTGGGTGCTGGATCAGGTCCGGTGGGACGACGGACCGTGGATCCCGGATTCGCTCGGTCAGCCGGCGACCGTCGAGCAGGTGGAGTACCGCGACGGTATGTACAGCGGGATCGGCGGGCTGGCGTACGTGCTCGCCGAGATCAAGCTCAGCCGGCCGTGGACTGCCGAGGAACAGACGCTGGCGGACGGGATCGCCGAACGCGTGCGGGCCGGCATCGCCACGAGCATCGACTGCTCCTTCTTCGACGGACTGGTCAGCGCCATCGGCGTACTGACATCGCTGGAGCTTCCGGGCTCCGCGGCGGCCATCGGGCGCCTGCTCGAGTTGGCGGAGCCGGACGGGTGGCCGCAGGCGTTCGCAGTACCGCCGGGGTATCTGCCAGGTGCGCGAGCCAACGACCTGACTCTCGGTACCGCTGGCGTGCTTCTGGGTGCCCTCTGGGCTCGTCGGAGCGACACCCCTGGCGCCACTGAGCTGGCGGAGCGAGCGGCGGCTCTGCTGCTGTCTGAGTCGCAGTCACTGCCCACTGGACTCGACTGGCCGTTCATCCCCAACCGCTTCCTGCCTGAGCCGAAGTCGTCGATGCCGAACCTGTCCCACGGACTGGCAGGGATCGCCGCGACGCTGGCGATCGCCGGCACCGAGCTCGGGCAGCCCGAGCTGACCGCGGCCGCCCGCAGCGGCGCCGAGCACCTGGTGACCCTCAATGTCAGTGAGGACCACGGTCTGGTGGTTCCCCGGCTGGTGCCGATCAAGGAAGAGTCCGACCACGATCCCGTCACCTACAACTGGTGCCACGGCCCAGCCGGTACGTCGCTGCTCTTCGCCGCGCTGCAGCACGCCGGTGTGGAGCAGGTCGCCGGTGAGTCGCCGCTGACCTGGCGACGCCGCTGCTCCCACAGCGTCCGGACCTCCGGTCTGCCCGCGCGACTCCACCCGGGCTTCTGGGACAACGACGGCCGCTGCTGCGGTACGGCGGGAGTCGCCGACGTGCTCCTGGACTACTGGCACTCCACCGGTGACCAGGTGAATCTCGACTTCGCGCTCGGCCTGGCCGACACCCTGGTCGAGCGAGCGACCCACGACGGCAGCCACGCCTATTGGCAGTTCATCGAGCACCGCAACGAGGATCCGCTCCTCCCACCCGGCGTCGGATGGATGCAGGGAGCCGCCGGTATCGCTGGCTGTCTCTTCCACGCCGACCGCGTGGCGAACCAGGGCGCCGCGGCAACGCCTGTGCTCCGGATGGACAACTGGTGGGCCACCGGCACTAGCGGCGCCAGACCTCTGCCGTAGTAAGGAAGGCCGAGGAGCCGGGACGCTCCGCCGAGCCGTCGACCTGCACGAACCCGGGCACCGAGGCACCGCCGATCGAGACGGTGGCCGTGCGGACCGGAGCGATCACCAGGCTGAGGCTGTGCGGGCCCTCGGCGAGCTGGAAGTTGTCGGTGGCGAACAGCCGCCGGTCGAGCACGCCGCTCATCTCGATCTGGATGTCCGCGGCCTTGACGCTCAGCCCGTCGGCGAGGTTCATCGAGACCTGGACCAGGTCACGCTCGACGGCCGGCTCGTGCCAGGCCAGTCCCTGCACCTCGAGGAACGAGCGCACGAAGTACCGCTCCAGCCAGGAGGCCAGGTCGACGTCCTCGGAGACCACCCGGACGATGCCGTCGAACCAGAGCACGACCGCCGTTCCGGCACCGCAGATCGACCAGTCGACCATCCAGATCGACGCGAACGCGGTGACCTTTCCGTCCTGGTCGAACAGCCGCAGCCCAGGGTTGGCCCCCGCCAGGATGATCCGGCGGTTGCTGCTGTCTGCTGCCTTGGGCATGGGCTGGACCTTCGTCCGGGAGGGCCGAAACATCGATTGTCGCAGCCCGCGCCGGATTCGGCACCTTGCGGTTCTAGATCTTCTCCACCGGGGCGTAGCGCAGCAGCAAACGCTTGACTCCCTGGGAGCCGAAGTCGATGTCCGCCTGGGCCTGCTGGCCCTCGCCGCGAACCACCACGACGGTGCCCATGCCGAAGGTGTCGTGCACGACCCGCTCCCCCGGCGTGAGACTGATGACCGGCTTGTCGGAGGCGGCCGAACGGCGGTTGGTCTCCCAGCGGGTGCCGGCACCGCCGCCACTCCCACCGGACGACGTGCCGGTGCCGGACCAGCGGGTGATCGCGGACTCGTCGCGGCGCCAGTCGAGCAGCTCGGCGGGGATCTCCTCCAGGAATCTGGACGGCGGGTTGTGCTGCGGGGCACCGAACGCGCTGCGCACCGCGGCCCGCGAGATCGCCAGCCGCTGCCGGGCACGGGTGATCCCGACGTACGCGAGCCGCCGCTCCTCCTCCAGCTCCTTGACGTCGTTGAGCGACCGCGAGTGCGGGAAGATGCCGTCCTCCATCCCGGTCAGGAAGACGACCGGGAACTCCAGCCCCTTGGCGGTGTGCAGCGTCATCAGCGTGACCACGCCACCGTCGTCGGCGGCGTCGGGGATCTGGTCGGCGTCGGCGACCAGCGCGACCCGCTCCAGGAACGCCTGCAGGTCGGCCGGCTCGGAGGCCGCCGTCCGCTCCTCGACGAACTCGCGGGCGACCGCGATGAACTCGTCCAGGTTCTCCACCCTGGTCTCGTCCTGCGGGTCCGGGGACTTCTGCAGCTCCTCGTAGTACCCCGAGCGGTGCAGGGCGACGTCGAGGATGTCGTCCGGCGGGGCGCCGGAGTCGACCATCGCGGTCAGCTCGTCCAGGATGTCGACGAAGCCCTGGACCGCCTTCGCCGACCGGGTCGCCATCGCCGGGGCCTCGTCGGCCCGGCGCAGCGCCGCGGCGAAGGTGATCCGGTCGCGCAGCGCGAGGGCCTCGATCGCCGCCTCGGCACGCTCGCCGATCCCGCGCTTGGGCACGTTGAGGATCCGGCGCAGCGAGACGGTGTCCTCGGGGTTCGTCAGCACCCGCAGGTAGGCGAGGGCGTCGCGGACCTCCTTGCGCTCGTAGAACCGGACGCCGCCGACCACCTTGTACGGATGGCCGGTGCGGATGAAGACCTCCTCGAACACCCGCGACTGCGCGTTGGTCCGGTAGAAGACCGCGACATCGGACGGCTTGACGCCGTCGGCGTCGGTCAGCCGGTCGATCTCGTCGGCGACGAACTGCGCCTCGTCGTGCTCGTTGTCCGCGACGTAGACGGCGATCTGCTCCCCCTGGCCCGAGTCGGACCACAGGTTCTTCGCCATCCGGCCCTCGTTGCGGCTGATCACCGCGTTGGCCGCGGTCAGGATGGTCTGGGTGGAGCGGTAGTTCTGCTCCAGCAGGATCGTGTCGGCGCCGGCGAAGTCCTCCTCGAAGGCGAGGATGTTGCGGATCGTCGCGCCCCGGAAGGCGTAGATCGACTGGTCGGAGTCACCGACCACCATCAGCTCGGCCGGCGGACTGATCGGGCCGTCGTTCGGCCCCGGCTCGAGCTGGGCGCAGAGCTCCCGGATCAGCGTGTACTGCGCGTGGTTGGTGTCCTGGTACTCGTCGACGAGCACGTGGCGGAACCTGCGCCGGTAGTACTCCCGGACCTCCGGAAAGGCCTGCAGCAGGTTGACCGTGGTCATCAGCAGGTCGTCGAAGTCCAGCGCGTTGGCCTGGGCCAGCCGCTCCTGGTAGATCCGGTAGCACTCGGCGTACTTCTCCTCCAGGTGGTTCTCCGCCCGGGAGCCGGCCGACTCGTGGTCGACCAGCTCGTTCTTCTGGGCGCTGATCCAGTTCAGCACCGCGCGCGGGTTGTACTGCTTGACGTCCAGGTCGAGCTCGCGGCAGACCAGCGTCATCAGCCGGCGTGAGTCGGTGCTGTCGTAGATCGAGAACGTCGAGCTGATCCCGAACCGCTTGATGTCGCGGCGCAGGATCCGCACGCAGGAGGAGTGGAAGGTCGAGACCCACATCAGCTTCGCCCGCGGCCCGACCAGGTCGACGACCCGCTCGCGCATCTCGGCGGCCGCCTTGTTGGTGAAGGTGATCGCCAGGATCGAGCCCGGGTGCGCGTCCCGCGCCGCCAGCAGGTACGCGATCCGCCGGGTCAGCACCCGTGTCTTGCCCGAACCGGCACCGGCCACCACCAGCAGCGGCTTGCCCGCGTGCACGACGGCAGCGCGCTGCTGCGGGTTCAGTCCCTCGAGCAGCGCCGCCGGGTCGGCCCGGTTCTGCTTCGGCGCCTCGAGCGGCACCGGCAGTTCGTCTGGAGAAAAGAGCGTCGTCATCGCCCACCACCTTAGACACAGGGACCGACAAAGCTGTTATGGAGTGGGAACCGTTTCAGCGAGCGGGTGGTCACAGTGGGGCACCGACGTGAAAGTCCGCCCACCTGTTGAGGAGTTTCCATGGATCCGCTGAGTCAGATTCGTCTTAGTCGCCGAGGAGTGTTCCGGGCCGGCGCCGCGGTGGGAGCGGGGGCGCTCGGCAGCGGAGTACTGGCTGCCGGTACTGCGAACGCCGCCCTGCCCGCGTCGCCGGAGTTCGATCTCGGCGCCACTCCGCACCACCTGTTCGGGCCGAAGATCCTGGCCGAGACGCACCACTCGATGCAGGGCCTGACCTTCGACGACGTCAACCGGCGGCTGTTCGTGGTCCAGGCCGAGAACGGCGGGTCCGGCTCGGACCTGGTGATCAACCAGGTGTCGGCCGGCGGCACCGTGCTCGGTTCGATGACGATCAAGAAGGCCGGCCACGGCGTCTCGATCGCCGCCGAACCGGTCGGCGACGTCACCTACATCTGGGTCGAGTGCGACACCGACCGCAACGACGGCGAGGGCCGCGGTACGGCGCTGGCCCGGGTGCAGTTCAAGAACATCGTCCGGACCTCGATCGCCGACTCCGCGAAGTTCTTCCGGGGCAGCGACACGATCACCGCGGCGGTCGACCCGGTCAACAAGCGCCTGATGGTCCGCAGAAAGGAGAACGGCAGTTTCTACCTGAGCGTCTGGCCGCTCAGCAAGGCGCGCGAGGGCAAGAGTGCCGACCGGCTGGTCCGGGTGAAGCAGCCGAGCTACGGCCGCACCTTCCAGGGCTACACGTTCTACGGGCAGTACGCGTACCTCTTCTACGGCGACGGCCAGACCAACCCGGACAACATCAACTCCACCATCCGGACCGTCGACCTGAACACCGGCGAGTTCACCCGTGGGCCCGCCGTCACCAGGGCCGGCGCTTCGCTGACCTACCGCGAGCCCGAGGGGATGGCGATCCACCGGATGGACTCCGGCGAGCTGGCCCTGTTCTTCGGCTTCGCGTCCCGGCCCAAGGGTGGTGGCGCCAACCGCTACGCGAACCTCTACTACAAGCTGCTCTGACCCCGATCGGCTGAGAGCAGACCTGCTGCCAGCAGAAAAGCTGGGTTCGCCGTCCGCCATGCGCCCACAGTGGACGCATGGCGGATGACACGAAACCTCCCATGTTCAACGAGCAGACGCGGCAGGCGTTGTTCCGGCAGCGGATCGTCGTACTGGACGGCCAGCTGACCGACGACAACGGCACTCTGCTCACCACCCAGCTCCTCACCCTCGCGGCCGAGGACCCGTCGACCGACATCTCGTTGTGGATCCACTCGATCGGCGGGTCCGTGCCTTCCATGCTGGCGATCCGGGACGTCATCCGGCTGGTGCCGTGTGACGTCTCGACGCTGGCGCTCGGACTGGCCTGCAGCGCGGGCCAGTTCCTGCTCTCCGCCGGTACGCCGGGCAAGCGCTTCGCGCTCCGGCACGCGCGGGTCCTGATGCACCAGGGGTCGGCCGGGATCGGCGGATCGGCGGTGGAGATCGAGATCCAGGCGAACGACCTGCGGCACATCCGCGACACCGTGCTCGCCCTGATCGCCGAGGACACCGGGCAGCCGATCGAGACCGTCTTCGACGACTCGCTGCACGACCGCTGGTACACCGCCGAGGAGGCCCGCACCTACGGCTTCGTCGACCACATCGTCGAGACGTTCGACCAGGTGATGCCCCGGCAGCCCGCACAGTCAGGAGCACCCCGATGAGCAACAGCTACATGATTCCGAACGTGATCAGCCCGCACCCGCGCGGCGAGCGGATCATGGACGTGTACTCGCACCTGCTGACCGAACGCATCATCTACCTCGGGACGGCGATCGACGCCGGCGTCGCGAACGCCCTGATCGCCCAGCTGCTGCACCTGGAGGCGTCCGCGCCCGACCAGGAGATCAACCTCTACATCAACTGCGACGGCGGCGATCCGACCGCCATGCTGGCGATCTACGACACGATGCAGTTCGTCCGCAGCCCGATCGCGACCGTCTGCGTCGGCCAGGCGATCGCCGCGGGCGCAGTACTGCTGGCTGCCGGTGCCCCCGGCCGGCGGGCCGTCCTGCCGCACACCCGGGTCGTGCTGCACCAGCCGGCCGCTCGCGGTCAGGGCACCATCCCCGACCTGATCCTGCAGGCCGACGAGCTGGTCCGGGTCCGCGGTCAGCAGGAGGCGATCCTGGCCGCCCACACCGGGCAGTCGATCGAGCGCCTCCGCCACGACACCGACCGCGACCACGTCCTGACCGCGCAGGCCGCCTGCGACTACGGCGTCGCCGACGAGGTGATCCAGCATCGGACCGCGGTCGCGACCTTCCCGGCCGCACCCGCGCTGAGCGCCTGAGACTAAGGTCGCCGGTGTGACCGTTCCTGCCGCGAAGCCCCGTCCCGACTCCGAGATCGAGCGCATTCTGGTGGTGTCCGCGCACCCGGACGACGTCGACTTCGGCGCCGCGGGCACCATCGCGCTGTGGACCCGGGCGGGGATCGAGGTCAGCTACTGCCTGGTGACCGACGGCCAGGCCGGCGGGTTCGAGCCCGATCGCGACCGGGCCTCGATGCCCGCCGTGCGCCGGGCGGAGCAGACGATCGCGGCCAAGGAGGTCGGCGTCCACGACCTGCACTTCCTGGGCTACGAGGACGGCTGTCTCGAGCCCACCCAGGACGTCGTCCGCGACATCTCCCGGGTGATCCGCCAGGTCCGGCCACAGCGCCTGGTCTGCCAGTCACCCGAGCGGAACTGGTCCCGCCTGCCGGCCTCCCACCCCGACCACCTGGCCGCCGGCGAGGCCACCGTCCGCGCCTTCTTCCCGGCCGCGGGCAACCCCTTCGCGTACCCCGAACTGACCGAAGCGGCCTGGACCGTCAACGAGCTCTGGCTGATCGCCCACCCGGAGGCCAACCACTACGTCGACATCACCGAGACGATCGACCGGAAGCTCGCCGCCGTACTGGCCCACACCAGCCAGCACGCGAACCCCGAAGCCCTGACCACCCGCCTGCACAGCCTGTTCCGTCAACTCGCCACCACGGCCGGCTACCCCGAGAACCACTACGCCGAAGCCTTCACCGTCGTCACCACCTGACCGCGACTGCGACGGCTAAAGCATTTGCTGTTGCGGGCGTGAGGCGGGAAGGTGCGGGGGTGACTCTTTCTTATCAGGTGACCGGTGACGGGCCGGCGGTTTTGTTGGTGCACGCGGGGGTTTGTGATTCGCGGATGTGGGCCCGGCAGGTGGAGGATCTGCGGACCGATCATCGGGTGATCACGCTGGATCTGCGCGGGTTCGGCCGGACGCCGTTGGAGGCCGGGGCGAAGTACGCCGATGCCGGCGACGTGCTGGGGCTGCTCGACGAGCTGGGGGTCGAGGAGACGAAGGTGGTCGGGGCGTCGTACGGGGGCTATGTGGCGTTGCAGGCGGCGAGCCGGCAGCCGGAGCGGTTCAGCCGGTTGGTGCTGCTGTCGCCGCCTGCTGACGACGTCGTACCGACCGATGATTTCCGGGACTTCGCGGCCGAGGAGGACCGGCTGCTGGAGGCCGGTGACCTCGACGGGGCCACCGAGCTCAACGTGCGGACCTCGCTCGGGCCGGAGGCCGACGACGAGGCGCGCGAGCTGGTGCGGGTGATGCAGAAGCACGCGTTCGAGGTCCAACTGGCCGCTGGCGACGTCGACAACGACGAATGGGAGGTCGGCGGGATCACGGCGCCGGTCAAGCTCTTCACCGGTGCCCACGAACTACGGTTCTTCGCTGCCTGCGCAGAACATCTGAGCAACATCCTGCCCGCAGTGGAGCACACCGAGCTGCCCTGGGCCGGCCACCTGCCGTCGCTCGAACGACCCGACGAGACGACCGCGCTGATCCGCGCGGCGCTGGGCTGAAACGACCGACGGCCGGAGTACCCACGAAGGGTCCTCCGGCCGTCGGTGAAGATCCGGTCAGTCGGCGAGCGCGCCCATCGGGTCCCAGGCCGGGAGCACGATCGGAGCCTCGTCGAACCGCGCCTGCAGCTCGGCCGGCAGCGACGACTTGCGGACCGCGATCTCGAAGACGTGCTCGGCGAACCACGAGTCGTTCATCGTCCAGAAGCCGTTGTCGGCCTTCTCGTCGCCCCAGCTGTTCTCGACCCGCCAGCGCCGCGGCTTGCCGTCGACCAGGTCGACACCGGTGAACAGCATCGCGTGTGTCATCAACGTCTCGTGGTGCAGCAGCCGCTCGGCCTTGTCCAGGCTGAACTCGGTGTCGTAGACCGCGCCGAAGTCGTACAGACCGGCGTCCCAGTAGCCGAGGTCGGCCGACATCTGCTTGCCGACGTCACAGCCGAACCAGACTGGCTCACCGCCGACGATGGCGTCCTGGGTGAGCTGCTTCATCAGGTCGATCTCGACGTTCAGGTAGACCACCGGCGGCGCGTCGATGACGTTGCCCAGGTAGTCGACGGTGAAGGTCTTGCCGGCCGGGCTCGACTCCCGCGGGTCGTGCACGATGCAGACGTACTCCTCGACCGGCAACGTCACGTACGCCGCCGCGAACTCGGCCGGGGTGGTCCAGCCGTCGCGGTGGAAGCCCTTGTCGTTGTCCTTCCACTGCCACAGGAACTTCTGCGGCGGCGTCCCGAGGTGGATGCTCAGCACCCGGTGGATCGTGGTCAGCAGCTCGCGCTTGTGCGCCCGCTGCGCCTCCTCGCCGGAGCCGGCCAGCTTGCGCAGGTCACGGGCGCCCTGTCGCAGCAGCTTGCGCAGCGAGTCGTTCAGTTGCGCGGTCGCCGAGGAGCTCTCGGTCTCGGGCATCGCCGACTTCGGCACCAGGCCGTGCTTGCGGACCAGCGCGACGAACATGTTCCACTGGCCGCCGTCACCGATCGGGTCGGACAGCAGGTGCGCCACCGTCCGGTCGTCGACGTCGCGGCCGGCGGTCTCGATCATCGCCTCGAGGAAGAAGTTGGCCCGCTCGAACTTGTCCCAGAACAGCAGGTAGTTCTGCGAGAACTCGAAGTCCTTCACGCCGAGCTTCTCGGCGGCGCCGGCCCGGAAGAGGTTCAGCCCGGCGAACAGCCAGCACCGGCCGCTCTTCTTCTGGTTCGTCACTTTCCAGTCGTCCAGCAGGTTCGACACGGAATGGTCGATCGAGGTGACGACCTGGCGATCCAGGGCGATCTTGCTGATCGGCGTTTCCGTGACGGCGTTCTGCATCACCCGGTACTGCGGGTTCGACGCGAACTCCTTCTCGAAGAGCCCCAGCTGTTCGGTGGTGAGATTCCGCTCCATGACAGCGACGGTATAACAGGGACAAAGGGCTCTGCGTCCCTGCCGGGGTGGCGACTTTGTGCCCTGTCCACAACCCGCCACCGGCGCGGAACGATCAGGTCACTCGATCAGGCCGAGCTGGTAGGCCCGGACCAGCCGCCGCGGTACCCGCAGCTGCTTGCCGTTCACGGTGATCGGCACCAGCTCCACCGCCGCCGCCTTCCACTGCGCCCGCCGGTTGCGGGTGTTCGACCGCGACATCTTGCGCTTCGGTACCGCCATGACCCATCTCCTCTGCTCGGCTGAACAGGGGCTATGCTAATGAAAACGATTATCAACAGCAAGAAGGGGTGTCCCGATGGCACGACGCGAGAAGCCGGCGACCGGACGCAAGCCGAAGCAGAACCCGCTCCACCAGGTCGAGTCCGTCGACTACTTGGACACCGCCCTGCTCCGCAAGTTCATCTCCGACCGCGGCAAGATCCGCTCCCGCCGCGTCACCGGACTGACCGTGCAGCAACAGAAGCAGGTCGCCCGAGCCATCAAGAACGCCCGCGAGATGGCCCTGCTCCCCTACACCTCCACCACCCGCTGAGGATCCGGCAGCTCAGACCAGGCGGCGGTCGGTGGCCCAGCGGGTCAGTTCGTGGCGGTTGGAGAGCTGGAGCTTGCGGAGTACCGAGGAGACGTGGGTCTCGACGGTCTTCACCGAGATGAACAGCTCACGGGCCACTTCCTTGTACGCGTAGCCGCGGGCGATCAGCCGGAGTACCTCGCGTTCGCGCTGGGAGAGCCGGTCCAGGTCCTCGTCGACCGAGGCGATGTCGATCGCGCCGGAGAAGGCGTCCAGGACGAAACCGGCCAGCCGGGGCGAGAAGACGGCGTCGCCGTCGGCAACCCGGCCGATCGCGTCGACCAGTTCGGTCCCGGAGATGTTCTTGGTGACGTAGCCGCGGGCGCCGGCCCGGATCACGCCGATCACGTCCTCGGCCGCGTCGGAGACCGACAGCGCCAGGAACTTGATCTCCGGGTGCCGCTGGTGCACCTGCTTCATCACCTCGATCCCACCGCCGCCGGGCAGGTGGACGTCGAGCAGCACCACGTCCGGTTCGGCCGCGACGATCGCCTTCACCGCCGACTCCACGTCGGCGCCCTCGCCGACGATCTCGACCGAGGCGCCGATCTCGCTGCGCACGCCTGACCGGAACATGTCGTGGTCGTCGATGACCACCACTCGCCTCTGCGTCATCTGTCCATCTCCAGTCGCACTTCGGTGCCTGTCTCCGGGTTCGACCGCACCGTTGCGCGGCCGCCGTGCCGTTCCATCCTGCCCATCACGCTGTGCCGCAGCCCCAGCCGGTCCTCCGGTACCCCGTCGGTGTCGAAGCCGTTGCCGCGGTCCCGGACGAACATCTCGGCCCGGTCCCCGTCCACCTCCACGAACACGTCGATCTTGTCAGCTCCGGAGTGTTTCGCGGCGTTCACCATCGACTCGCGCGCCGCCCGGACCATCGCCGACAGTTCCTCGGTCAGGTCGCAGTCGCCGACGGTCACCACCTCGACCGGTACGCCGTGGGAGTCCTCCACCTCGGCGGCAGCCCGCTTGGTGGCCCCGGCCAGGGTCTGGTCGGTCTTGTCGTCCTCGTCGTACAGCCAGGACCGCAGGTCGCGCTCCTGCGCCCGGGCCAGCCGTACGACGGCCCGCGGGTCGCTCGCCTGCTTCTGGATCAGCGCCAACGTCTGCAGGACCGAGTCGTGCAGGTGCGCGGCCATGTCGGCCCGCTCCTGCGACCGGATCCGCTCACCACGCTCGTTGTTGAGGTCGCGGCTGAGCCGGTGCACCCACGGTCCCGCGATGACGCCGATGCCGACCACCGCGAGCAGCAGCGCGACCAGGACGTCGCCGACCATCGAGAGCCGGCCGTTCTGCACCAGGAACACGGTGATCGCGGTCCCGATCAGAACCAGCCCGACCACCACCCGGATGACCGACTTCCAGGCCCCCTTGCCGAACAACGCGCCGAGCGTCGGGGTCTTGCCGATCCATGCGTTGCGCTGGCCCTCGTCGGCCTGCCGCCAGATCAGCGCCAGACCGGTACCGGCGAACACCAGCGGCCAGAACATCTTGCCGGCCACCCCGAGGCCGGCCACGTTGAGCAGCAGCAGTACGCCGACGGCCACCACGGCGAGCGCGGTCAGCTGACCGCGGCTCTTCTCCTTGCGGCGTTCCTTCTTCTCGGAGGCGAGCGGTGGCACCGGTGTCTCCGGCCGCATGCCGGCCCGGGCCGCCGCGGCCAGGCCCGGCGCGTTGGGACCGGTAGGCACCTCCAGCGGCATCAGGAACCACAGCGCCGCATAGATCAGTACGCCGAAGCCGCCGAACACCGTCGTACCGATGAAGAACAGCCGTACCACGGTGTCGGAGACGTTCAGGTGGTCGGCGATACCACCCGCCACCCCACTCAGCACCCGGCTGTCGGTACGCCGGTACGCGCGCCGCACCGGCGGCGGCTCGTTCCCGGGCGGAGGCTGGGCACCGGGCCCCCCGTACGGCGCGCCGTACTGCGGTCCCTGGGCGTACGAACCACCGACCGGACCCCCGGTCGTCGGGGACCCGCCCGGAGGCGCGGTGGCAGCTGGTTGTGTCATCACCACGATCGTCACATGCCGGCAGGCCCCGCACCAGCAGGCTTCTCCCCGGCTGACTCCTCAGCCTGCGCCACCGGCGGTCAGGGTCGCCCCGGGGAGAACCCCTAGCCGAGTGGGGCCGACCGGCGACCCGGGGTCGGCAAAGGGGGATCCCCGATGTCGCCGTGGCCCGGGAGGGGCCAGTATCGATGGCATGGACCAGAACTCGAGCGGGGGAATCGACCGCGACCAGCTCAAGAACGTGCAGAGCTGGCGCCGCAGCCGGTCCGACCGGATGCTCGCCGGCGTCTGCGGCGGGATCGGCCGGGCGCTGAACGTCGACCCGGTACTCATCCGGGTGGTGATGGCGGTCCTGGTGCTGAGCGGCCCCGGCCTCATCTTCTACCCGGCCGCCTGGGTGCTGATGCCCGACGAGGGCAGCGACCGCTCTGCCGCCCAGGGCGTGCTCGGTGACCGGGTCCGGGCCGACCACCCGTGGCTGTGGCCGGTGGTGATCGGCGTCTGCGTGTTCAGCGCCATCGCGGTGATGTCGTCCTTCGACTTCGGCAAGCTGGTTCCCGCGCCACTGGTGGTGCTCGGGCTGCTGTGGCTGATCTTCCGCCGGAAGGGCCACAAGCAGGGCGGCAGCGGTCACTTCGGGGTCGGCCAGTGGGGCCACCCCAGCATCCAGCAGGCCCAGGACAGCGCCCAGCGATCCGTCGACCGGGCCATGCGCAGCGCCGGCTTCACCAGGACCGGCACGCCGCCCGCCGGCGCCCAGTACGGCGTTCCCGCTCCGAGCGCTCCCAGCAGCCCGGCCGCCGAGCAGCGCCGCCCTCAGGACCGCGTGTCCGCCCCGGTCCACCCGGCCAACCCGGTCTGGACCGAGGACGACCCGCTGGGCCTGTACGTCGACGAGCCGCCGGCCCGCGCCACCGCGGCCACCCGGACGCCCGCGGCACCGCCGGTCAAGGGCTACCGCGGCGTGAAGCCGATGATCACCCTGCTGACCGGCCTGGCCCTGGCCGTCGCCTGGCTGACGAGCGGACAGTTGACGCTGACGCTGGTGATCGGACTGGCCACTCTCGGCCTGGGCATGCTGCTCGGGGGCTTCGTGGGCAAGACCCTCGGATTGCTGCCGCTCGGCATCCTGCTGGCGGCCGGCGCCGCGGCGAGCATGGTCTTCCCGACTGTCCCCCGCGACATCGCCGAGGTGAACTTCGTGGCCACCGCCAACAACACGATCGACCCGACCAACACGACGTACAAGTTCGACGCCGGCTCGGTGAAGCTCGACCTGACCAAGGCGAAGTTCGCTCCCGGTGCCAAGGTGACCATCGACGGCGGCGTCGGCGAGGTCGTCGTCAAGCTGCCGCCGGACGTCGACGTGACCGGTAGCCTGGCCGCCGACACCGGGCAGGTGGACGCGTTCAACCGGACCTCCGGCGGGCATCCCGCGAAGCTGTCCGTGGCCGACCTGGGCGCCAACGGTTCCCCCGGACCGCAGTCCCTCGTCCTGGACCTGCATCTCAAGCTGGGCAGCATCGAGGTGGTGCGCTGATGCGGAAGATCAAGCCGGACGTCCCGGGCGTCATCGCCGGCACCGTCCTGTCCGGGAGCGCCACTATCTGGTTCCTGAACGACCACGGCGTGGTCCGGACCGACGATCTGGGCGTCTCCGCGGCGCTGCTGCTGGTCGCCGCCGGCATCCTCGGCCTGGTCGCGTCACACCGCGGCTGACGGTTGTCTCACACCCGGCCGGTGGGTCACTGAGCTAGTCTTGTTGACCGCTCGGTCAACCGGTTCACCGGTGACCGGACGCCCGAGGGGCCTGGTGAGTGGGCTCCGTTGAAGGTCAACAGGAGTTGTGATGGTGCGCGGCACCGTGAAGTGGTTCAACGCCGACAAGGGCTACGGCTTCCTCGCCGTCGACGGTCAGGACGACGTCTTCGTGCACTGGAGCAAGATCGTCACCGACGGCTACAAGACGCTCGAGGACGGGCAGCAGGTCGAGTTCCAGGTGGTGGACGGACCGAAGGGCCGCGAGGCCGACGCGGTGAAGACGCTCTGACAGCTATCGGCTGAGCCCGAAAGCGCCCGCACACCGGCGTACCCGGCGGTGGTCCCGAGATCTTGACCTGGCCTCCCGAGGCAGTTCTACTTTCGGACAAGACCGTTATTACTCCCGCCCTGGAGGCAGCTCCATGCGATCTGCGCGCGCTCTCCTGACAACGGCTCTGATCTTCCTGCTGCTGACGCCCCTCTCCGCGGCCGAAGCAGGCCATCCTCCGCCCGAGCCGCCGGTCGCGGTGCCGCTGGGGATGCCGCTGTCCGACGTCCTGCTGATCGGCGGCACCGTGGCCCCCGGCCCCGACGCCGGCAAAGCCGCCATCTGGAACGTGTCGACGGGCAAACCGGGGTATCTGAACGCGATCGACCCGGCCACCGGAGCGAGCCTGGTCTCCGCCCCGCTCACCGGCGCCGACTCCGGGTACGCCGTAACGGCCACCCCGGACGGCACGATCTACGTGGGCACCTACAACAACGGGCACCTCTACCGCTGGCGGCCGGACAGCGGCAACACCGTCGAGGACCTCGGCCGCCCGATCGCCACCGAAGGGTTCATCTGGCGCCTGACCTCCGACGAGCAGGGCAACATCTACGGCGGCACCTACCCGGGCGGCAAGATCTTCCGGTACGACGCCGTCACCGGCGCCATCCGCGACTACGGCCAGATCGTCGCCGGCCAGCCGTACCTGAAGAGCATCGACTACGCGAACGGCAAGGTCTACGCCGGCACCAACCCCGACGCGCACCTCGCCGAGCTCGACCCGGTCACCGGCGTGGTGACCGAGATCCCTACCCCACCAGGCTTCCCCGACATCCGGAACGTCGCCGTCTACGACCTCAACGCGCGGGCCGGCCGGCTCTACGCGCGCTTCAGTACGGCGTACCCGGGGCCGACCTTCGTCTGGGACCTCGCCACCCGCGCGTGGGTCGACGAGATCCCGGCCACGCACGGCCTGGACGTCTCGCCGGCCGGTGACGACGGCGAGCTCTACCTGATCCAGCAGAGCGAACTCAAGCGGTACGACCCGTCGACGAAGGCGCTGACCGGCACCGGCCTCACCTTCACCGGCCGGATCCAGAACACCCGCGCGATCGGCTGGGCCGAGCTCGGCCTGCCCGACTACCCGGGCAAGAGCATTGTCGGCACGCTGTGGCGAGGCGAACTGTTCCGCTACAACCCGCAGACCGGCAAGTCCGAGATCATCCAGTCCGGCGTCCGCCGGGAGCCGATCGAGATCCTCTCGATCGCCGGCGGCAAGCGCGCGGCGTACGCCGGTGGCTTCCTGAACGGCGGCGTCTCGCTGGTCGACACCAGCACCGGGGCGGCGACCTTCAACCGGTTCTCCCAGACCGAGGCGATCCTGGAGGCCTCCGACGGCCGGGTCTGGCTCGGCAACTACCCCGAAGCGCGGGTCTACTCCTACGATCCCGCCCAGCCGTGGAGCAGCCCGGAGTACTCCCCCGGACCACCCGGTACGCCGGACAACCCGAAGCTGCGAGTGAACCTCAAGACCGACCTGCAGATGCGGGCCCGCGCCCTGGTCGAGGTGGACGGCAAGATCGCCATCGGCACCGTCCCGGAGGGCGATCGGCTCGGCGGCGCACTGGCGATCCACGATCCCGCCACCGGCAGCACGCAGACCTTCCGCAACGTCGTGCAGGACCAGAGCGTCTTCGGCCTCGCCGCCGACCGCGGCATCGTCTACGGCGGCACCTCGATCACCGGCGGCCTGAGCACCACTCCGCCCACCCGGACCGAGGGCACCGTCTTCGCCTGGGACGTCCGGCGGGCTCGCAAGCTCTGGGAGACGCCGATCGCCGGTGCCGGCACGGTCAGCTCGGTCGCGATCGGTCCCGACGGCCTCCTCTGGGGCGTGGCCGGCAAGACGGTCTTCGCCGTCGACACTCTTCGCGGCCGCCTCAAGCGCCGCTTCGACGTGGGCACCACGACGGCGGGCGGGGACATCGTCGCCACCCGCGACGCCCTGTACGCCGGGATCGACGGCAATCGGATCTACCGGCTCGACCCGTGGCAGCGGAAGACTCCTCCGGTGTTCCTCGTCCACCCGAACCGCCGGCTCGCCGTCCATGGCAACCAGTTGCTGGTGACGTCGGGCGCCCGCCTTTTCGCCGTCGGCCTAACTCATTGACAGCGGAAATTCCTTCCCAGTAGTTTCGGTCTGGACCGTTATTAGAAGGGGTCCGATGAAAACCACCGCCAGCCGTATCCTCGCGCCGTTCGCGGCGTTCGCCGTGGCCGCCTCACTCACCGCCTGCGGCGGCTCCGACGAGCCGTCGTCGTCCTCCGCCGGCACCGTCACCGCCTGGATCTATCCGGTGATCGCCGACGACAAGGCCGGTACCGCGTACTGGGGCCAGATCGAGAAGGACTTCGAGGCGGCCAACGCCGGCACGGACCTCAAGATCGAGCTGCAGCCCTGGCTGAACCGGGACGAGAAGCTGGCCACCGCGTTCTCCGGCGGCAAGGGCCCGGACGTGGTGCTGCTGAACCCCGACCAGGTCCCGCAGTACGTGCGGAACGGGTCGCTTGCCCCGGTCGACAAGGTGGTCGAGCCGGCCAAGGACAAGTTCCTGCCGGGCGCGGTCAAGGCGCTGACCGTCGACGGCAAGGCTTACGCCGCGCCGATCTATCACACCGTCACCACGACGATGTACAACAAAAAGCTGCTCGACCAGGCCGGCATCACGACGCCGCCGCAGACCTGGGACGAGATCAAGGCCGCCGCGCCGAAGCTGAAGGCGGCCGGTGTCGCGACCCTCGACTACTCGGCCTCGCCGACCGCGACCCTGAACCTGAACTTCTACCCGCTGCTCTGGCAGGCCGGCGGCCGGGTCTTCAGCGAGGACGGCAAGAAGGCGGCCTTCAACCAGGCCCCCGGCGTCGAGGCACTGACCTTCCTGACCAGCCTGTACTCCGAGGGCGCGATCCCGAAGGCCGCGCTGACCAACGGCAACGTGATCGCCGACCAGCCGCTGGGCAAGCAGCAGGTCGCGATGGGCTTCACCAACACGCCCGCGGACGCCAAGACGGTCGCCACCACCTGGGGCGCGGGCAACGTCATCATCGGGCTGCCGTTGAAGGGCGAGAAGCAGGTCGGCTTCGGGCTGCCCGGTGGCCTCAGCGTGAACGCCGCGTCGAAGAACCTCGCCGGCGCGGAGAAGTTCCTCTCCTTCATGATCGACCCTCAGCAGGTCGTCAGCCTCGGCTCGGCGTCCGGCTTCCTGTCGCCGCGGACCGACGCGAAGGTGCCGGCCAAGGACGCCGAGGCGGAGAAGTTCGCCGCCGCCCTCGAGTACGCCTATCCGGGTGAGCCGAACCCGGCCGCCCGGCAGGTGATGTCGTTGCTCGCGGTGGAACTGCAGGCCGCGCTGACCGGCAAGAAGACGCCGCAGCAGGCCCTGGACGACGCGGCCAAGCAGGCCGACGACCTGCTGGCACGCCAGAGATGAGCTCGTGGGGAGGTCGCGCGGCAATCACGGAGGGAGGCCGCGCGGCCTCCCCACCGGACCAGGCGACAGGACCGGCAGCGCGGGCGGCGCGCCGGGACCTGTCGCCGTGGCGACGTCGCCGGTCGTTGGCAGGCCTGCTGTTCGTGGCGCCCATGCTGGTGCTGTTCGTCGTCTTCCGGTTCGTCCCGGTGGTGGGCGCGTTCCTGCTCTCACTGACCGACTACCGGCTCAGCGGCCAGTGGGATTTCGTTGCCGTTGACAACTACTCGCGGCTGCTCGGCGACGAGCTGTTCCACCGGAGCCTGCTGGTCACCCTTACCTACACGGCCATCTTCGTCCCGCTGATCGTGCTGCTCTCCCTCGGTACCGCGCTGCTGCTGCAGCAGGTGGTCTGGAACCGCGGCTTCTTCCGCGGTGTCTTCTTCCTGCCCTACGTCACCAGCATCGTGCTCGCGGCGGTGGTCTGGAAGTGGATCTACAACGCCGAGGACGGGTTGCTCAACGGGGTACTGGGGTGGCTCTCCCTCGGTCCGTTCGACTTCCTCGGCACCGCCGGCTCGGTGTTGCCGTCGATCGCGGTGATGTCGGCCTGGCGGGGCTTCGGCTACTCGATGCTGATCCTGCTGGCCGGGTTGCAGGCCGTGCCACGGTCCTATCTGGAAGCCGCGATGATCGACGGCGCCGGCCGCTGGCAGCGGTTCCGCTACATCGTCCTGCCGCAGTTGCGGCCGGTGCTGTTCTTCGTGCTGGTGATCGAGACGATCGGGGCGTTCCAGGTCTTCGACGCGATGTACGTGATGACCGCCGGCGGGCCGATCCGGGGCAGCTACTCGCTGGTGTACTTCCTCTACGACTCCGGCTTCAAGTTCTTCGACTTCGGCTACGCGAGTGCGATCGGGCTGGTGCTGTTCCTGATCGTGCTGGTCGTCTCGCTGGTCCAGCGCCGGCTGGTCGGAAGGGACGACTGATGCGCTCCGCCGTACACCCGGCCCGGCTGACGCTGCCGACCCTGCTCACGCTGACCGCGATCGTGACGATCGTGCCGTTCGCCGCGATGGTGCTGGTCGCCTTCGCGCCGCCGAGCGGCCAGACCTTTCCGGGCGCGCTCGACCCGACCCGCTGGACGCTGCAGAACTTCTCCACCGTGCTGTCCAGCTCGGACATCGTCCGCTGGACGCTCAACTCGCTGGCCTACTCGCTGATCTCGGTGTTCTTCATCCTGCTGTTCGCCGCGATGGCCGGTTACGCCTTCGCGAAGAAGCGGTTCCCGGGCCGGGAGCTGATGTTCTGGGCCTTTCTGGCGACGCTGATGGTGCCGTTCCAGGCGACCCTGATCCCGTCGTACATCCTGGTCTCGAAGCTCGGCTGGGTGGACGGCTACTGGGGGCTGATCGTGCCCACGCTGGCGAACTCGCAGGCGGTCTTCCTGCTGCGCCAGTTCATCAGCCAGTTGCCCGACGAGCTGTTCGAGGCAGCCGAGATCGACGGCGCCTCCGAGTGGCGGACGTTCACCACGATCGTGCTGCCGCTGGTCCGGCCGGTGCTGGCGACGCTCGGCATCTTCGTCTTCCTCTGGCACTGGAACGACTTCCTCTGGCCGCTGGTGATCGGCCAGTCGGCGCAGATGCAGACGCTGACCGTCGGCCTGGCGAGTCTGCAGAGCGAGGCCGTCCCGATCAACCAGGTGATGGCCGGCGCGACCATCACCGTCGTCCCGAGCCTGCTCGTCTTCGGGCTGCTGCAGCGCTACCTGACCGACAGCATCGCGATGTCAGGCCTCAAAGCCTAGAGATTGCCGAACGCCTCGATCGCCCTCAGCGCATCGGCCTGTGACATCCCCGGCGGCTGGATCCGCAGCACGATGCCGTCGGCCCCCATTTCCTCGTAGTGCTGGATCCGCTCGGCGCACTCGGCCGGTGAGCCGATCACGCCGCGGTCGGCGATGTCGTCCCAGCCCTGGGTGTACCGCGCGGCGTCGGCGGAGGTGCGCTTCCAGCCGGTGTAGGCGTCGTACAGGTCGCGTAGCGGCTCCTCCAGCACCTTGCGGGCGTCCTGCGAGGTCGGCGCCGCGTAGCCCTCACGACACAGGATGACCTCGGCGCCGAGCGTGCCCGCACCCCGGGGATACGACCGGTACTCCGCGATCTTCGCCGGCAGGTCGGCATCGAGCTCGTTGAACGACGTGGTCCAGCCGTCGCACATCCGGGCGGTGCGTTCGAGCATCGCCGAGACGCGGCCACCGTTCCAGATCCGCGGTCGCGGGTTCTGCACCGGCTTGGGCGACAGGAAGGCCTCGCTGATGCTGGTGAACTTGCCGTCGAAGGTGACCTCGTCCTCGGTCCACAGCCGGGTCAGAATGTCCAGGCACTCCTCGAACCGCGCGACCCGCTCGGCCTGCTGCACGCCGTACAGGGCGAACTCCTCCGGCCGGTAGCCGAGCACGAAGCCCGCGGTCAGCCGGCCGCCCGACAGGACGTCGAGGTGGGCGAGCGTCTCGGCCAGCACCACCGGCTGGTAGAGCGGCGCGACGATGCCCGCGGTGGCGATCCCGATCCGCTCGGTCCTGGCCGCCAGCCAGGTCATCGAGGTGAGGATCTCGTGGTAGCCGGGGCGATGCAGGTGCCGCTCGCCGAGCACGACCCACTCGAAACCCGCCTGTTCGGCCAGCCGGGCCTGCTCGACGCCGTCCTCCAGCGAGGGGCGGTCCGCCTCGTCGCCGTACAGGTTGAGATAGAGCCCGAGTCGCATCCCTGCCACCTTTCGGTCCATTGACATCCACCGTGCTGGGTAATTACGGTCTTGACCGTAAGTCCTTTTGTCTCGTTGCGCGACCCCAAGGAGCAGATTCGTGAGTGTCGCACCGCAGCCTCTTGAGCTGCCGGCCGCCGCGGCCGCCGGAGTCATCGCCCAGATCAGGACCCAGGTGGTGCGCGCGGCGTACCGGCGGCCGTTCCGGATCAGCAGTGGCGTGAGCACCGAACTGGTCAGCCTGGTGGTGGAGGTCGAAACGACCGAAGGGCTCGTCGGGGTCGGCGAGACGTCACCGATGACGGCGTACACGGGTGAGACGCTGGCCGGCGTCCGGGCGGCGATCGAGGAGCACCTGGTCCCGGCCCTGATCGGCCACGACCCGCTCGACCGGGCCGGCGCCCACCTGCTGATGGACACCGCGCTGCGCGGTCAGCACGTGGCCAAGTCGGGGATCGACATCGCCCTGCACGACCTGGCCGGGCTGCTGAGCGGCTGGCCGGTCCACGTCCTGCTCGGTGGCAGCATCCGCTCCCGGGTCGAGACGGCGTGGGTGGTCGGGCTCGGCACCCTGGACGAGATGGCGGCCGAGGCAGCGGAGTACGCCGACCGCGGATTCCGGCACCTGAAGGTCAAGGGTGGCAAGGACCCGGCCGCCGACCTCGAACTCGTCCGAGCAGTGCTCGCCGCGCTGCCGCCCGGCGCGGAGCTCTGCCTGGATGCCAACGAGGGGTACGACGCGGCGACCGCGTTGCCGGTGCTGGCCAAGATGGCCGATGCGGGTCTGGCTCTGGTGGAGCAGCCACTGCCGCGATGGGACCTTGCCGGGCTGGTGCGGCTGCGGGAGCGGCTCGACCTGCGGCTGATGGTCGACGAGAGCATGCAGTCGCTGCAGGACGCCCTGGAGATCGTGCGGCGGGGCGCTGCCGACGTACTGAACATCAAGATTCTCAAGGTCGGGGGACTGCACAGGGCGCTGCAGATCGCGCATCTGGCCGAGGCCGCCGGACTGGCGGTGAAGGTCGGATCGATGCCCGAGCTGGGAGTGGCAACGCTCGCCGCAGTACATCTGGCGGCGGCTGTGCCCGGTGCTACCGTTCCGGCCGACCTGGTCGGACCGCTGCTGGTCCGCGAGGAGCCGCTGGCTCCCAAGACCTTCAGCGACGTCAATGGCTGGGTGGAAGTGCCGACCCGGCCCGGACTAGGACACGACCTCTGATGCACGCACTGGTTGAACAGCTCCGCGGCACGCTCCTCCCTGCTGTCGTCACACCGATGGACAGCACCGGCGTCGTCTCGTACGACGCCCTGGAGCCCTATGCGGCTGCCATCGCGGCCGGACCCATCGGCGGGGTGGCCGTCTGGGCTCACACCGGCCGGGGACTGTTCCTGAGCGAGGCGGACCGTGGCAAGGTCATGGCGACCTGGCGAGCCGCCACGAGCGCTCCGCTCGTGGCAGGCGTCGGGGTGCCGCGCAGTGTCGAGCCGGGCAGCTTGAGGGAGGCGGAAGACGCCACTGTGGGAATGGCTGTCAACGCGGCGGGCTTCGGAGCCGATGCGGTGATGGTCTATCCCTTGGCGGCCTATGGCTCACTCCCGGATGGCGAGGCTGCGGCTGTGCGGCTGCACCAGCGGGTGGCGGCCGAGAGCGGGTTGCCGCTGGTCGGCTTCTACCTGCACGGCGGTGCCGGCGGCTATCCGTATCCGCCGTCCCTGATCAAGGAACTCCTGTCACTGCCCGAGATGCTCGGGGTCAAGACGGCGACGCTGGACCAGGCCGTCGCCTGCCAGGACGCGATCTGGGCAGGCCGCGACTCCGGGAAGCTGCTGATCACGGGCGAGGACCGGATGTACGGCCCGTCGATGATGTGGGGAGCGGACACTGCCCTGGTGGGCATTGCTGCCGCCCAGGTCGAGTTGTCGGCCGCAGTACTGCGGGCCTGGACAGCCGGCGACCACGCTGAGTTCCTGAAGGCCTCGGACCGCCTCGACCGCTTCGCCGCCGTCACCTTCTACGACCCGATCGAAGGCTATGTCCAGCGCATGCTCTGGGCCGCCGTCTGGGAAGGCCTGCTCCCCGAGGCTGCTGCTTCCGACCCCTACGGGCCGAGCCTCCCCGCCGCCGAACGCGACCTCGTCATCCGTTGCCTCGAAAGCCTTTGAACAACCGCTCCGCATTGCTCGACAAAACCTGGACCAGCTCTGCCTCGGTGAACCCCGCGTCGCGGATGACACCGAGGGAGATGCACGGGTCGATCAACGTCGAGTCGGTACCGAACAGGAACTGCTCCATCGGTACGCCGATGCTGCGGGCGTAGGCGATCCGGCCGGCGTCCGTCACCGTGCGGCAGTGCTCCAGATAGAGCCGATCGCACTGCACCGCAGCCTTGGCTGCCTCCCGCCACGCGTCACCCCCGGCGTGCCCGGCGATCACCTCGAGGCCGGGCCGCTCCTCCAACAGCTCCGGCAGCAGCGCGACATCCTTGCCCCAGGTGTGAATCAGCAACGGCACCTCCAGCTCGTTCAGCAGGTCGAAGGCCTCGGCCATCAACGGCGACCCGATCCCCACGCCGGGGTACGTGGTGTGGATCTTCGCTCCCACGAACCGTCCGGTGCTGAGGCAGTCCCGCAGATCCTCCGCGCTGCGTTCGAGCCGGTTCGCGTTGACCACCGCGTACCCGTACAGCCGCGGCTGCTCCATCAGCACCTCGGCCAGCTTCGCGTTACCCGCCACCGCGTCGTAGACCACCGCCTCGGCCGCGGACACGATCTGCAGCTCGATCCCGTACCGATCCATCAGTTCGAGGTTGAGCGCCACCCCGCCCACCTCCAGATGGAACGGCCACTCACCCCAGTGCCCGTGCACGTCGATGATCCGCATCTACTCCCCCAACAGCTCTCGAACGTTGCCCCCGGCAATCAAGGCCCGGTCGCCGGCGCCGATCCGCGCGTACCGCAGGCGCAGCGTCTGCGGTGAGACGTCCATGAACGGCGTCCGCGAGCCGAACACCAGATGCCGGGCGCCCACCCGCTCCACCACCCGCTCGATCCCGTCCGGACTCGACAACATCCGGGTGGTCGCCCGGAACCCCGGCTCCCGCTCGGCCATCACCAGGAAGTCACCCAGCAGATAGACGTGCAGATCCAGGAAGACGACCTCGGCCCCGCGCCCCGCCAGCACGTCCCCGAACTTGCGCGGATCGCCGTCCTGCAGCAACACCATCCCCCGCGCCACCACTTCGCCCACCACGTGCCGGTATCCCGGCGTGTCCCCCAGCACTCCTTGCTGCACGGTGAACAACCGGACGAACTTGATGCCCTGCGCAACCATCTGGTCCAGCTGCTCGACAGCGGTCAACGGATCCCGCAGATCCACAGTGCCCACCGGAACCAGCCGGACGTCGTTGTTGGTGGTGCCGTTCGACGAGCCTTGCGTGGCACTCGCCGCGAAGGTCTCCGCGTTGCCGGCCCGATCCGAGAACAGCGCGCCACGAGTGGAGACCGCCAACGCGTTGCGGACCTGATGCCGAGCCAGCCGAGCCGTCACCCCGGCCAGATCCGAATCGTCCGGATGGCTGGGCCAGGCCCCGAACAGGACGTCGACGTCGTACTCGACGTCTTCCTCGGCGGACCGAGTCAGCCACTCATCCATCGGCGTGCACCTTCCGGATCGCGCGGGCGATGTCATCGACATCCGTCGTCGTGTAGGCCTCGTTCCAGGGCAACACTACGAGGGTCCGGTCGATCAGCTCTTCGGCGTTCGGGCACAGGCCGACCGGATACGCCCGGTCCAACGGATACCGCGAAGTTCCGTACACCGGCGCGCCGGCGAAGACCGGATTGGCATACAGCAATCGCTCCAAGTACCCGGCGGAGGCAGGAACACCTTCAGCAGTGAGCCGATCCGCCCATCTCCGATTGCCCCCGGCCACGATCAGCGGAAACAGCCAGAACGCATGCCCGGCGAGGGACGGCAACCCGACCCCGAGGTCCCGCAGCGCGTCAACCAGCTCTCCCGCCGCCTCCTGCCGCCGCTTCACCACTCCAGCGACCTTGCCCAGCTGTGCCCGCGCGACCGCGGCGACCAGTTCCGTCATCCGGTAGTTCAGCCCGAGCACGAGATGCTTCCGCCCACCTGAGCGATCCCACCCCTTGTCCATGAACAGCCGCATCCGCGACTCCAATTCCGCGTCAGCGGTCACGGCCAGCCCACCGTCCCCAGCCGTGATGTGCTTGTACTGCTGCAGGCTGAAACAGGCGATGTCGCCGAACGTGCCGAGCAGCTCCCCCGAGGCCGTCGTCCCCAGCCAGGCCTGGGCACAGTCCTCGATCAGCACCAGCCCGTGCCGGTCAGCCACGGCACGCAAGCCCACCACGTCCGCGGGCGCACCGAACAGATGCACCACGACGATCGCCCGGGTCCGGGCCGTGACCGCCGCCTCCACCGCTACCGGATCGAGGTTCCCCGTCACCGGATCCACATCGGCGAACACCGGTACGCCGTTCTGCGCCAGGACCGGCGCCACCGTGCCGAAGTCCGAGATCGGCGTCGTGATCACCTCGTCACCAGGCTCGAACCGAACCGCCGCCATCGCGAGATGCAAAGCCGCCGTACCGGAGCTGCACGCCATCGCCGGCCGTCCGTACAGCGCTGCCATCTCGTCTTCCAGCGCCCGCGCCTCGCCGCCGAAGGTGCTGCACAACACCGCCGAGTCGAGCACCCGCAGGACGGCGGCCCGTTCCTCCGCGCCGATGGTTCGCCCGGCCGGTTCGAGCACCCCGGGCAGCGGCGTACGGCGTACTGGCGCTCCGGACATGAGCGGCTCCCCGGGATTGCAGCAGTTTAGGTCTTGACCGAAACCTAGGAGACGGCGTCAGATGGCGTCAAGAGTTGCCCCACCTTCGGCAGACAGTGCGCTATTGTGCCGATTTGAGGGCCGGACCAGATTTTCGGACCAGATTTTCGGGGATCCAACGAGGGGTGCACCGCAGTGATCAGCGTCGGGATCATCGGTCCGGAGGACCTGGTCCAGCGCGTCCTCGCGGTCGGCACCGCGAACAATCCGGCCACCCTGGTCCCGCTGCCCTACCGGCACGAGACCGAGGCCGTCCAGCTGGTCGAGCAGGTCCACGAGCAGGTGGACGCGATCCTCTTCACCGGCGTCGTCCCGTTCACGATCGCCACCGAGGCCGGCGTCATCGACCGCCCGGCGATGTACGTCTCGTACGACGGCGCCACCCTGCTGCGCGCGCTGGTCGAACTGCTCCGCCTCGGCCACGACGTCACCCGGCTGTCGATCGACACCCTGCGCCGGACGGAGGTGATCGAGACGCTGATCGAGGCCAAGCTGCCCACCGACGACATCCACGTGCTGCCGTACCGCGCCGGCCTGACCTCCGACGACATCGTCGCCTTCCACCGCAGCGTGCACGAGCAGCACGACACCAAGGTCGCGATCAGTTGCCTCGGCTCGGCGTTCCACCTGCTGGAGAACGAGATGCCCTCGGTGCGCCTGGCGCCCTCGCGGTACTCGATCCAGCACACCCTGCAAGCCCTCGTACTCACCACCACCGGCCAGCACGTCGGCGATGCCCAGGTAGCGCTCGGCATCGTCGAGCTTCCGCAGCCGGACGACGCGCTGGCCCGCGACCTGATCACGCTTGGCGGCAGCCTCGCGGTCCTGCCGGACGGCCGGAACCTCGTCGTCACCACCCGCGGCCTGCTCGAGCAAGCCACCGAACAGTTCAGCCGGATGCCGTTGCTCGACGCGCTGGCCGCGCGCCACCCGACCGCCCGCGTCGGCTTCGGAGTCGGCCGTACTGCGGCCGAGGCCGAGGCGCTGGCCCGCCGCGCGGTCAGCCGCGCGGCGTCGATGGGCCCGGTGGCCGGGGTGGTCTCGATGTCGGACGACGTCGAGATCGTGATCGAGCCCTCCAGCGAGCGCGACCAGCCCGTCACCGACCGGGCGCCCGAATCCCTGCCGCTGCTGGCCCGCCGGGTCGGCCTCAACACCCAGACCCTGTCCCGGATGCGCGAACTGGTCGCCACCCTCCCCGACGGCCTCACCACCCAGGACGTCGCCGAGCACCTGGCGGTCCAGCTGCGGACGGCCCGCCGCGTCCTCAAGCGCCTCGAACGCGCCGGCCTGGCCGACCCGATCGGCAGTCAGCAACACGGCCGCACCGGCCGGCCACCAACGGTCTATCTGATCCGGCTCTGAGGTTCGATGACGGCTCGCCCCAGGGGTTGATAACCGTGATGCCTGCCGGCGTCCCATCGCTCAGCGCAGCGAGCGCCGCCGGCACCTCCTCCAGGGAGATCCTCCGCGTGATCAACTCGGCGGGGGCGAGGTTGCCGGAGGCAACGAGCCCGAGCATCTCCGGATAGGCATGCGCCGGCATCCCATGACTGCCGAGCCACTCCAGCTCCTGCCAGATCAGGCCGCCGACATCCAACTGCACCCCGGACGGCAGCAGCCCCACCTGCAGATGCCGCCCCCGCGGGCGCAGCGACCGCAACGCGCTCTGCACGATCTCGTTGGAGCCCAGGGCGTCCATCGTCACCTGTGCCCCACCGCCGGTCAGTTCTCGGATCTCGTCAGCGACGGACTCCGACGACAACAGCACCTCGGCAGCGCCGTACGAGCGGGCCAACTCGAGGGCCGCCGGGTTCGTGTCCACAGCGATCACCCGCGCACCGAGCGCCGCAGCGATCATCACCGCCGACAGCCCGATGCCACCGCATCCGAAGACCACCACATTCTCGCCGGCAACGACCCGGCCTACCTGCCGCACAGCCCGGAACGACGTAGCGAACCGGCACCCCAACCCTGCCGCCGTACCGAAGTCGAGCGACTCCGGTAGCCGGACAAGATTCACCGCGGCGAACGGCAGCGCGACGTACTCCGCGAACGAACCCCAGTAGTTGAACCCCGGCTGCAACTGATTCGGGCAGACCTGCTGATTCCCCTGCAAACACTGCTCGCAGGTCCCACAGGCGCAGATGAACGGCGACGTGACCCGATCGCCGACCGCCCAGCCCTCCACGCCCGCGCCCACCGCGGCAATCGTCCCGGCCAGTTCGTGTCCCGGCACATGGGGCAGCACGATGTCGGGATCATGACCCTGCCACCCGTGCCAGTCACTGCGGCACAACCCGGTCGCCGCCACCTGCACGACCACCCCACCAGGCTGGACCGCAGGCTCGGGCACCTCCTGCACCGTCGGCGGTACGCCGTACTGCTCGATCACGATCGCGCGCATCGGGCCATCCTAGCGACCCGGTTTGCATGATCATGCAGGTGAGTGCATACTTATTCTCATGTCCAAGGTCATCACGTCTCTGCCCGTCGGCGAACGCGTCGGCATCGCCTTCTCCGGAGGCCTCGATACGTCGGTCGCGGTCGCCTGGATGCGCGACAAGGGCGCGGTGCCCTGCACCTACACCGCCGACATCGGTCAGTACGACGAGCCCGAGATCGACTCGGTCCCCGGCCGCGCCAAGGCGTACGGCGCCGAGATCTCCCGGCTGGTCGACTGCCGCGCCGCGCTGGTCGAGGAAGGCCTGGCCGCGCTGACCTGCGGCGCGTTCCACATCCGCAGCGGTGGCCGGGCGTACTTCAACACCACCCCGCTGGGCCGCGCGGTCACCGGCACCCTGCTGGTCCGCGCGATGCTCGAGGACGACGTCCAGATCTGGGGCGACGGCTCGACCTTCAAGGGCAACGACATCGAGCGGTTCTACCGCTACGGGCTGCTGACCAACCCGAACCTGCGGATCTACAAGCCGTGGCTCGACGCCGCCTTCGTCACCGAGCTCGGTGGCCGCAAGGAGATGAGCGAGTGGCTGGTCGCACACGAGCTGCCGTACCGCGACAGCACCGAGAAGGCGTACTCGACCGACGCGAACATCTGGGGCGCGACGCACGAGGCGAAGACGCTGGAGCACCTGGACACCGGGATCGAGACGGTCGACCCGATCATGGGCGTCAAGTTCTGGGACCCGAACGTCGAGATCGGCAGCGAGGACGTCACGATCGGCTTCGTCCGGGGCCGGCCGGTGACGATCAACGGCAAGGAGTTCGGCTCCGCGGTCGACCTGGTGCTGGAGGCCAACGCGATCGGCGGCCGGCACGGTCTCGGTATGTCGGACCAGATCGAGAACCGGATCATCGAGGCCAAGAGCCGGGGCATCTACGAAGCACCGGGGATGGCGCTGCTGCACGCGGCGTACGAGCGGCTGGTGAACGCGATCCACAACGAGGACACGATCGCGTCGTACCACAACGAGGGCCGCAAGCTCGGCCGGCTGATGTACGAGGGCCGCTGGCTGGACCCGCAGGCGCTGATGGTGCGCGAGTCGCTGCAGCGCTGGGTCGGCTCGGCGATCACCGGTGAGGTCACGCTGCGGCTGCGGCGCGGCGACGACTACTCGATCATCAACACCACCGGACCGGCCTTCAGCTACCACCCGGACAAGCTGTCGATGGAGCGCACCGAGGACTCCGCCTTCGGCCCGGTCGACCGGATCGGCCAGCTGACCATGCGCAACCTCGACATCGCCGACTCCCGCGCCAAACTGGAGCAGTACGCCGGTCTCGGGATGATCGGCTCGGCCCACGCCGAACTGCTCGGCGCCGACACCACCCTGATCGGTGAGATGACCCAGGGCGGCGCCGACGCGATCGCCTCCCGCGGCGAGATCAACCCCGACGACGAGCTCCTCGACAACGCGGCGATGGAGTTCGGCACCGACTGACCTCAGCAGCACACGAAGGAAACCCCGGACCAGCAGGTCCGGGGTTTCCTTCGTTTACCAGAAGAATCAGCCGCCGGCGACGGCCGGGATGATGGAGACCTGGCCGCCGTCCTTGATCGGCGTCTGCAACCCCTCGGAGAACCGCACGTCGTCGTTGTCGACGTAGATGTTCACGAACCGGCGCAGCTCACCCGACTCGTCGAGCACCCGGCTCCTGATCCCCGGGTACGACGAGTCGAGCGACTCCAGCACCTCGCTCAGCGTGGAACCCTCGACGGAGACCTCGGAGACGCCCTGGGTGTAGGGACGCAAGATGGTCGGGACACGGACACTGACACTCACTGCAGACCAGCCTTCACGAAGGCGTCGTACGACGCGGGGATGGTGACCTTCGGGCCGACCCGGTCGGCCACGGCGTCGAGCGTCTTCAGCCCGTCGCCGGAGTTGATGATCACCGTCTCGGCGTCGGGATCGAGCTGACCGGTCTCGATCAGCTTCTTCAGCGTCGCGACGGTCACCCCGCCCGCCGTCTCGGTGAAGATGCCCTCGGTCCGGGCGAGCAACTGGATGCCCTGGATCACCTCTTCGTCACTGACATCCTCGATCACCCCACCGGTCCGCCGGGCCACGTCCAGCACGTACGGCCCGTCGGCCGGGTTGCCGATCGCCAGCGACTTCGCGATGGTGTCCGGCTTGACCGGCTTCACCACGTCGTGGCCGTCGCGGAACGCCTGCGCCACCGGCGAGCAGCCGGTCGCCTGCGCGCCGTAGATCCTGTAGTCGGTGGCGTCGACCAGGCCCAGCTTGCCGAGCTCGGTGAACCCCTTGTCGATCTTGGTCAGCTGCGAACCGGACGCGACCGGGATCACCACCTGCTGCGGGATCCGCCAGCCGAGCTGCTCGGCGATTTCGTAGGCGAGGGTCTTGGAACCCTCGGAGTAGTACGGCCGGACGTTGACGTTCACGAACGCCCAGCCGTCCTCCTCGCCGGCGATCTCGGAGGCCAGCTTGTTGACGTCGTCGTAGTTGCCCTCGACGGCCACCAGCGTGCCGCCGTACACGGCGGTGGTGATGATCTTGGGGCGCTCCAGGTCCTGCGGCACGAACACGACCGAGCGGATGCCGGCCCGGGCGGCGGCCGCGGCGACCGCGTTGGCCAGGTTGCCGGTGGAGGGGCAGGCGAAGACCTTCATGCCGAGCTCACGGGTGGCGCTCAGGGCGGAGGCGACGACCCGGTCCTTGAAGGAGTGCGTCGGGTTGCCCGAGTCGTCCTTCACCCACAGCTTGCGCAGGCCGAGAGCGCGGGCGAGGTTGCCGGCGTCGATCAGCCGGGTGTAGCCGGGCTCGGTGTTCGGGAAGCTGGCCACGTCGACCGGGACGGGCAGCAGCGGCTGGTAGCGCCAGATGTTCTTGGGGCCGGCTTCGATCTGTGCCCGCGTGATGGTGGGGAACTCGTACCCGACCTCCAGCGGACCGAAGCACTCCATACAGGCGTAGAACGGGCCCAGCTCGGACTTCGCGCCACAGGCACGACAGCTCAGGTGGGTTCCGTTGCCGAAGGCACCTTCACGGATGGTGTGGGTGGTCGGCGCGGTGCTCAGGCTCATGACGGAGTTTTCCCTCCTCATCTTCCCCGCACCGGATCTCGGCACAGGACGGATTTGGCACCGGTCCGCCGCCGAACATCTCGGATCGAGACGCCGAACGGGGAGGGTTGCCGGGACTTCAACGGGCCGTTTCCCTCAGTCCCTCTGGATGAGCACTGCCGAGGTTACCCAACCGGGTCCATATTGTGTCTTGTGATCCCACCATGCGAGACAGCTGATCTCAGCCGAAGTTCACTCCGCCTGCCGCGCCCGGAAGGTCCGCCGGTACTGCGAAGGCGACGTCCGCAACTGCTTGGCGAAGTGGTGCCGGAACGTCACCGGCGTGGCGAAACCGGCGGCCAGCGCGATCTCCTCCACCGGCGCGTCACCGGTCTCCAGCATCGTCAGGGCCGCCTGCAGCCGCTGGGCGATCAGCCACTTGGCGGGCGTCGTACCGGTCGCCCGGACGAAGTGCCGCAGATAGGTCCGGGGCGACAGGCCGGCCTCCCGCGCCAGATCCGGTACGCCGATCGCCTCGGCCAGGTGCTCGAGCGCCCAGCCGAGACTCCGGGCCACCGGCGCGTCGGCGGGCTCCGGCGGCATCGGCGCTTCGATGTACTGCGCCTGGCCACCGGCCCGGTAGGGCTGGATCACCATCCGGCGGGCGACCGCGTTGGCGATCGCCGCGCCGAAGTCCTTCCGGACCAGGTGCATCGCCAGGTCGAGGCCCGCGGCGCAGCCCGCACTGGTGAGCACGTCACCCTCGTCGGTGTAGAGCGGCTCGGGATCGACCAGCACCCGCGGGTAGCGAGTTCGCAGCAGGTCGGCGTACCGCCAGTGGGTGGTTGCTCGCCGCCCGTCGAGCAACCCCGCGGCGGCCAGCGCGAAGGCGCCCGAGCAGATCGACACGATCCGCGCGCCGCGGGCCTGTGCCTCCCGGAGCGCCTCGATCAACTCGGGCGACGTCTCGCCGCGCGGATTCGCGACGCTCGGGATGACGACCGTGTCGGCAGCAGCGAACTCCGTCAGGCCGTGCGGGCTGCTCATCGTCGCGCCCCCGATCACCCGGACCGGCGCCGGCGTCTCGGTACAGACCTTCAGCTCGTACCAGGGATGGTCGATGTCGGGCCAGACCAGCCCGAACACCTCGATCACGATGCCGGCCTCGAACGCCGTCATCCCGTCGTACGCGAGCACTGACACGGTCGGTCGCTGCATATGTCGAAATCTTAGCGGTCATGGTCTTCTTTGCCACTTCTGCGCCCGAGGCAGGACTCGGAGGATGAAGGCATGATCGAGAAACTGAAGGACTTCGCCGCCGGAGTCTCAGCAGCCGCGGCGATCCGGCACGGCGCCGAGCCGCCGGCCCGGGCCCTCAACCAGCGCGCCGGCGCTCCAGCATCCGCATCATCGGAGTCGCCGCGACGCCGTGCACGAGCACGCTCAGCACGATGGTGAATCCCACGGTCGCCCACAGCCAGGAGAGATCTGTGGAGAAGTCGGCGCCGGCGTACGCGAGATAGAAGATCGAGCCGACGCCGCGGACGCCGAATGCCGCGGTCACCCAGCGCTCGGACCGGCGCATCGGCGTACCGGCCAGCGAGAGCCATGCGCTCACCGGCCGCAGCACGAACACCAGCAGCAGCCCGATCGCGACGCCCGACCAGGTCAGCGGTTCGAGCAGCCCACCGGTGATCGCCACGCCGAGGAGCAACAGGATCCCCCAGGTGAGAATGTGCTCGAGTTGCTCGATGAAGCCGTGCAGGTCCTCGTGGAACTCGTGGTCGCGCTCGGACGCCCGCAGCGTCATCGCCCCGACGAACACCGCGACGAACCCGTAGCCGTGCAGCACCTCCGCGAGTCCGTAGACGCCCAGAGTCATGGCCAGCGCCAGCACCGGCTCGCGTGAGTCCGCCAGGCGGAAGGTGCGCGAAGGCGCGGAGAAGGCCATCTTGCCGAGCACCCAGCCGGCCCCGACTCCGATGGCCACTCCGATCACGGTCTTGCCGACCAGATCCCAGGCGAACCACTCCAGCGCCCAGTTGCCCACCGCGCCCTTGGTCGCGGCGAAAACCGCCGCGTAGATGAAGGGGAAGGCGAGACCGTCGTTGAGCCCGGCCTCCGAGGTCAACGCGAACCGCACCTCGTCGTCCTCGTCCGGCTCGGCGCCCTCCCCGGTCGTCGGCCCCTGGACCTGTACGTCGGACGCCAGCACCGGATCGGTAGGCGCCAGTACCGCGCCCAGCAGCAGCGCCGTCGCCGGCGCCAGCCCGAGCAGCCAGCCCACTCCCGCCATCGCGGCGATACAGGCCGGCATGGCGACCAGCAGCAGCCGCCAGGTCACCGCCCATCGCTTCCAGCCGATCGGCCGGTCGATCGCCAGCCCGACACCCATCAGCGCGACCAGAATGGTCAACTCGGCGAGCCGTTCGGTCAACTTCGGCTCGGCGATCGGGCTCATCCGCGACTGATCGACGAACAAGCCGAGCAGCAGCCCCGCAGCCACGAAGGCGATCGGCGCAGAGATCGCATACCGGCGCAGCAGCCGCGGCAGCACGGCCCCCACCAGCAGAGCCGCCCCGGCCACCAGGTACAGCCCGTCCCCATCGATTTTCATAGGCTCATCTTGTGCCCAAGTTCCCCGCTTTCACCCGCGGGCACGGTCAGCGGAGCCGGTGAGTGGCACCCGGGGTGTGAGTAGGCAGGGATTTGCGGGGCCCGTAGCGAGGGTGAGTGATGCCGGCCAGCGCGAGCAGCGCCTGCACGCGGTACCGGTGGCCGCGGTAGGGCTCGATCACCTCGGCGCAGCCGTCGTCGTCCAACTCCTCGCCGGTCAGGGCGTAGGAGACGTTGCGCGAGATGTGGTAGTCGGCGAAGGAGAACGCGTCGGCGTCGCCGTGCGCTCGCTGCCGCACCTCGGCAGCCGTCCACACCCCGACACCGGGCAGGGACCTCAGCCGCCGCTCGATTTCAGCTCCATCGGTCAGCTCAAGCGTCCGCTCCAACGCTGCGGCCCGCGTCGCGGCGGTGATCACCACTCGCGACCGCCGACCCTCCACCCCGGCCCTCAACCACTGCCAGGACGGGATCAGCCGCCACTGCTCAGGTGTCGGCGGCACCATCATCTTCCGGCCGTCAGGCGACCCCGGCCCGGGCGCCGGTTCGCCGTACTCCCGCAGCAGCATCCGCCACCCCGCGAACGCCTCCTTGCCGGTCACCACCTGCTCGATCCCCGCCGCCGCCATCGCCTCGAACACCGCCCGCGTCCGCGGCACCCTGAAATCAGCGAACCGCCGAGCCGCGTCGACCAGCGCCCGGTGCTCCGCCAACGGCTCGAACCCGTCCCAGCTGTCCCCGTCCCCCAACAACTCAGGCACCCCGTCGACCGCCCAAGCAGCCCCCGGCCCCCACGCCTCAGCCTCGACCTCCGCCAACGCGGAGTACGGCGTCAGCCTGATCAGCACCGGCCCCTCCGGCGTCCGAGTAGCCCGCCAAACAGTCCGCCGCCCCACCTCGAACACATAAGCCGGATCCCCCGGCCCCTTCCGAAGCCCCCCGATCACCACATGCGGATCCACCACCCGCCCAGGCCGCCACCGCCGAACCACCGAACTCACCCCCCAAGTCTTACCCACCCCACCGACAGCTAGTTGTGATGTCCAGGGAGGTTGGTCAGTCGGCTGATTGGTGGTTTGCCTCCGATGGCGGAGTGGGCTCGGTGGTGATTGTAGAAGTGGAGCCAGCCGGGTAGGGCTGTGTTGCGTTGGTTGGTTGAGTTGTAGAGCCGGGCGTAGGCCCAGCCGTCGGCCAGGGTGCGGTGGAAGCGTTCGATTTTGCCGTTGGTTTGTGGCCGGTAGGGCCGGGTGCGTTTCGGGGTGATGGCGAGTGCTGTGCAGGTGTCGTGCCAGGCGTGGGAGCGGTAGCAGGATCCGTTGTCGGACAGGACGCGTTCGACGGTGACGCCGTGGTGGGTGAACCAGGCGACGGCGCGTTGGAGTACTGCGGTGGCGGTGCTGGCTTTCTCGTTGGTGTGGATTTCGGCGTAGGCGAGGCGGGAGTGGTCGTCGATGACGGTGTGCACGAACGCGGTACCGATGTTGGGGTGGCCTTTGGCGGTGCGTCCGGTCCGTAGCGCGGTGCCGGCACGGTTTTTGTCGCCTTGTTGTTTGCCCAGGTAGCGCCAGCCGCCGCCGTCGGGAATGTTGGCGAATTTGGTGACATCGACATGGATCAGCGATCCGGGATAGTCGTGTTCGTAGCGGCGCAGGGGTTCGCCGGTGACCCGGTCGATCCGGGACAGCCGGTTGATTCGGCAGCGCACCAGTACTGCATGGACGGTGGAGGCGGGCAGGCCGAGGCGGCCGGCGATTTGTACCGGGCCGAGCCGGTGGCGCCACCGCAACCGCACGATCCGGCGTACCAGGTGTGGCGGGGTCTTGAAGGGGCTGCGGCGCGGGCGGGAGCTGCGGTCAGCCATCCCTGCAGGTCCTTCGGCGCGGTACCGCTGGGCCCATTTGCGCGCCGTTTTGGCTGCGACCATGAACATTTTCGCCGCCGCGGCACAGCTCCAGCCTTGATCGACGATCAGACGCGCGAGCCGTAGCCGGGTGCGGGGGGTCAAAGTCGCGTTAACGTGGGACACGAAGGCCTCCGGTGTGGTGAAGCGGTGAACTAGACAGCTCCACTTCACAACCGGAGGCCTTCACCTGTCACACCGACTCACCGCCGCAACACGGGACAACCTTCCTGGACATCACAGCTAGTGGAGAGGTCCGCCTGCGGCCGCCAGCCGCTGGCGCATCCAGGGGTAGGGATCGACCACCGGTGTGCGGGCCTGAAGCTCCTGCTTCCTCACCGCGGCGAGCCGATCGCCCATCACGTAGTGACGTCCTTTGGTCTCGCCAACCGGCCGCAGGAGACCGAGCTCGGTGAGCCTGGCCAGGTCACGCGTGGCGGTTCTCTGCTCGATCCCGGCCCGGCGCACATAGGTCGATCGGCGGATACGGAACCCGAGCGTCGCGTCGAACAGTTCGTCGGCCACCCGGTCCGGCAGCTTGAACTCCTCCGAGAGGCGATCGAAGGCCAGCCAGAGCCTGCCCGCCTCGCGGTACCGCCGAGCCACCGTCTGGGCCTGGATGTGATGAGCCCGAAGATTGAACTTCACCCACAGCTCGGCCGAACGCTCCGGCTGCCAACTGCCGGCACCGGTCAGCGCGAGGACCCGGTAGTAGTCCTCGGTGTTGCTGCCCAGCCACTCCTCGATGCTCGAGAACGCGGGTTCACCGATACCGCACTGCGACAGCACCAAGGTCTGCAGCGCCCTGGCCATCCGGCCGTTGCCGTCCCGGAAAGGATGAATCATCACCAGGTTGAGGTGCGCCATCGCCGCCCGCACCAGCATGTCCACTCCGGAAGCGCTGGCCAGCTCGGCCACCAGCTCCTCGACCAGCCCCGGAACGTCTTCCGCCGAAGGGCCTTCGTAGACGTTCTCTCCGGTCTTCTCGTCATGAACGTAGATCTCGCGCCGCCGGTAGCTGCCAGGGCTCTTCGACAGGTCATGGCTCAGCATCATGAAATGCATGGCCCGGACTGCGGCCACATCGAGCGTGAAGTCGGCGTCGCCCGCCATCGCCAGCACATACCCGAGTGCCTGGCGATACCCCCTGATCTCGGCGAAGGTCTGCTCGTCGGCACTCAGTGCCTCTTCGTCGTCGAGGGCGGCGACAGCGTCGTCCACCCGTACTGCGTACCCCTCGATGCTGTTCGAGCCCTGAATCGCTCGTGCGAGCATGCTCCGACGGAGCCCTCCCGCCCAGCGGCGAGGTATGCGCATCACGTCGGCCAACTCAGCACGGTACGCATGGATCTGCTCCAACGCCTGCTGGTCCTCCGCGTCCGGGTTCGGCGTACTGAAGATCATTTTCCCTGTCCTAATGTCGCAATTCTCAGGACAAAATAGCACGGGATGTCCCAAGAATTGCGACATAGAGACAGAACGGGTGACGCAGGCCAATACTTGAGTCATGGGGATGTCGGGGTGGCAGGTGGTGAAGTTGGTGGGGAACACCGCCAATCTGTCGACGCCCGCCGGGCTACTGGTCGGGTTGCTCGGGCGGGCGAAATTCAGCCGGGGGCCGCGGGGGCTGTTCTATGCGACCGGTTACAAGCTGCGGTTCCCGATGGCTGGCGCGTTCACGATCGGCAATCTGGTGCTGAGCAGACACGATCGCGAGTACCTCGACGCGCGGCCGCTGCTGGTGCAGCACGAGGAGCGGCATTCCTGGCAGTACTTCTGCCTGATCGGCCTGCCGATGCTCCCGCTGTACGTCGTAGGCGCCGGCTGGTCCTGGCTGCGAACCGGCTGCCCGGCCTCCCGCAATCCCTTCGAACGCCTGGCGAACCTCCAGCACGGCAACTACACCGAGTATCCGGTCCAGCCGCTCGGCCAGACCTTCAGTCAGGCGTTCAGCGCGTTGCGATCGCGTCCGCGAGGGCCGTGAGGACGGTTACCACGCCAGCCGGGTCGTCTACGACGATGTCGGCGGCGTCGGTGAGTGCGGTGGCGCCGGAGGAACGGGCAGCGACCAGTACGGCGTGAAGGCCGTCGGCGCGGAGCGCGTTGACTGCGTGGAAGGCTGCCAGGTCGCCCAGGTCGTCACCGGCGTACAGGACCGAGCGGGCGCCGGTGGAGTCGATCAGGCGGCGCAGGGCTACGCCTTTGTCGATACCGGGCGGGCGGAGCTCCAGGACGAGGTTGCCGGGCTCCAGGCGGAGGTCGACCGATTCGGCCAGTTCGGTCAGCGGCTGGCGCAGTACCTCGAGAGCAGGGACCGGGTCGGGGAGGCGGCGAGTGTGGACCGCCAGCGAGCTGCCCTTGTCCTCCACGAACGCGTCGCCGAGACCGACACCTTGCAGAAGCGCGGGAAGTCGCTCCCGAGCGACAGCGACACCCCCTGGCACCGGATCGCTGGTGACAGCACCAGTGGAGGCTTCCCAGCGCTCCAACCCGTAATGCCCCAGTACTACGAGCCGCCCCAGCCCCGGATGCCCAGTCACGCCGGACAACTCCGTGGCGACCAGTGCCGGGCGACCGGTCACGATGGCGACCTGTCCCACCGAGCGCGCCAGCCGGGCCAGTGCGTCCAGGGCACCCTCGGCCGCCCGCGACATCGACGGATCCTCGACCAGCGGTGAGAGCGTGCCGTCGAAGTCGGTGGCGATGACCGCCCCGACGGGGTCGCCGACGATCGCCTCCCAGCCTGCCCGCCCGGCGGCAGTCGCCAGTACGGGAGTGCTCATCCGGCGTAGTCCGTCGTCAGGATGACGCTGAGGCGGTCCTTCTTCATGTTCGGCAGGGCTTCCTTGGTGCGGCTGACTCCGATGTCCCGGGCCAGCTGGTTCGCCTCGGCCTGCATCCCGGCCGGGAAGTAGACCGTGCTGGAGACGATCTTGCCGCGCCAGTTGTCCTGACCGGTGACGATCCAGCCGACCTGGCGGGCGCGGATCGCGACGTCCTCGGCCAGACCCTTGCGGGTGGTGTTGTTGTAGACCTCGACAGCGGGCCGGTTGGCGGCTGGGATCGATGCCGGACTGCTGGGCGGCACGCTGGGCGCCTCCGAAGCAGGCGTGGAGGCAGGCACCGGCGGCGGTGTGGACGCAGGGGCCGAGGGCTTCGTCGTGGGCACCGAGGAGACTGGCACCGAGGAGACTGGCACCGAGGAGACTGGCGCGGCCGGCCTGCCGGTCTGCACCGGCGTACTCGCCGATGGTCCACCCGACGGCTTGGGCGTGGTCTTGCCGGCCGGCTGGCCCGAGTCTGCGACGGAGTCGTTACCGCGGGTGCCGAAAAGGACCAGCAACCCGCCGACGATCGCGACGACGGCGAGCACGGCGACCAGGGACGAGAGGACCTGGCCTCGTTCGTCCGGAGAGCGGTTCAAGATCAGACCTCGATACCCAGGCGGCGGGCGGATCGGGCCCGTTGGCGGGCGGCCCGGAGGCGGCGCAGGCGCTTGACCAGCAGCGGGTCGTGCGCGAGGGCCTCGGGCTTGTCGATCAAGGCGTTGAGCACCTGGTAGTAGCGGGTGGCCGACATCTGGAACTGGTCCCGGATCGCCTGCTCCTTGGCACCGGCGTACTTCCACCAGTGCCGCTCGAAGCCCAGGATCGCCCCGTCGCGGTCGGACAACCCAGCGGCGGCCGGCTGGCCCGCCTCGGCGGGGCCGGAAGAGCTGGCGTTGGCGCTGTCCATCTGCTGCTGACTCCCGTGCGGTCGGTGATCGTCCGTCCGCGATCCACCCTACGCGGAGAAACACAGCAATGTCATTCACCGCGCAGCTACCCGGAGCTGTGTCGCGGGGAGCCGGACGGAGCGTCCCACGGACACCGGGCGGACGGCCGGACGCGCTCAACTCTGGCAGGATCGACGGTGTGAGCTCAACTCGACAGGGCCCCGGCGACGTGTCGCCCGGCCCGCGAACCGCCATCGCGACGGTCGAGGAGCTGCAGGCCCGGTACGCCGAGGTGAACCCTCTGGTGAACGCCGTCTGCACCCCGAACCCAGCAGCCCTGACCGAAGCCGTCCGACTGGACGCGGAGCGTGACGAGGGCCGGTCCCGCGGACCGCTCCACGGCCTGCCCGTGCTGGTCAAGGACAACATCGACACGGCAGACCTGCCGACCACCGCGGGCTCCCTCGCGCTGGCCGACCAGCCACCGCCGCCGTCCGACGCCCCGCTGGTCCGCCGGCTGCGCGAGGCCGGCTGCATCATCCTGGGCAAGGCCAATCTCAGCGAGTGGGCCAACTTCCGCGGCTCGGCGTCGTCGTCCGGCTGGAGCGCGTACGGCGGCCTGACCCGCAATCCGTATGCCCTCAACCGTTCCGCCGGCGGGTCCTCCAGCGGTTCCGGCGCGGCCGTCGCCGCCGGCCTGGCCGACCTGGCGATCGGCACCGAGACCAATGGGTCGATCGTCTGCCCGGCGGCCCTGAACGGCGTCGTCGGCCTCAAACCGACCGTCGGGTTGATCCCGCAGCAGGGCATCGTCCCGCTGAGTCATTCCCAGGACACCGCCGGACCGATGACGAAGACGGTTCGCCAGGCCGCTGCCCTGCTCACCGTGCTGACCGGCGGCGGCACCGACTACGAGGCAAGCTGCCGAGGCGGCGACCTCACCGGCGTGCGCATCGGAGTACCGCGGGGACCGCTGTGGGGCTACTCGACCAGCCTCGACCGAGTCACCGAAGAAGCCCTCGTGCTGCTCTCCGCGGCCGGTGCGACGGTCGTCGACGACCTCTCGCTCCCGGCACCAGGCAGCGAGCGCGACCAGCTGGCGATCCTCGAACACGAGATGAAGGTCGGCCTCACCGCCTACCTGGCCACCCGCCGGCCGGGCGGCCCGCGGACCCTCGCCGACATCATCGCCTTCAACAAAGCCCATGCCGACACCGAACTGCGGTATTTCGGCCAGGAGCTCTTCGAGCGCTCCGAGCAGACCGACGGGCTCGACTCCCCGGCGTACGTCGCGGCGAGGCTGTCCGCGCTGAAGGCCGGCCGCGACGGGATCGACGATCTCTTGCGGGAGAACCAGCTCGATGCCCTGGTCACGCCGTCCTACTCACCCGCCTGGGCGATCGACCTGGTCAACGGCGATCACGTGCTCGGAAGCTCGTCGTCCCATGCCGCACTGGCCGGCTACCCGTTGCTGACGGTGCCGTCGGGTCTGGTCGAGGGCCTGCCGGTCGGGATCACCTTCAGCGGTACCGGTGGCAGTGACGCCACCCTCATTCGCTTGGCGCACGCGTTCGAAGCCGTGAGAATCATGGCTCACGGCCCGTTCCCGACCCCGGAGTTCAGATCATGGGTATAGACCGAGTCCGTTGGGGAATTGTTGCTACTGGCAACATCTCCACCTCGTTCACCAAGGATCTCGCCGTGCTCGGCGGCGAAGCGGTGGTGACCGCCGTCGCGTCGCGGTCGATGGACAGCGCCACCAGGTTCGCCGACGAGTTCGGCATCGAGCACCGGTACGACGACTACCGCCGGCTGATCGACGACGGTCACGTCGACGTCCTCTACATCGGCACGCCGCACCCGCAGCACTACGCGATCGCCCGGGCCGCCCTGCAGGCGAAGATCGCGGTGCTGTGCGAGAAGCCGGTCACGCTGACCGCCCGGCAGGCGCGCGACCTGGTCGCCGTCGCGGCCGAGAACGGCACGCTCTTCGCCGAGGCGATGTGGATGCGCACCAACCCGGTCGTGCAGGCGTTCTTCGCGGACCTTGCCAAGGGCACCATCGGCGAGCCGATGGAGGCGCTGGCCGACTTCGGCTTCCACAAGCCGCAACTGCCGGCCCGGCTGCTCGACCCGGCGCTCGGTGGCGGTGCGCTGATGGACGGCGGCATCTACCCGATGACTTTCGTCCACATGGCACTCGGCCAGCCCGCCGAGGTCAAGGCGGTCGGCTCGCTGAGCTCGGACGGCGTCGACCTGAACGTCGCGATGGCCTGGCGCTACGACTCCGGGGCCGTCGCCGCCCTGACCTGCGGGCTGCGCTCCCAGAACCCGTGGACCGCCTCGGTCAGCGGACAGGACGGCAGCCTGCTGCTCCCGAGCCGCTTCCACAACCCGCCGTACTACGTCCGCAGTACCGCGGCAGGCGAGGAGCGCGTCGACGTACCGACGCATGGCCTTGGGTACCACTACGAAGCAGCCGAGGTGATGCGGGCGCTGCGCGCCGGGCAGATCGAGTGCCCCGCCCTCCCGCATGCCGCCACGATCGAGATCCTCGAGCTGCTCGACGAGACACGTAGACAGATCGGGGTCAGCTACCCCGGCGACGACGAATACCTGGGTGGATAACAGCTGATGCCGAGCGGACGCAGTTCCTTCGTAGTGGTGGCCAACCGGCTGCCTGTCGACCGGATCGAGATGCCCGACGGTACGACGGCCTGGCGCCGCAGCCCCGGCGGTCTGGTGACCGCGCTGGCACCGGTGATGCAGCGCCACCAGGGCGCCTGGATCGGCTGGACCGGCGGCGTCGACGAGAAGGTGGACCCGTTCGACGAGGGCGGTATGCACCTGGTCCCGGTGACGCTGTCGGCCGAGGACATCGAGCTGTACTACGAGGGCTTCTCCAACGCGACGCTCTGGCCGCTCTACCACGACGTGATCGTGGCGCCGGAGTTCCACCGCGAGTGGTGGGAGTCGTACGTCGCGGTCAACCGGCGCTTCGCCGAGGCGGCCGCGGAGGCGGCCGACGACAACGCCGTGGTGTGGGTGCACGACTACCAGCTGCAGCTGGTGCCGGCGATGCTGCGGCGGCTGCGCCCCGACGTCCGGATCGGCTTCTTCCTGCACATCCCGTTCCCGCCGACCGAGCTGTTCGCGCAGATGCCGTGGCGGCGGCAGATCCTCGACGGGTTGATGGGTGCCGACCTGGTCGGCTTCCAGCGGCCGGGCGCGGCGTCCAACTTCGCCCGGCTGGCGCGCAACCGGATGGGCCTGCGCACCCGCGGCGACCGCATCCACTTGCCCGACGACCGGGTGGTGCGGGCCAAGGCGTTCCCGATCTCGATCGACGTCGGCGAGCTGGAGCAGATCGCCCGTCAGCCGGAGACGATCGCCCGCGCCGCCGAGATGCGCGAGGAGGTCGGCAACCCCGCGCACATCCTGCTCGGCGTCGACCGGCTCGACTACACCAAGGGCATCCGGCAGCGGCTGCGGGCGTTCGGTGAGCTGCTCGACGAGGGTCGCGTCTCGGTCGACGACGCGGTCTTCATCCAGGTCGCCACCCCGTCGCGGGAGCGGGTCGAGCAGTACCGGGTACTGCGGGACGAGATCGAGCTGCTGGTCGGCCGGATCAACGGCGAGCACGGCCGGATCGGCACGCCGGCCATCAACTACCTGCACACGTCGTACTCGCGCACCGAGATGGCGGCGCTGTTCCGGGCCGCGGACGTCGCGGTCGTCACTCCCCTCCGGGACGGGATGAACCTGGTCGCCAAGGAGTACGTCGCCTGCCGCTACGACGACACCGGCGCGCTCGTCCTGAGCGAGTTCGCCGGCGCCGCCGACGAGTTCCGCCAGGCCTTCCTGGTGAACCCGCACGACATCAACGGCATGAAGGACACCATCGTCGACGCCATGAACACCGACGACCGTCAGCTCGGCCGCCGGATGAAGGCGATGCGCAAGCACCTGGCCGCCCACGATGTGAACGTCTGGGCGGCGTCCTTCCTGAAGGCGCTCCATGCGGAGGACTGACGGCGGCAACGAAGAGCCGGGGGCCGGTGGCGGGCGGATCCTGGCGCTGGATCTCGGGACGTCGTCGGCCCGGGCCCTGGTGCTGTCCCCCGACGCGTCCCCGATCCCCGGCGCGCTCGCCCGGCACAAGGTCAGTGCCCGGTACGGCGCCGCCGGCGAGGCGACGCTCGATCTGCACGGGTACGTCGAAGGCCTGCTCGGCTGTCTCGACGAGCTGGAGCAGGGCGGCCACCTGACCGGGATCAGTGCGATCGTGCTGTCCTCGCAGTGGCACTCGATCGTTGCCCTGGACAACAAGGGCGCCCCGCTGACGCCGGTGATCCCGTGGGTCGACACCCGGTCCGTGGAGCTCGCGCTCGATCCGGCCTTCGACGAGCAGGCTTTCCACGCTCGCACCGGCGCCTGGCTGCACCGGCTGTACTGGACCCGCCGGATCCCTTGGCTGCGCTCGGTCACGGACCCGTCGTGTTACGCCGGCCTGCCCGACCTGGTGCTCGAGCGGCTGACCGGCCACCGCGTCACGTCGGTCTCCGTCGCTTCCGGGACCGGCACGCTCGACCTCGCCACCGGCGGGTACGACGCCGAAGCACTCGCCGTGGCCGGTGTCTCGGCCGATCAGCTTCCGCCGATCGTGCCGACCGGTTGGACCGGCGCGATCTCGGCGGAGTACGCGCGCCGCTGGCCGGGCCTGGTCGGCGTACCGGTTCATCCGCCGACCGGTGACGGTGCGGCTTCCAATGTCGGCACCGGCGGCTACGACGCGACCACCGCCGCCGTGACGGTCGGTACGTCGGCCGCCGTGCGCGTCGTGCACCCGATCGAGGGCGCCCCCGAGCTGCCGTGGGAGCTGTGGCGCTACCGCGTCGACGATCAGCGCGCCGTCACCGGAATGGCCTTCTCCGCCGCGGGAAACCTGCACGCGTGGCTGACCGGCGTACTGAACCTGGAAGCCGATGAGCCGGTCGGGGTGGAGATCGGCTCGTCGCGAGTCATCGCGATCCCCTTCCACGCCGGCACCCGGCCGCCGCACATCGTTCCGGGCGGTTCCGGCGTGTACTTCGGGCTGTCGTTCGACGACTCCGCCGCCGATCTGCTCGCCGCCTCCCTGCAGGGCGCGTCGCTGGAGATCGACCGTGGGCTGCGGATGCTCGACGAGCTCTTCGGCCGCCCGCTCGAAGTCGTCCTCGGTGGCGGCGGCATCGACGCTTCGGCTTGGTGGCGGCGCTGCCTCACCGCGACCTTCGACCGGCCGACCGACGTCTGCTCCGAACCCGAGGTCGGCGCCCGAGGCGCGGCGGCGGTCGCGTTGGGCTTGTCGCCCGAGCCCGGCGGCGAACACCTGGACCCGGTCCCTGCTGAGGCTGAACGCATCAGACTCCTCCGCCCCCGCTACGAGTCCCTGCGCGAACTCGCGGTCCAGGCTGCCGTCTCCCCGACCGCCGCCGACGAACTCCCCTCCCCCCGAGCCGAGAACCGCACCACCGACTCCCCCGGCGCAAAACCCGAATAACCGGTGGGGCCGGAGCCGGACGCGCGAACCCCGTCCCGCGTCTACTGCGCTCGCAGTAGCCGCGGGATACCACCCGAGGAGGACGTGTCCGGGCGCCGCCAACCCGTACTGTGAGGGAATGGGCCCGGCTGATCGGTGGTTCGCCAAGTGCCGGAAGCATCCGCTGGCGTGCGACGTCGCCATCGCCCTGGTCGTGCTGATCATCAATCTGGTGCAGCCCGGCGCCAAGCACGGCCAGAGCCAGATCGAGCTCACCGCCACCGGCGCGACCCTCATCGTGCTCGCCTCGGCCGTGCTGGTCTTCCGCCGCCGGGCGCCGGTCACCGTGCTTGCCTGTACGACGCTGGCCGGGGCCGCCTATGCGATCACGGAACAGGTGAAGAGCCCGATCGCGCTGGCGCTGGCCTGTGCGATGTACACCGTCGCCGTCCAGCTGGACCGCCGGACCAGGTCGATCGCGGTCGCGACGGTCGCGGTCGTGATGGTTGCCGCGGCCACCTTGTTCACCGACGAGGGGCTGCTGGCGAACCTCACCGTCGTCGTGCTCGTGCTGTTCGCCTCCGCGACCGGCGAGGCGGTCCGCTACCGCCGGGCCTACTCGGCCGAGCTGGAGGAGCGGGTCCGGCGGGCCGAGCACGACCGCGAGGAAGAGGCCGAGCGGCGGGTGATCGAGGAGCGGCTGCGGATCGCGCACGAGCTGCACGACGTGATCGCGCACCACATCGCCCTGATGAACGTGCAGTCCGGCGTCGCGTCCCATCTGCTGCGCGAGCAACCCGACGAGGCACAGAAGGCACTGGCACTGGTCCGCGAGGGCGGCCGGACCGTGCTGTCCGAGCTGACTGTCCTGCTCGGCGTACTTCGCCGCTCAGGCGTTGACTCGCTGCCGACCGCCCCGGCACCCTCCCTGCAGGAGCTGGGCGCCTTGATCGAGTCGTCCACCGCCGCCGGAATCAGCATCGACTGGGAGCCGCCGGTTCCCGCTTCGCTGCCCGACGTGCTCGAGCTGACCACTTACCGCATCCTGCAGGAATCCCTGACCAACGTGGTCAAACACGCTCCTGGTGCCGCCGTCCGGGTGCGGTTCGAGGAGCGGCGTGGCTCGCTCACCATCGAGGTCACCGACGACGGCGGCCACCCCGGTACGCCGTACAGCGGCGTCGCGGCGGACCCACTCGGCTCCGGGCACGGCCTGCTCGGTATGCGCGAGCGCGTCGCGGCGGTCGGCGGCGACCTCACCGCCGGACCTCTACCGCACGGCGGATTCGGGGTCCACGCCGTGCTTCCTCTGGAAACTGGAGCTACTGGTGACTATCCGGGTACTGCTGGCCGACGATCAGAAGCTGATCCGGAGCGGATTCCGGGTGCTGGTGAACTCAGCGCCTGGACTGGAGGTCGTTGCTGAGGCGGCGAACGGGCAGGAAGCGATCGACCTGGCCCGCAGCGACCGCGCGGACGTGATCCTGATGGACATCCGGATGCCCGGGCTCGACGGCCTCGCGGCGACCCGGCAGCTCACCGCCGACGAGTCGCTGGTCGGGGTCAAGGTGCTGATCCTGACCACGTTCGAGATCGACGAGTACGTCTTCGAGGCGATCCGTGCCGGTGCCAGCGGGTTCCTCGGCAAGGGCGCCGAGCCGGAGGAGTTGATCAGCGCGATCCACACGGTCGCCCGCGGCGACGCGCTGTTGTCGCCGAAAGCGCTGCGGGGCCTGATGGACCGTTTCCTGACCCAGCCCGAGGCCGGCTCGGGCGTCCTCCCGGCCGAGCTGGACGTGCTGACCGACCGGGAGCGCGAGGTCGTCGGCCTGGTGGCGCTGGGGTTGTCGAACGACGAGATCGCCGATCGGCTGGTGCTCTCGCCACTGACGGCCAAGACGCACGTGAACCGCGCGATGATGAAACTCGAGGCGCGCGACCGGGCGCAGCTGGTGGTGATCGCCTACCGGACCGGCCTGGTCACAGCCGGCGTACAACCGCTGCAGTAGCCCGTACGACGCCCGCAGTACGGCGGGGAGCCCACGGCCGGTGGACGCGGACTACAGGGGCCGGACGCAACGATCGTCAGCATGGCTACCTACCTCTACCGCCTCGGCAGGTTCGCGTTCCGCCGACGCCGAATGGTCGTGTTCATCTGGCTGGGGCTGCTCGTCGCGGGCATCACCGGCGCTGCGACGTTGTCCGGTCCGACCGCGAACGGCTTCTCCATTCCGGGCACCGAGTCGCAGCGAGCGCTGGACCTGCTCGACGAGCGGTTCCCGCAGGCAGGGGCGGACGGTGGCACGGCCCGGATCGTGTTCCAGGCGCCGCCGGGTGGCAAGCTCGCCGATCCCGCCAACGCGGCGCTGGTGCGGAGTACTCTCGACGAGATCGGAGCCGCGCCGCAGGTGGACCGGGTGGTGGATCCCTTTACCGCCAAGGCGATCTCGGCCGACGGCAGGACAGGATACGCCCAAGTCGCCTACCAGGTCAGTGCGCAGGAGGTCACGCCGGAAGCGCAGGAAGCGGTGACCGAGGCGGTGCAGCCGGCCCGGGAAGCGGGCCTCACCGTCGAGCTCGGTGGCGACGCGATGCAGGTGCAGCAGGAGCAGAGCGCGACCGAGGTGATCGGGGTCGGGGTCGCCGCGGTGGTCCTGCTGATCACCTTCGGCTCCCTGATCGCGGCCGGACTTCCGTTGCTCTCGGCAATCATCGGGGTCGGGATCGGTGCCACCGCGATCACCGCGGCCACCGGCTTCGTCGACATCGGCTCCGGGACACCGATCCTCGCGGTGATGATCGGGCTCGCGGTGTCGATCGACTACGCCCTGTTCATCATGTCCCGCTACCGGCACGAACTGGGCACCGGACTGGAGCCCGAGGAGGCCGTCGGCCGGGCGGTCGGCACCGCGGGCTCGGCGGTCGTCTTCGCCGGGCTGACCGTGGTGATCGCCCTGGGCGGCCTGATCGTGGTGGACATTCCGTTCCTCACCCAGATGGGGCTCGCGGCGGCCTTCACCGTCGTGATCGCGGTGGCCATCGCGATCACCCTGCTCCCTGCCGTCCTCGGGATGGCGGGCCGCCGCGTGCTCGGCGGCAAGCTCCCCGGCCTGCGCGGCGGCGATCCGGAGGGAACGAGCGGCAGGCCCTCGGCCGGCCGCCGATGGGCCAAGTTCGTCACCCGGCGTCCGCTGGCGGTCCTGCTGGTGACCGTCGCCGGTCTCGGCGTGCTGGCGATCCCCGCCACCGATCTCAAGCTCGGGCTGCCCGACGAGAGCACCGCCGCGCCGGATTCCACCCAGCGCAAGGCCTACGAACTGCTGTCGGACGGTTTCGGCCCCGGCTTCAACGGCCCGCTGATGCTCGTGGTCGACGCGGCAGGCGCCGCCGATCCGAAGGGTGCCGCGGCAGCCACCGCGGACGCAGTACGGAAGTTGCCCGGTGCCGCCGTGGTGACGCCGCCGAACTTCAACCCACAAGGTGACACCGCTCTGCTGACGGTGATCCCGTCGACCGGGCCCGGCACCGACCAGACCAAGGACCTGGTCGAGGCGATCCGGGCGGCGCCGGAGCTGGCTGGTGCCGAGGTGTCGGTGACCGGTACGACGGCCTTCAACATCGACATCTCCGACAAACTGAACGACGCGCTGCTGCCCTACCTGTCGCTCATTGTCGGGCTGGCGTTCCTGTTGCTGATGGTGATGTTCCGGTCGATCCTGGTGCCGCTGAAGGCGGCGCTGGGGTTCCTGCTGACGGTCGCGGCGACCTTCGGTGCCGTCGTCGCCGTGTTCCAGTGGGGCTGGCTGGCCGGGTTGTTCGGCATCGAGGGACAGGCCGGACCGATCATCAGCATGCTGCCGGTGTTCCTGGTCGGGATCGTGTTCGGCCTCGCGATGGACTACCAGGTCTTCCTGGTCACCCGGATGAGGGAGGAGCACGTGCACGGGGCGACGCCGCGGGCGGCGGTGGTCGACGGTTTCAGTCACGGTGCCAGGGTGGTCACCGCCGCCGCGGTGATCATGGTCGCGGTGTTCTCGGGCTTCATCCTGTCCAGCGAGACCCTGGTCCGGCAGATCGGCTTCGGGCTCGCCTTCGCGGTCGCGATCGACGCCTTCGTGGTCCGGATGACGATCGTGCCGGCCGTGATGGCGCTGCTCGGCCGCTCGGCCTGGTGGCTGCCGCGATGGCTCGACCGGCTGCTCCCCGACATCGACGTGGAGGGCGACAAACTGCGCCAAACCCTCACCCCCGACGTACCGGCCCGCGAGCCCGCCCTCACCGCCCACTAACCCCGCCGAGACCTACCCCCGCCACTGGATGGTTACCCCCGGTTAGTACCGGGGGTAACCATCCGTCGGCAGGGGTAGGTCTCGGAGTTCGGCAGGGTGAACCGGCTGACGACGTACCGGAGGCCAAGATCTTCGAGCCGGGCGTAGTCTTCGTGGACGGGGGCGATGCGATCAGCCGGATCGGCTCCGACCCCGCCGAGGTGCTGCCCGACAACGGCACGCTCCGCGGCGACCAACTGCACACCGCGCGCTGAGATGAGGATGGCTCGACGATGAGCGAGAGCACGGACAAGGCCCCGAAGACCGCGACCCACGACAGCCCGTCGGGCGAGAAGCTGCGCGAGTTCATGAACTCCGGCTGGGGCTCGATCGAGCGAGACGACGTCACGCTCAGTGACGTGGGGACGTGGGCGGCGAAGCGGCGCGACGCGCTCTCGCAGGCGTTCCCCGGTGAGCGGCTGGTGATCCCGGCCGGCACCTTCAAGGTCCGCTCCAACGACACCGACTACGCGTTCCGCCCGCACACCGACTACGTCTGGCTGGTCGGCGACCAGACCTCCGACGCCGTCCTGGTACTGGAGCCCAACGGCACCAGCGGCCACGACTCGGTGCTGTACTTCCGGCCCCGCTCGGACCGCAGCGAGGGCGAGGAGTTCTGGCGCGACCGGATGTACGGCGAGCTGTGGGCCGGCCGCCGCCCGTCACTGACCGAGACCGCCAAGGAGTTCGGGATCGAGACCCGGCACGTCGACGCCCTCGCCGACGTGCTGAAGAGCGACGTACCGACCCGCGTCCGCCGCGGCGAGGACAGCTCGATCGCCTCCCTGCTCAGCGGCACCAAGACCGACGCCGACCGCGACGGCGAGCTCGCCTTCACGCTGTCGGAGCTACGGCTGGTCAAGGACGCGTTCGAGATCGAGCAGCTCCGCGAAGCCTGCGCGATCACCCACCGCGGTTTCTCCGACGTACTGGCCGACATGGACAGCGTCCGCAAGTACGGCGAGCGCTGGATCGAGGGCACCTTCTGGCGCCGGGCCCGCGCGGAGGGCAACGACGTCGGCTACACCTCGATCGCCGCGGCCGGGCCGCACGCGACCACGCTGCACTGGATCGAGAACGACGGCACCGTCGACAACGGCCACCTGATGCTGCTCGACATGGGTGTGGAGAACCGCAACCTCTACACCGCCGACATCACCCGCACGCTGCCGATCAACGGCCAGTTCACCCCGCGTCAGCGCGAGCTGTACCAACTGGTGCTGGACGCCCAGAACGCCGGCATCAACGCGCTCAAGCCCGGTGTCGCTTTCCGGGCCGGCCACGAAGCCTCGATCGAGGTCATCGTCCGCGGCCTGGAGGCGATGGAACTGCTCCCGGTCAGCGCCGACGAAGCGCTCGACCCGAACAGCGGCATCTACCAGCGCTACACCCTGCACGGCGTCAGCCACATGCTCGGCATCGACGTGCACGACTGCGCCGCCGCCCGCAACGAGAAGTACAACAAGGGCAACCTCGAAGCCGGCTACGTCCTCACCGTCGAGCCCGGCCTCTACTTCCAGGCCGAGGACCTGACCGTGCCCGAGGACCTCCGCGGCATCGGCATCCGGATCGAGGACGACATCCTGATCACCGCGGACGGGTTCGAGAACCTCTCCGCCGCCATGCCCCGAGAGATCGACGCGGTAGAAGCCTGGATGGCCGGCTGACCCAGCCGCCGCCTCGCTGGGCAGATGCCCGGCGAGGCGGCCTGGCCGGTCAGTTCTTGCCGACGGCCTGGATCGAGCCGACGATGCCCTGGGCTGCCGTACAGGTCGCCCAGGTGGTCTGACCGAGGCGCACGATCGGCGAGTAGATCAGAGTGCCGTTCGAGCACCGGACCTTGATCTGGAACCGCGGGTAGCCGTCGGCAGTCACACACCGGCCGAACCCGGTCAGCGCCGCACCGCTCGAGCGCCACACCTCGCAGTTGGGCGCGGTAACGGCAGCCTGGGCGGGCGTGGCGGTCGTAACGGGCACGGCTACGGCGGCGGCCGTAACCAGCAGGGACAGGGCACCGAGGGCGATCGAGCGCATGAATCCTCCAGATAGATGATCAAATCCCGCTCACCGTACCCGCCTACGCCCGGGAGCACTCACTCGTAAGTTGCCGGAAGCACGGAAGAGGATCGCGGAGGTACTTTACAAGCATTCAACTATGCCTAAATACTTTGAAAGTAACGACCAGGGCGTTACTATCCAAGTAATTGGGAGGTGAGATGATGCGCGCACTCGACGTCTTGGAAACGTTGGAGCTGCTGGGTTCCGGCCGCTGGGGCCTGGTGACGACGATTCAGGCAGCTGAAGCCGGGGTGTCCAAGATGCAGCTGTCACGCCTCACCGACCGTGGCACCTTGCACCGGGTTCGTCACGGCGTCTACGCGCTCCCTTCAGCCGAGACCGGACCACTACAGGGCCTACATGCAGCCTGGCTCGCCACCGGCAGTCAGCCGGCCGGAAACCAGCCGCTGACCGTAGTGTCCGGCGAGTCCGCGGCAGCCGTGCACGGACTCGGAGACCTCCTACCCTCCACGTACGAGTTCACCACCGCAGTACGCCGGCAGACCACGCAGCCGGACATCCGATATCGCAAGCGCGATCTGCCGGACGATGACGTCATCCAAGTCGATGGGCTCCCCGTCACCACTGCCGCCCGCACCATCAACGACCTGGCCACTGGCAGTACTGACTTCGACCACCTCGCCACAGTAGTCCGCGACGCCATCAGCATCGCCAACGTCCCTCCCCTGGCCCTCGTCCGGGCACTCGAACCAGCAGCCGAACGATTCGGAGTTCCAGACGGCGTCGCCCTACTTTCCGCAGCGCTGAAAGCAACCGGATACCAACCTGACCTCCAAAACCTGGAGTTGTCCCCGGCGCTGCGCGAGAGCGTCCTGCAAGCTCTCGCGCCTCAACTCAAGAGCGCTGTCAGCGAAGCCGTGGCCGAGCAGCTCCGTCAACTGACGACGCAGAAGGAAAGAACCACGAAACGCCGTCCGCCCGCAGGAGAAATTGGCCAACGATGACGTCGTTGACCCGTTAACCACCTGCACAGGGACACGCACACCAGACGGGACAGCAGCCGCGCTAGCAACCGGCAACTGCCTCCACACGCCCGGGCAGCGACTCGCGCCACCGCGTGCCTTTCAAGGCGCGACGGAGGAGCGCCGCGTTGGGGTGGATGGGCAGGAGCGCCGACGGAGGAGGGGCGAGACGGGTCAGCCACCTGCACACGGATGACCCGTCCAACCACCACCCCGTCGTACGGCGGGCTACCAGATACGCACTCGATCCTCAGGCGCCAGCCACATGCCGTCGGACTCCGCGGTTCCGAATGCCTGGTGGAAGGCGTCGATGTTGCGGACGACCGCGTTGCAGCGGAACTCCGGCGGGGAGTGCGGGTCGATCGCGAGACGGCGGATCGCTTCGGCCTCGCGAGCTTTGCTGGACCAGCCGAGGGCCCAGGCGAGGAAGAAGCGTTGGGGGCCGGTGAGCCCGTCCACGGTCGGGAACTCCGCGTCACCCAGCGAGAGCGTGTAGGCGACGTAGGCGATCGACAGGCCGCCGAGGTCGCCGATGTTCTCGCCGAGGGTCAGCTCGCCGTTGACCGTGTGGCCAGGCGCGTCGGTCGGCTCCAGTACGTCGTACTGCGCGACGAGCTTCGCGGTACGCACCTCGAAGGCGGCGCGATCCTCGTCGGTCCACCAGTCGCTGAGATTGCCCTCGCCGTCGTACTTCGAGCCCTGGTCGTCGAAGCCGTGGCCGATCTCATGACCGATCACGGCGCCGATCGAGCCGTAGTTGACCGCGTCGTCGGCATCCAGGTCGAAGAACGGCGGGTGCAGGATCGCGGCCGGGAAGACGATCTCGTTCATCCGCGGGTTGTAGTACGCGTTGACCGTCTGCGGCGTCATCAGCCACTCGGTCTTGTCGATCGGCTGCCCCAGCTTGGCCAGGTCGCGCTCGGTCTCCACCGCGACCGAGCGGCGGATGTTGCCGACCAGGTCGTCGGCGCTGACCTCGAGGCCGCTGTAGTTCTTCCACTTGTCCGGGTAGCCGATCTTCGGCGTGAAGGTGGCGAGCTTGTCGAGCGCGCGCCGCCGGGTCTCCGGACCCATCCAGTCGAGCGCTTCGATCCGTTGCCGATAGGCCTCGACCAGGTGTCCGACCAGCTCGACCATCCGGGCCTTGGCGGCCGGCGGGAAGTGCTCGGCCACATACAACTGGCCGACCGCCTCACCGAGCGCGGAGTCGACCACGCCCAGGCCGCGCTTCCAGCGCTCACGCAGCTCCGGCGCGCCGGTCAGGGTCTTGCCGTAGAAGGCGAAGTTCTCGTCGACGAAGGCCTGGCTCAGCAGCGGCGCGGCGCCGTGCACGATGCGCCAGCTCAGCCACTCCTTCCAGTGCTCCAGGTCGATCTCCTGCAGGGCCCCGGCGGCCGCGGTCAGGTAGTCCGGTTGACGAACCACCAGTTGCGCGAAGGCCGAGTCGGGGACACCGGCGTTGGACAGCCAGATGGCCCAGTCGAAGCCGGGGGTGAGCGCTTCGAGCCCGGCCCGGTCGACCTTGTTGTAGGTCGCGGTGACGTCGCGGTTGCTCACCCGGTCCCAGTGGCCCTTGGCCAGCCGGGTCTCGAGCGCCATGATCCGCTCGGCGGCAGCGCTGGGGTCTGGCAGGCCGGCGAGCTCGAGCATCCGGGCGACGTGCGCGACGTACGCCGTACGCACCTCGGCGAAGGAGTCCTCCCGGTAGTAGGACTCGTCCGGCAGGCTGATGCCGCCCTGGCTGGCGTAGATAATGTACTCGTCGGACTTCTTCGCGTCGATGTCCGCGCCGTAGTAGAAGACCCCAGGGACGCCCTGCAGCTCCAACTGCCCGAGCGCGGCGACCAGGCTGTCCACGTCTTTCACCGAGGCGGCCAGCTCGAGCTGGTCGGCGATCGGAGCGGCGCCGAGCCGCTCGATCGTCCCGGTGTCCATGAAGCTGGTGAACAGGTCACCGATCTTGCGCGCCTCGCTGCCGGCCGGCTGCTCCGCGGCCGTGGCCGCGACCTGCTCGACGATCGTCCGGACGTCGCGCTCCGCGCTGTCCAGCAGCGCGTGAAATGCGCCGTAGATCGCCTTGTCCGCCGGGATCTCCGTGCGGTCCAGCCACGGCCCGTTGGCATACCGGTACAGGTCGTCCTGCGGCCGGACCGTCGTGGACAGATCCGAGCTGTCGATCCCTGCTGTCATTCCTGCCCCACTCCTCGTCACCGGTGGATCCGGCCTGGATACCACTCACCGTGACATTACCCGTTCCGGCCCAGCCGCCCCGGAAGTTGTCAACAGCCGTGAACCGTTCAGCCCGGCGAGCCGTTCCACTATGTTGAAAGCACAACCAGCCGCTGTGTCGGCGTACGAGGGGCGTCGGCCAGGCCCGGTCATCGACCAGGAGGACACTCCGCCATGTCACGTCCACAGCCGAGACAGCTAGGCCGCGTACTCGCCATCGCCATCGGCCTCCCAGCACTACTCGTCGGCAGCCTCACCGCCTCCGCCACCACAGTGGCGGCAACCACCACGACCTCAACAACCGGCCACAGCTACCCGACCCGCTTCGCCCTGCCGGCAGGCTTCCAGCCCGAAGGCATCGCCATCGACCGCTCCGGTACGGCGTACTTCGGTTCCCGCGTCGACGGCGACATCTACGCCGCCAGCCTGCGGACCGGCCGCGGCAAGGTGCTCAGCCAGGGCCCCGGTACCGCCTCGCTCGGCCTGAAGGTCGACCGGCGCGGGCGGCTGTTCGTAGCCGGCGCTGCCGGTGGCAACGGCCGGGTCATCGACACCCGCTCCGGCAAGGTGCTCGCCAGCTACACGTTCACCACCACGACGCCGACCTTCGTCAACGATGTGATCCTCGGCAAGGACGCCGCCTGGTTCACCGACTCGCGGCAGCCGGTGCTCTACAAGGTCCCGCTCGGCCGCAACGGCCAACTGCCTCCGCAGGCCGCGGTGAAGACCGTTCCGCTCAGCGGCGACTACGTGCACGACCCGGTGAGCAACAACGGCAACGGCATCGAACTGACCCCGGACGGCCGCAACCTGATCATCGTGCAGTCCGCGACCGGCTTCCTGTTCCGCGTCGATCCCCGCACCGGCGTCACCCGCAAGCTCGAGCTGGGCGGCGCGGTGATGACGAACGGCGACGGGCTGCTCCGCAGCAAGGACACCCTGTACGTCGTCCAGAACCGGCTCAACAAGATCGCCGTGCTGGATCTCGACAACTCCGGCAGCAAGGGCCGGCTGGTTCGCGAGATCGCCAGCCCGGACTTCGACATCCCGACCACGGCAGCCTTCTACCGGTCGCGGATCTACCTGCCGAACGCCCGCTTCAGCACCCCGCCGACGCCGACGACGGAGTACTGGGTGACCGCCGTCCGGCGGTAGCTCTTCAGGAAACGGTGCGGAGGTCGCCTCGGGCAGCAGCCTTGAGGCGGCTTCCGCAGGACAGGCGAACCGAGTAGCCGGCCGGAATCGAGAGCGGCTCACCGGTCTGCGGGTTGCGTCCGGTGCGCGGCGCGCGCATCACCCGCTCGATGCTCAGCAGGCCGGTCAGCGAGACCTTGTCGCCCTTGTGCACCGCCTCGGTGACGACGTCACCCAGCGCGTCGAGCACCTTCTCGGCCTGGTTGCGCGGGATGCCCGCCTTCGTCGCCACGCCGGCGACCAGCTCGTTGCGGTTCACGGTTCTCCTCAGCTTCGCGCCGCCGGACGGCACCCCATCCACCGTCCGGTCGATCCTCGAAAACCTTAACCGAAATGAATGTCGTTAGCGAGAACGATCTCAAAATCTGGGGAAAACCCGCGTCACCCCGCGTTCACCGGCCGATCAGGAGCCGCCACGCACGTTTCGGCGGATCGGTTCGATCAGCGGGCCAAGATCATCCTTTCGATCGAGGCCGGCCGGTACCGCGGTCTGAAAGTGTGGGGTGAAGACCCTTCGCGGGACTGACGCGCGATCGGCCCCCGGGCCGATACCTTCGTTCCATGAGCCAACCGCAGTCCATCGACCCGCGCTACGTGAGCCGGGCGCCCGTGCGGCCGAAGAAGCGGCGCAACTGGTTCGGCCGGATCATCGGACTGATCGTCCTGTTGTTCGTGCTGAGCCTGATCTGCATCCCGCTGTTCGCCTGGGGCAAGATCAACAAGGTCGACGCCTTCCCGACGGGTGACCGGCCGGCCGAGACGCCGGGGACGACGTACCTGCTGGTCGGGTCCGACAGCCGCGAGGGCCTGACCCGCGCCGAGCGCGCCAAGCTGCACACCGGCAAGGCGGGCGGCCGGCGGACCGACTCGATCCTGCTGCTGCACGTGCCGGAGTCCGGCCCGACCGCGCTGATCAGCCTGCCGCGGGACTCCTACGTGCCGATTCCCGGCCACGGCCGGAACAAGCTCAACGCGGCGTTCGCGTTCGGCGGCCAGCAACTGCTGATCCAGACCATCGAGAACGTCTCCGGCCTGCGCGTCGACCACTACGTCGAGATCGGTTTCGGCGGCTTCGCCTCGATCGTGGACAGCCTCGGCGGGATCAACATGTGCTTGCCCAAGGCAATCAAAGACGAGAAGGCGCACATCGACCTGCCGAAGGGTTGCCAGGACCTGGACGGCCCGACCGCGCTGGGCTACGTGCGGGCCCGGTACTTCGATCCGTCCGGCGACCTCGGCCGGGTCCAGCGGCAGCGCGAGATGATCGGCGCGATCGCGAACAAGGCCGTCTCACCGGGCACCTTCGTGAACCCGTTCCGCTTCTACCAGCTCAGCACCGCCGGTGCCGAGGCGCTCACCATCGACTCCGACATGGGCCCGTTCACGCTGCTCAGGTTCGCTCGCGGGATGAAGGCGGTCTCCGCCGGTGGTGACGGGGTCACGCTGACCGTGCCGATCTCCGACAGCAGCCTGAGCACCTCGCACGGCTCGGCCGTGAAGTGGAACACCAAGCAGGCCACAGCGCTCTTCAAGAGCCTGAAGGAAGACAACACCACCGGTCTGAAGAGCAGCTAGTGCTCACCTTGGTTCACCTGATGGTGAGCCTGGGGATGCTGGTGATCGTCCCACTCGGGTTGAGTCTGGTGCAGGTGCCAGGCGGTACTACGGCCCGTCGCTGGTGGCTCGCCGCGGCTGTGCCAGGGGTCTTGTCCCTCTGGCTCGGCCGCGGCCCGCTGTCGGTCACTCTGGCGAGCATCTACCTGGCAGGCACGCTAGTACTCGTTGGCCTGGCCACTGCAGACCTGGTACGCCGGAGGCGTCTCCGCGCGCGGGAGGTCGCGCTCTACACAGCACTGGTGACACCGGCGATCGCCGCGCTGGCGCTGGTGGCCGAGCGCTCGTCGTACGAGCTGTTCGGCTTCAACCTCACAGTGCTGTCGCTGACCGTCGCCCATTTCCACTTCGCCGGCTTCGCCGCAGCACTGGTCGCGTGTCTGGTAGTGGAGTCGGATAGCGACCGCGCTACGACCGCTGCGGCTGTCAGTGTGCCGCTGGGTACTGGGATCGTGCTGCTGGGCTTCTTCCTCGGCGACCCGGTCGAGTTGCTGGGCGCCGCAGTACTGACGGCCGGGATGTGGCTGGTCGGCTGGGCCATGTGGCGCCGGTCGCGAACCGCTGAGCGGGTGCCGAAGGTGCTACTGGTCATCTCGGCAGGCACGCTCGTTGTCACGATGCTGCTGGCGCTTAGTTGGGCACTAGGGCATGTAGCGGCAACGCCGTACCTGCCGTTGCGCTGGATGGTTGCTACACATGGAGTGGCGAACGCACTCGGCTTCGCTCTGTGTGGGCTGCTGGCCTGGCGCCTACTGAAGGAGTCAGATGAAGCTAGATGACCTGCGGGACCTCCGGTTCAGCTACGACGCAGTGGGCTCGACGCAGTACGACGAGACGCCGCCCGGCTACCACCGCCTGGACCACCGCGTCCGGATCGGCAGCGGCGACGATGCCTTCCGCCGTGCGGGTGAGGCGCTGATGACGTGGCAGGCTCACCGCGCGGCCGGCGTACCGGTGAAGGCGACGGACAGCCCGCTGGTGATTGGCACGAACTCGCTCGGTCGCCTCGGCGTCGGCGACTTCGGCCTGCCGGCTCCCTGCCGCGTGGTCTGGGTCGTCGACGAGCCGGACCGGACCGGCTTCGCCTACGGCACGCTGGCCGGCCACCCGCAGGAAGGCGAGGAGTCCATGGTGGTGACCCGTGAACCCGACGGCATCTACTACACGATCCGCGCCTACAGTCGCGGCGGCACCTGGTACTCCCGACTCGGCGGCCCACTCACCCGCCGAGCCCAGCTACTCGTGGCCAAGCACTACGCCAAGGCCCTCCAACGCCTCGCCAGCGCATGAAGCTGGAAGACCTGCGTCATCGGCGGTTCAGCTACGACGTCGTCGGTTCGACCCGGTACGACGAGACGCCGCCCGGCTACCACCGCCTGGACCACCGCGTCCGGATCGGCAGCGGCGACGACGTCTTCCGCCGTGCCGGTGAAGCGCTGATGACGTGGCGGATGCATACCAAAGCCGGTGTGCGGATCAAGGCGACCGACACTCCGGCCGTGATCGGCGCCAACTCGCTGGGACGCGTAGGAGTCGGCTCACTGGGCTTGGCGGTGATTTGCCGAGTGGTGTGGGTGGTGGATGAGCCGGACCGGATCGGCTTCGCCTACGGAACCTTGGAAGGGCATCCGGAGGCAGGCGAGGAGTCCTTTGTCGTCACCCGTGAACCGGATGGCATCTACTTCACCGTTCGCGCCTACAGCCGGGCCGGCACCTGGTACGCCAGCCTGGGCGGCCCGGTCACTCGTGCTGTCCAGACCCGCTTCGCTCAACGCTATGCCAAAGCCCTTCAGCGCCTCGCCAACCACTGAGTGGACTGCAGAAGGCAGGGCCGATTGGATCTGTCTCGGCCGGTTCCGGCTTCATAGCCTCGGCGTATGAGCGAAGTACGCGCAGCGACCACAGCAGACATCCCGCAGTTGATCGACGCCTACGGCTGGTTGTTCGAGCCGCCGGGGGCGAAGCCGGCCGCGTGGGATCCGGTGGTGGCGGCAGACCGGTTGGAGCGGACGATCAGCGGGCCGCGCAGCGGAGTACTGGTTGCTGTCGAGGACGAGACCGTCGTCGGATTCGGTACGACGTACCTGGACATCGAGTCGGTGCGGTTCGGGCAGCGGTGCTGGGTGGAAGACCTGGCGGTCGACCCCTCGCAGCGGTCCGGCGGCATCGGAGCGGCCTTGCTGGCGGCGGCTCGCGCATGGGCCAAGGACAACGGCGCGACCCATCTCGAGCTCGACTCCTCGACGGCGCGGACCGACGCGCACAGGTTCTACCACCGGCACGAGCCGAGCAGCCAGTCGCTCAACTTCGGGTGGGAGACCGCCTGATCTGCGTCGGACAACGCAAAGGCCCCGCGAGAGCTCATACCTCTGCGGGGCCGGAAACCTTTCTACCCAACCGCGTCGGCCGGTGGGGCGTTCGACACGCGAACAGTGAGTGACATCATGTCCGGGTGAGTCCCAAGACCTTGAACGACCTGGTGGCGCCCGACTGGGCCAAGGCCCTGTCCCCGGTGGAAGAGACCGTCTCCCGGATGGGTGAGTTCCTGCGCGGCGAGATCGCCGCCGGCCGGCCGTACCTGCCCGCCGGCGAGAACGTCCTGCGCGCGTTCCAGCAGCCGCTGAACGACGTGAAGGTGCTGATCGTCGGCCAGGATCCCTACCCGACTCCTGGGCATCCGGTCGGCCTGAGCTTCTCGGTCGCCCCCGACGTGCGCCCGATCCCGCGCAGCCTGCAGAACATCTACCGCGAACTGATGGCCGACCTCGGCGTACCGGCTCCCTCGAACGGTGACCTGACCCCCTGGGCCGAGCAGGGCGTGCTGATGCTCAACAGAGTGCTCACCGTCCAGCCGGGCAAGTCCGCCTCGCACAAGGGCAAGGGCTGGGAGGCAGTCACCGAACAGGCCATCCATGCTCTCGTCGAGCGCGGTGGCCCGCTGGTGGCGATCCTCTGGGGCCGGGACGCGCAGACACTCAAGCCGATGCTCGGCAGTACGCCGTACGTCGAGAGCGTCCACCCGAGCCCCATGTCGGCCGACCGCGGGTTCTTCGGCTCCAAGCCGTTCAGCCGGGTCAACGACCTGCTGGTGCAGCAGGGCGGCACTCCTATCGACTGGCGGCTTCCCTAGGAGTTCCCGTCCAGCTGTGCCAGAGCTGGCTGTAGCGACCGCCTGCAGCCAGCAACCCGTCGTGCGTACCCGACTCGACCACTTTCCCCTGGTCCAGTACGACGATGCGATCCGCCTGCTGCGCCTGAGTGAGCCGGTGAGCCACCACCAGCGTCGTACGCCCCTCGGTGGCAGCTGCACTGGCCCGCTCCAGGTCGCGGGCGCCTGCGCTACCCGCTTCGGCCGTCGCCTCATCCAGTACTGCGAACGGCGGGTCGGCCAGCACCAGCCGGGCCAGTGCAATCTGCTGCGCCTGCGCACCCGTCAACTGGTGGGCGTTCTCCCCCACCTGGCTCTCGAGCCCATCCGGCAAGGCACGCACCCATGCCAGCGCTCCCACTCGCTCCAGCGCGTTCTCGACCTCAGCAACGGTCGCTGAGGCCTTGGCCAGCCGTACATCCTCCAGCAGCGTCCCGGAGAACACGTGCACCTCTTGGCTGAGCAGCGCGACCTGCTGCTGAGTCCGGGTCTCGCCCAACGCGCGAATGTCCACCCCGCCCAGTAGCACAGTCCCAGCAGTAGGCATCAGTACGCCGGCCGCGATCGCCGCCAGCGTGGTCTTCCCGGCGCCACTCGCCCCGACCAGCGCCACGCGCTCACCCGGCTCGAACCGCAGTGACACGCCATCGACGACCAGCGGGCCGCCGCCGTACGAGTGCCCGATCCCCACCAGCTCCACCGAGGCGTCCGCCGGAGCAGGACCGGCAGGCGGTTCGACAGCTGCCTCAAGCTCCAGCACTCCGGCCAGTCGCGCCAGCCCGGCCCCAGCCGTCTGCACTTCGTCGAACTGCATCAGCAGCGCGCCGAGCGGGTTGAACAACCGGTGGAAGTAGAGCGCCGCGGCGGTCGTCGCGCCGATCGTCACCGCGTCCGCCCGGACCAGGAAGAAACCGGCCACCAGGATCGAGGTGAGTCCGACGAACTCGGCATGGTTGATCCGCGAGACGAACGAGCCGAAGAGCCTGAAGACGTTCAGCGAGAGATCCCGCGCCACCGCCGAGCGGTCCCCGATCCGCTCGAGCTGCGTCTCCTCCAACTGGTAGGCCCGAACCGTCCCGCTCCCCCGCAGCGAGGCGATGATCGCTTCGGACCGCTCGCCCATCGCGAGCCGTTCCTTGCGGTAGAAGGGCGCGGACCTCGGCAGGTACCAGCGGAGCGCCATCAGGTACATCGGCAGCGCGAGCAGCCCGGCGAGCCCCAGCCGCCAGTCCAGGGCGAAGAGCCCTCCGACGGTCAGCACGATCGTCAGCGACGCCGCCAGCAGCACCGGTCCGACCTCGGTCAACGCTGCCGCCACCGTGGCCACGTCGTCGCCGACTCGCGACAGCAGATCACCGGTGCGGATCCGGTCGAGCACCGGCGCCGGCAAGTGCAGCACTCGATCCAGCACCTGCTCCCGGATCCGCGCTAGCACGCTCTCGCCCACCCGCGCGATCAGCGTCACCCCCAGAGCAGTGAGTACGCCGCTGAGCAACGCCGCGCCACCGATCAGCACCACCACCCGGACAACAGCCGACCCCTCAGCACCGGTCGACACGTCGTCGACCAGCACGCCGAGGGCCCACGGCGCCACCAATCCGGCAGCGCTTCCCACAGTCACGACGACGGCCGCGACCAGCGACAGCACCTTCAGTCGCCGGATCTCCCGCCACAAGACGATCCAGGTGGCGCGCGTCCCAGCGATCGGCAGCAACTCGGACGTACTCATCGCAGTACCGCCTCCTGGTACGCCGGATCCGTCGCGGCCAGCTCCGCATGTCGTCCCTCTGCCACCACAACGCCGTCCGAGACGACCAGCACTCGATGCATCTTGCCCAGCAGGGCAGGGCTGCTGGTCAGCACCAGAGTCGCCAGCGTCGCGACGCCGCGCACCTCCGCGACTCCCTCGGCAAGCAACTCCTCGGTGACAGCGTCCACCGCAGTACTGGGGTCGTGCAGCACCAGCACTGGCGGCTCGGCCAGCAAGGCACGGGCCAAGCCGAGACGCTGGCGCTGGCCTCCGGACAGGGTGCGGCCTCGATCGGCCAGCGGGTGGTCGAGGCCGTCAGCGTGGGCCTCGACGACGTCAGTCGCCGCTGCTGCCCGCACTACGCGATCCAGTCGAGCAGTCTTGTCGGACCCGGCCAGGAGGTTCGATCGGAGCGTGCCTTCGAACAGATCCGTGTCGTGCTGCTCGACCAGGACGGAACGGCGTACCAGGTCGATGTCGAGCTCCTCGACCTCTGTTCCGCCGACCAGCACCCGACCGGAGTGCTCCGCGGCCCGGCCTGCAACGACCGTCAGCAAGGCGTCAGCGTCCCTCGGGTCGTAGCAGAGCACTCCGACGAGCTCACCGGCCTGCAGGGACAGGTCCAGCGACGACAAGGTCTTGTAGCCGACTCCCTCCAGCGCAAGCAGCGGCTTCGACGGATCCACGGTGGTAGAGGTCCCAGTGGTGATCGACCAGGGAGAAGCGAGCACTGAAGCCAAACGGCCCGCAGAAGCACGAGAGGTGGCGAGGACCTGGCCGCTGTAGCCGAGCAGCCCGACAGGCTCCGCGACGAACTGCGCTAGGCCGACCACTGTGATCAGCTCACCGATCGTGATCCGCCCGTTCAACGCGAACCAGCCCGCGACACCTGCGACCGCCGCAAGAAGCAGTCCGCTCATTGCCGCTGTCACTCCGTCCTGCAGGCCGTTGGTGGAGGCCGCACGCAGGGTGGCCGTCAGTGTGGCCTGGCTGGACCGGCGGTAGCGCTCGGCGGCGTTGTGCTGCGCGCCGATACCGCGCAGTGTCCGCAGGCCGCCGACCAGGTCGGTGGCGAGGGCCGTAGTACTGGCGACTGCCTCCTGCTGTGACGACGTACGCCGAGTGAGCAGTGGCGACAAGGCCTGGAGGCCCAGTACCAGCAGGGGAACGCCGATCATCACGCCGATCCCGAGAGGCACGTCGACCAGCAGCAGCGCCACCGACGACACCGCGAGCGCGGTACTGCCGGCGAAGCCGAGCGCCACGGCACGGAGTACCAGGGACGCCTTCTCCGCGTCGGAGGTGGCGATCATCAACAGCTCACCCGACCGCAGACCGGTTCGGTGCCCCCGCGGATCCAGCACCCGGCGGGCGATCTCCAACCGCAGTTGATGCGTCTCGAACTCGATCGTGCGCATCACCTGCCACGCACCGGCCTTCCAGGCGTTCGACAGGACGGCGAACAACGCCAGCATCATCAGCACGCACCACAGCAGCGGCTCCAGCCGGCCGGTCGAGACCGCCTGGTCCACGAAGATGCCGATCACCACCGGTACGGCGGCCTCGGTCGCCTGGTGCAACGACAGCAGCAGGATGCCGCCGGTCAACCGGCGGCGGTGTCTGCGGACCGCCCGCCGCATCACGCTGCCTGCTGTGAACTCCACGGAAGCCTTCCCCACTCGGGCGTCACCGCTCGCTTCGGCGACAAGTTAGCCCACCCTAACCTGAGGCGGAAGCAACTCGTTCGGGCCGATCGATTGACACCTGCCCGGCTCCGCCCGTACGGTCTGGCGGTAATAGGAAACTTTCCTAACAGTTGATCCGGCGCGCGATCCAGCAGCGTGGCCAGGCGACGGGACGGCGACGGAAGGGCAGGGTAGGCACATGGCCAGCACACCCGGTACTCCCCGCCTGCTCCGCGCGATGAACGACCGCGCCGCCCTCGACCTGCTGTTGTCACAGGGACCGTTGTCGCGCACTACGCTCGGTAACCTCACCGGCCTCTCGAAACCGACCGCCTCCCAGCTGCTCGCCCGGCTCGAGAGCGCCGGCCTGGTCCGCGCGAGTGGCACCAGCGCCGGCCGCCCCGGCCCGAACGCGCAGCTCTACGAGATCAACGGCGGCATCGCGTACGTCGCCGGCCTGGACGTCACCCCGACCCGGATCCGCTCGGCCGTCGCGGACCTGACCGGCAACGTGGTCGGCCGCTTCGAGCTGCCGACCCCCGGCCGCAGCGCCAAGGGCACGGTCGAGCGGGTGGTCAAGGCCATCGACGGCGCCCTCGGCGAAGCCGGCCTGACCCGCGACCGGCTGCACCGCGTCTCGATCGGCACCCCCGGTGGGTTCGACCCGACCACCGGCCGGCTCCGCTACGCGACCCACCTGCCCGGCTGGCACGCGCCGCACCTGCTCGAGGAACTGGCGGCCGCGATCGCCGTACCGCTCGAGGTCGAGAACGACGTCAACCTGGCCGCCGTCGCCGAGCAGCAGGTCGGGCACGCGAGCAACAGCGACAACTTCGTCATGCTATGGGGCGAGGAGGGGATCGGTGCCGCGATAGTGATCGGGGGCCGCCTGGTCCGCGGCGCGACCGGCGGTGCCGGTGAGGTCGCCTTCCTGCCCCTGCCCGGTACTCCGCTGGTGCGCAACGTCGGCCGCAACAACGCCGGCGGCTTCCAGGAACTCGCCGGTGGCGAACCGGTCCTCGAACTGGCCCGCACCAACGGCATCAAGGCCCGTACGCCGGAAGCCGCGATCGCCGCCGCCCTGGAGACCCCCGGCGCCGGCGACACCGTGCTCGCCGAGTTCGCCCATCGTCTCGCGGTCGGCCTGGCCGCGATCGTGTCCGTCGTCGACCCCGAGCTGATCGTGCTCGCGGGTGGCGTCATCACCGCCGGCGGCGAACGCCTCCGTGGTCTGGTGCAGGACGAGCTCGCCGAGCTCGCCGTACCGCGGCCGCGATTGCTGATGACCGCCATCAACGCCGATCCGGTCCTCTCCGGCGCCCTCCAGTCCGCCCTCACCTACACCCGCGACGAGGTCTTCGACACCGCCGGCACCACCTCCGGGAGCAGTACCGACTAGCCCGGACCACTCCCCGCACACCCCCGGACCAGGAAGCGACCTGGCCCGGCGGATCCGCACACCCGAAACGCAGTCAGCTCCATCCAGGATCAGGAGAACGGAAATGCGTCGAGTCCACCAAGCAGTGACCGCGGCCGCCGCGGTCGCGCTGCTCGCCACCGCCTGCACCGGTACGTCGACCGCCCCGGCGGCCAACGACGACGCCACCCAGGAAACCACCATCACCTTCTGGCACGGCTGGAGCGCCCCCAGCGAGGCGGCCGCGATCGCCGCGAACGTCAAGGCGTTCGAGACCGCGCACCCGAACATCAAGGTGAAGGTCGTCGGCAACATCAACGACGACAAGATCAAGCAGGCGCTGCGGGCCGGCGGCCCGAACTCCCCCGACGTGGTGTCGTCGTTCACCACCGACAACGTCGGGACGTTCTGCAAGTCCAACGTCTTCGCCGATCTGAAGCCGTTCCTGGACAAGTCCGGGGTCGACCTGGACAAGACTTTCCCGAAGCCGCTGCAGGACTACACCCAGTTCGAGGGCAAGCGCTGCACGCTGCCGCTGCTGAACGACGCGTACGGCCTGTACTACAACAAGACCGCGTTCAAGGCGGCCGGCATCACCGAGGCGCCGAAGACGCTGTCGGAGTTCGACGCGGCGGCGAAGAAGCTGACCAAGCCGACCGCGGACGGTTACTCCCAGCTGGGCTTCATGCCGAACTTCCACGGCTACGAGTCGACCACCTCGCACTTCGCCGCGCAGTGGAACCCGACGTACTTCACCCCCGAGGGCAAGTCCAACCTGGCCGGCGACCCGGCCTTCGGCAAGATGCTCACCTGGCAGTCCAACCTGGTCAAGGAGCTCGGCGGCTTCGCCAAGCTGGAGAAGTACCGCGCCACCTTCGGCGACGAGTGGGGCGCCAAGAACCCGTTCCACACCGGCCAGGTGGCGATGTCGCTCGACGGTGAGTGGCGGCTCGGGATGGCCAAGGAGGCCGGGGTCAAGTTCGAGATCGGTGTCGCGCCGTTCCCGGTCCCGGACGACCAGGTCGACAGCTACGGCAAGGGCTACCTGTCCGGCACCATCATCGGGATCGCGAACACCAGCCAGAAGCAGAACGCCGCCTGGGAACTGGTCCGGTTCATGACCACCGACACCAAGGCCGTGGTCGACTTCTCCAACGGCATCCACAACGTGCCCTCCACCCTGGAGGCGCTGAAGTCGCCCGATCTGAAGGTCGACGAGAGCTTCAAGGTCTTCCTGGAGATCGCCCAGCACCCGAAGAGCAGCACCACCCCGGCCAGCCCCAACGGCGGCGCGTACCAGCTCACCCTGCAGGACTTCGGCTACGCCTTCGAGGCCGGCAAGCAAACCGATCTGGCCGCTGGTCTGGCGAAGACCGACGCCCAGATCGACAAGGACATCGCGCAGGCCAAATGATGTCGACGGCAACGATCTCTCCAGGCCTGAGGCACAAACGCCGCCGTGAGCGGTTGCGCAACCTCGCCTTCCTGTCCCCGTGGCTGATCGGGGTCAGCGTCTTCTTCCTCTACCCGCTGGCCTCGACCGTCTACTTCAGTTTCATGAAGTACGACGGGTTCACCCCGCCGGTCTGGACCGGCCTGAAGAACTGGTCCTACGTCTTCACCGACTACCCGTTCTTCTGGCCGGCCCTGCGCAACACGCTCTGGCTGGTGATCATCATGGTCACCCTGCGAGTCCTGTTCGGGCTCGGCATCGGGATGCTGATCACCAAGGTCAAGACCGGTGCCGGGCTGTTCCGGACGATGTTCTACCTGCCCTACCTGGCGCCGCCGGTGGCCGCGACGATGGCGTTCGCGTTCCTGCTCAACCCGGGCACCGGGCCGGTGAACAACATCCTGGGCAGGCTCGGGCTGCCGCAGCCGGGCTGGTTCAACGATCCGGCCTGGTCCAAGCCGGCCCTGACGCTGCTGGCGATCTGGGGCATCGGCGACCTGATGGTGATCTTCATGGCGTCGCTGCTCGACGTGCCGCTGGAGCAGTACGAGGCGTCGTCGCTGGACGGCGCGAACGCCTGGCAGCGGTTCGTGCACGTCACGCTGCCGAACATCCAGCCGATCGTGTTGTTCGCGGTGATCACCGGCGTGATCCAGACGATGCAGTACTACACCCAGCCGTTGATCGCCGGAAAAGTCGCCAGTGGAGTGATCGGGGGGTCGGGTCAGCAGTTCGAGCCGGGATATCCGGACAAGTCGACGCTGACCCTGCCACAACTGGTCTACAACCTCGGGTTCCAGCGGTTCGACACCGGTGGCGCCTCGGTGATCGCGCTGGTGCTGTTCGTACTGGCGATGGTGTTCACGGCGATCCTGATGCGCCGCGGCAGTGGCTTCCTGGCCACGGACGACTAGGAGGCCTGCAGAGATGAGCACGTTGACCACGCCCCGGGTGGAGACTCCCGTCCCCGCCCCGGGGCTGACCACGGCCGGCCGCGAGGCACGGCGTACCAAGTTCCTGCAGTGGGTCGCCGTGCACTCGCTGGCGATCGCGGCCGCGTTGTTCTTCGTCCTGCCGTTCGTGTTCGTCGCGCTGACCGCGGTGATGAGCGACCAGCAGGCGCTGACCCGGGACCTGTGGCCGGACTCCTGGCACTGGGGGAACCTGCGCACCGTCTGGGAGACCCCCGGGTTCCTGACCTGGTGGAAGAACACCCTGATGTACGCCGTCCTGGGCACGGTGCTGACGTTGCTGTCCAGCATCCCGGTGGCGTACGCGCTGGCCCGCTTCAAGTTCCGCGGCCGCAACCTCGCGATGATGCTGGTGATCTCGACGATGATGCTGCCGCCGCAGGTGGTGATCGTGCCGATGTACCTGTTCTGGGCCAAGGAACTGCACCTGTCCGGGACGTTGTGGCCGCTGATCATCCCGATGGCGTTCACCGACGCGTTCTCGATCTTCCTGCTCCGCCAGTTCCTGCTGACCATCCCGAAGGAGTACGTCGACGCGGCCAAGGTCGACGGCTGCGGGGACTTCCGCGCGCTGGTCCGGATCATCCTGCCGATGGCCAAACCGGCCATCGCGGCGGTCGCGCTGTTCCAGTTCTTCTACTGCTGGAACGACTACTTCGGTCCACAGATCTACGCCTCCGAGAACGCCGCGGCCTGGACCCTCAGCTACGGTCTGGAATCCTTCAAGGGTGCCCACCACACCAACTGGAACCTCACCATGGCAGCAACCCTGCTGGTGATGGCTCCGGTGATCATCCTGTTCTTCTTCGCCCAAAAGGCCTTCATCGAAGGCGTCACACTTACAGGGGTCAAAGGTTGAAACTCACAGTCGTCGGTGGCGGATCCACCTACACGCCTGAACTCATCGACGGGTTCGCCCGGCTGCGCGACTCACTGCCGGTCACCGAACTGGTCCTCGTGGACCCGGCGACCGACCGGCTCGAACTGGTCGGCGGGCTGGCCGAGCGGATCTTCGCCAAGCAGGGCCATCCCGGCAAGGTCACCACCACGTCGAACCTCGACCAGGGGATCGACGGCGCGGACGCGGTCCTGCTGCAGCTGCGGGTCGGCGGGCAGGCCGCCCGGGGCAAGGACGAGAGCTGGCCGCTGGAGTGCGGTTGCGTCGGCCAGGAGACCACCGGCGCGGGCGGCCTGGCGAAGGCGCTGCGCACGGTTCCCGTCGTCCTGGACATCGCCGAGCGGGTCCGCCGGTCCAACCCGGACGCGTGGATCATCGACTTCACCAACCCGGTCGGGATCGTCACCCGCGCGCTGCTGTCCGAGGGCCACAAGGCCGTCGGGCTGTGCAACGTGGCGATCGGCTTCCAGCGCAAGTTCGCCAAGATGCTGGGGGTGACGCCGGAGCAGGTCACCCTCGACCACGTCGGCCTCAACCACCTGACCTGGGAGCGCGGCGTCCGGGTCGACGGCGAGAACGTGCTGCCTCAGCTGCTCGCATCGCACTCCGCGGAACTGGCCGACGAGTTGCACCTGCCGGCCGAGCTGCTGCTGCAGCTGGGCGTCGTACCGTCGTACTACCTGCGCTACTTCTACGCCCACGACGAGGTCGTCCGTGAGCTCAGGGAGAAGCCGTCGCGGGCGGCCGAGGTCGCGGCGATCGAAAAGGAACTGCTCGACCTGTACGCCGATCCCTCGCTGGACGAGAAGCCCGCCCTGCTGGAGCAGCGTGGCGGCGCGTACTACTCCGAAGCAGCGGTCGCGCTGGCGTCGTCGCTGCTCAACGACACCGGCGACGTCCAGGTCGTCAACACGCTGAACAACGGCGCGCTGCCGTTCCTCCCCGACGACGCGGTGATCGAGGTACCGGCCACCGTCGGCGCCGCCGGCACGACGCCGTTGCCGATCTCGCCCCTCGAGCCGTTGTACGCCGGACTGGTCGCGAACGTCACGGCGTACGAGAATCTTGCTCTGGAGGCCGCTCTGAAGGGTGGTGCGGAGCGGGTGTTCAACGCTCTGCTCGCGCACCCGTTGATCGGCCAGATCGAGTACGCGAACCAGCTCACCGACAAGTTGCTCGCACACAACCGCGAGTACCTCTCATGGGCGTGACGATGGTGAACGAGGTGGACGGCGTGGCCTTGGTGAGACCGTTGGTGCCGGGCGGCGTGCTCGCCTTCGACGCCGGCAACAGCAAGACCGACGTCGCCCTGGTGTCCGCCGACGGAACAGTGCTGGGGACCGCGCGCGGAGGCGGCTTCGAGCCGCACATCATCGGCGCCTACGCCGCGGTGGAGGGGCTGGCCCCGCTGGTCGCCGCCGCCGCGGCCGAGGCCGGCCTCGCGGTCGGTGACGTCCCGCTGGTGCAGCAGATCTCCGCGTGCCTGGCGAACGCGGACCTGCCGATCGAGGAGGAGCGCCTCGCCGAGGCGTTCGAGTCGTTCGGCTGGGCCACCTCGGTGCACGTCGCCAACGACACCTTCGCGCTGCTGCGCGCGGGCGTCGACGAGCCACGCGGCGTCGCGGTGGTCTGCGGCGCGGGCATCAACTGCGCCGGCCTGCTACCCGACGGCCGGACGGCCCGCTTCGCGGCGGTCGGCAAGATCTCCGGCGACTGGGGCGGCGGCCAGCAACTCGCCGACGAGGCGTTCTCGGCAGCCGCCCGCGCCGACGACGGCCGAGGCCCGGCAACGGCCCTCACCACAGCGCTCCCCGCGCACTACGGCGTCGACTCGATTCCATCCCTGATCGAGGCCCTGCACCTCGGCGACATCCCCTACGCTCGCCGCCTGGAAGCGACACCTCTCCTCTTCCAGGTAGCAGCCGCAGGCGACGCCGTCGCCCGCGCAGTCGTCCAGCACCAAGCAGAGGAGGTCGTCGCCATGGCGGTAGTCGCAATGCGCCGCCTGGACCTCCTGACAGAGCCGACAGACGTAGTACTGGGCGGCGGCGTCCTCACCGCAGGCCACCCCCTGCTGATGGAAACCATCGTCCGCCTACTCGCCGCCGCGGCCCCGAAGGCGGTCGCCCGGGTAGTAGACGTGCCGCCGGTCGTCGGCGCAGCCCTGCTAGGCCTCGACCACACCAACGCGGCCCCCGCGGCGCACCTGACCCTCCGCTCCGCCTACGCCAGTTCGCCGGCCGCGTAGACGCCGACTCATGGCGGTTCGGTCTTCGCTATCGGACCGGACCGCCTAGAGCGCTCGCCAGCCTAAGCGGACACCAGGCCCCCGGCTTGCGTGGGATGTAATCATGATTACATGAGTACACAGTCAGAGGGTGAGCGTGTTCGGGGTTGGCTGACCGGCCGGCTTCCGGCGGAGTGGTTCGAGGGTGAGCTCGAGGTGAGCATCGATCGCGACGAGATTCTCGTGGTCGGGCAGATCGCGGCGCCTGAGCAGAGCGACGGGGTCAGTGCGGCGGAGCGGGCTGCCGCTGAGGAAGGGCGGATCAAGCAGTTCCGGGAGGACACCCGGGAGAAGCGGATCGAGATCGCGCGGGAGCTGGAGCACGCGACCCGGCGGAAGGTCGCCTGGGGCGTGCGGGCCGGCGGGACGCGGACCGTGTTCACGTCGTTGTCGGCGCCGGTGATGACGCGGTTGCGGCAGCCGGAGCGACAGGTGCTGGACACGCTGGTCGACGCCGGGGTGGCGCGGTCGCGCAGCGACGCGCTCGGATGGTGCGTGAAGCTGGTTGCCCAGCACAGTGAGAGCTGGCTGGGCGATCTTCGGGAGGCGATGGCGAAGGTGGAGGACGTCCGCCGGGCGGGGCCGGACGCCACCGAGGAGTAGCACCGGTTCGCCACCACACACCAAGCTCTTTCGGAGCCGCTGCCCTGAGCCTTCGCAGGCGGGCCGCGGTCGGCTTCAGCCGACTTGGTGTGTGCTGGCGCTCCGGATCGCCTAGCTGTGGCGCGGGGGTTCCGTGCTCCAGCCGTTGTCGCCGCCGGACCAGTTGCCATTGGCACCCGGTGCGCCCTGGTGGGCCGGGTACTGCGCCTCCTGCGACGGGTAGGCGGCGGTGCGATCGCCCATTCCGTTGCCGGTGCCGGTGCCGGTGCCGGCGCCGTTGCCCGCACCGTTGCTAGTGCCATTGCTCATCCCGTTGGAACCAGCAGCCGCGTTCGGACGGTTCATCGTGCTGCGGTCGAACACGGTGTGCAGCGCCTGGGCGGCCATCTCGCGGCCCCCGAGGCCGAAAGCAAGGCCGAGTGCCAGCGCAGCACCACCGAGCACGATCAGCAGCGTGTTGCCGGTCAGCTGGACGGCGATCCCGAGCTGGGTCAGTGCGGCGAACGCGGCGTACACCAGTACGGCGTACCGGCCGACCTTGGCGAGCGTCTCGTTGCCGGTGGCACCGCGGATGATCATCGCCAGGAAGTTCGCGAACAGCGCCGCCAGGCAGACGATCACGATCGCGGCGAAGATCCGCGGGATGTAGCCGAGCATGTCGGACATGAAGGCCGAGATCTCCGGTACGCCGAGCGCGGAGGCGAACATCGTGAAGCTGATCAGGAAGACGAACCAGAACACGACCTTGCCGAGCATCGCCGAAGCGGTCAGCCCCGTGCCGGACCGCTGCAGGATGCCGGACACACCGGCACGCTCCATCCATTGGTCGAAGCCGACCTTGCCGAGCAGTTTCCCGACCAGCTTGCCGAGCACCTTGGCGACGATGTAGCCGATCGCCAGGATGACGATGCCGCCGAGCAGGTTGGGAATGAACCCGAGAAGCTTGCCGAAGGCATCTTCGAAGGGTTGGGTGAAGTCGATGGCCAGTGCTGACATCGGCGTTCCTCTCCGGACTGGCCCGCACCCGCCGCCACGCACACGTCCCGCGCGACTCCGGCTACGGGCGGGTTGCAGTGGTGTCGGAACATCACGTGCCCGGCCTCACCGTGCGTAAACGGTACTCACCTAAGGTAATGTGATTGCATAAGGCAATGACCGCCGTCGAGATCCGCCGTGCCACCGCCACCGACGTTCCCGGCATCGTCGCGATGCTGACCGACGACGAGATCGCCGCGCAGCGCGAGAGCCCCGAGGACCTGACGCCGTACCAGGCCGCCTTCGCCGCCATCGAGGCCGACCCGAACCAGCTCCTGGTCGTTGCCGAACGCAACGGAGAACTGGTCGGCACCCTGCAGCTGACGATCATTCCGGGCCTGTCCCGCCAAGGCGCCACCCGCGGCCTGGTCGAAGCGGTCCGGGTCGCCACCTCGGCTCGCGGTACCGGTCTCGGCACCACCCTGATCGAGTGGTCGCTCGAAGCGGCCCGCGCCCGCGGCTGCAGCATCGTCCAGCTCACCACCGACAAGGCCCGCACCGACGCGCACCGCTTCTACCGCCGCCTCGGCTTCACCCAGAGCCACGAGGGCTTCAAGTACTTCCTCAACTGACCTTCGCCGCCGGCGCCGCCCAGGTGTTGCAGGACGCCGGGCTCCGGCTGGCAAAGGCGGCTCTCGACCAGACACGGTTGTTCCGCGGAGACCCATGGGAGCGGGTTTCGCCAGGCTCGTCACCGCTCTCGTCGATGTCGTCCAGGAAGAACTTGCGGTAGCCGGTGAGGCCCAGGCCGGTCCGGTTCGCACCCAGGAAGGCGAAGCCGAAGCAGGAGGCCTGGATCTCGAGCCGCCGGGACTCCTCCAACTCTGCCGCCGTGACGGCGTCCTCCGAGAAGCTGGTCGTGATCCACAGCAACTGCTGCAAGTGGTGGCCGTGTTCGTGCGCCATCAGGACCTGCAGTTCCACCTCGGCCTCGACACTGACCTCGCCGCTCGGGTCGGCGTACTCCTGCCAGTCGAAGTAGATCGCGCCATTGTCGTGGCAGTAGTAGGCCAGGTAGTCCTCGCCGCCGAACTTGCCGCAAGCTGTGGACGCGCCCACCTGGACGGCGTACAGGAGCGGCGGCGCGTACGTGGTGCCGGCACGGCTGACGACAGGAGCCCAGGCTTTGTCGAGGCACACCATGAACGCCTTGGCATAGCGGTCGACTGCCACTTTCGAGATCAGCAGACCGGCCGGCAGTTTGCACTTCACCGCCGGCACCACACCTGCCCGGTAGATAGCGTTCTTGGGCTCGACCGTCGGGCTGGGCGTCACCGAAGGCGTGGGCGACGGCGTACTGGTGACAGTCGGCTGTGACTGCGGTGCCGTACTCGTACATCCCTGCAAAACAAGCACAAACCCAGCCAGTACTACGGCAGCGCGACGCATCAGGAAACCTTTGTGGTGGCGGCTGTGAAGGTGTTGCAGGAAGAGGGGTTGGCGGACTGGAAGGCAGGCGCGGCCCAGCGCCACTGGCTTTGACGGGAGCCGTGGTCGCGGAGTTTGCCGGCGCTGTACTCGTCGCCGCTGTGCCTCGTCTGGTGCTGCCAAGTCCTCAGCCGCTCGCCCGTCAGGCGCAGCGAGGTCTTGTTCGCGCCAAGGAAGGCGGCGCCGAAGCAGGTCGCCTGCAGTTCGAGCCGCCTGCTTTTCAGTAGCGCGGCAGCAGAGGTCTGCGAAGCCTCCGGGTCCCAGCCATAGGACAGGATGCCGGCCAGCCGCTGAAGATGATGCCCGTACTCGTGCGCCATCGTGTCGAGCAGATCGATCTGCCGGTTCCAGTTGCCGCGCTGGAGGTAGTCCTTCCACTCCAGGTAGATCTTGTTGTCCTTCGAGCAGTAGAACGCCGACGCGTGGATCTCACGTAGTTCACAGGACTTGTCCTTGGCCCGGTCGAAGACGACCAACCCGGGAGACTCGAAGTAGTGCCCGGATCGCGCGACCACCGACACCCACGAGCGATCGAGGCAGTCGAGCACCACCGTCGCGGCCGCCAGCACCGCAGCCCTCGACGTCTGCGCGCCGACCGGCATCCTGCAACTGACTGCAGGCACCCGCCCAGCCTTGTACAGCCCGTTCTGCACCAAAGGCAGGTCCGGCGTGAATGTCATCGCGGTAGTCGGCTGCCGCAACGGCGCGTCCACCTTCGGCACCCGTACGACGGGACGCCCGGCCTCCTCGGCGTCCGCGGGCACCAGCCCCGGCCCGAACCGGACAGCCACCCCCACCACCAGTACGCCGATCACGGCAACCGCCGCGACGCGAACCTTCATCGGGTCAGGAAACCCTGGCGGAGGACGCCGCGTAGGTGTTGCACGAGGCGGGATCGGCGGTGCTGAACCCTCTGGTCTGCCAGTACTCCGAGTTCTTCCGCGAGCCGTGGTCGCGGTCCTTCTTCGGGTCCAGCTCGTCGCCGCCGTTCTTCGAGCCGTACCTCCAGAACTCGAGCCGCTGACCGGTGAGCTGCAGCGTCTTCCTGTTCGCGCTGAGGAACACCGCGCCCAGGCAGTCGGCCTGCAACTCCAGCCGCCGGGACCATTCCAGCTCCAGCGGCTTGTTCTTCGCCCACCCCGCCTGGGAGTCCGAAGAGATCAGGATGTTGGTCAGCTGCTGCACGTGATGGCTGTACTCGTGCGCCATCGTCACCAGCAGGTTGACCGCGGTGACCGGACTCTGCTTGTAGTACTTGGCCTTCAGGGCCCACTGCATGGTGATCGTCTCGTCTGCCGGGCAGTAGTAGGAATAGTCCGGCAGCCCGGCACCGCATCCACCTTTCAGCCCCTTGCTGTAGAGCACCAGCTTGGGCTGCCGGAACGGATAGCCGGCCTTCAGGACCAGCGGCTCCCAGGTTTCGGCCAGACAGGGCAACATCGCCTGGTAGAAGCGCAGCACGTTCGCCTGGCTGTCCGGCTTCACCTTCGGCAACGCGCAGTTCATGCTCGCCATCTTGCCGAGCTTGTAGAGCTCGTTCTTCTGCAACCGAACCGCGTCCGGGATTCCCTCTACCGTCTTCGTCACGGTCGGGTCCGGCAGGATCGGCTGCGGTGAATCGGTGGACGGCTTCACCGTCGGCTGGGTGAGCGGGTTCGCGACCGTACTGTCGAAGGAGTCGATCAGCTTGTAGCTGGCGACGGCCCCACCGCTGACCAGGATCAGGGCCAGCGCGGAGATCAACCCCACGAGCGGCCGGGAGAACCGGCGCGGGCTTTTCAGCTCCGGCGGCTCCGAGGCGAACTGCGGTACTCCGGTCCGGGTGGACGTCGTGTGCCAGCCGACCGGCCGAGGGCCGCCGAACTGCCTGCCGCCGCGCAACGGCGTGACCGGCGCGCCTGCCAGGGGCGCTGCGGGCGGCGCGCCGAAGCCTTGCTGGCCGGGATCGGTCGGCAGCGGAGCCGCCTTCTTCAGCGACGGGTCGCCCTGAGCGTCGAGCGGACGAGCCTTGCCGAGCCCCAACTGGCGGCGATTGACGGCGTCGGCCGGCGTCAGCGCAGTACGGGGTGTGTCCGCCGTGGGCGTCTCGGGCCGGTCGCCCGCGCCGCCGGGCAGGAAGTGCCCGGCCTGGGGTCCAGGCTCGGACACCTGGTCGGGTCCCCGCTCGTCGTCCGCCATCCATCTACCCCAAGTCCGTCGGTGATCAGCTGACCTTGGCCGCCGCTGCCACAAAAGTGTTGCAGGAGCCGGGGTTCGGGGCCGCGAACCCCTTGTTCATCCACAGCTCGACGCTCTTGCGGGAACCATGGTCGCGCACTTTGCCCGGGTCGGTCTCATCGCCGTTGTTCCTGCTCCGCCACTTCCACCAGGTGAGCAGGTCACCGGTAATCGGAAAAGTGGCCTTTTCGGCGCCCAGGAAGCCGGCCGACAGACAGTTCGCCTGCAGCGCCATCCGCCGTGACTGCTCGAGTCTCAGCGCCTCCGTGGCAGCCTCGGACCGCTTGTTGTCCACCGAGTCGAAGATGCCGGTCAGGTTCTGAACGTGCACGGCGTACACGTAACTGAGCGCGCCGGCCAGGTCGACCCGGGTCAGCGAGCGGTTGGAGCTGTACTCGTCGGGCCGGTCCTCCCACGGCAGCGCGACGCTACCGCCGTCGGCGGCGCAGTACGAGGAAACGTCCTCCTGTACGCCGCACGCGGTCTCCTGGCCGTCGTCGAAGATGATCAGCTTCGGCGGGTGGAACTCGTGGCCGCTCCTGACCACGACAGGCTTCCAGAACTTCTCCAGGCAGACCATCAGCGCCTGGTAATAGGACCGGACGTTCTCCTTGGAGCTCGGCCGGAAGTTCGGCTCCTTGCACTTCACCGGGGCCAGCGCGCCGGTCGTGTAGAGCGCGTTCTTCTGCAGCACGGCGACGTCGTCGATCGGCTTGCCTGCGGGCTCCTGGTCCGACGGGGTGTAGCCCGGCGTCTTGACCGACGGCGTACCGAGCGGGTTGGCGACGAAGTCGTCGTACGACGTGAGCACCTTGCCGGCCGCGAAGACGCCACCACCGAGCACCAGCAGCGCACCGGCGACGATGCCCGCGACCAGCGCCTTGGACCGCTTCCTCGGCTGGAACGGGATCGGCTCGGGCTGGTACCGCGCCCTGAACGCGGCCGCGGCGCGATCGCCGGGCGGCGGCGGGCCGAGCCGCGAACCGGTCAGTACCGGCGGCCCGTCGTTGTTCTCGGCACCCCGGCCGAGGCGAGGCGTCGGCGCGGCGAGCGGCGTCGAGGGTGCGCCGTACGCCGGCACGCCCGGTCGCCCAGCCTTGCCTTCGCCTTTGGGCAGGCTGTCGTTCTCAGGCACACTGTCGTCCTTCGGCAGGAAGTGTCCCGGCCCAGGCCCGGTTTCCTCGGCCATACTTCCCCGCTTCTTCCCCAGTTCCGGGCCGTCCCGGAGCGACTTTGTCGATGGCGATCCGGACCACCCCTAGCCCTGAACCGCCGGACGATGCTACGACGCACGCGGCCGGCCGGCGTACCGAATTGCAGCTATTGACATCACTTCGCGACCGGAGCTGACTGTCCGTACCAGCCGGAGTACGGACTGAATTGGCTGGCCGGTGTCGGCGGGGTTGCTCTAGGGTCCGCGGCATGGAACTGAGCGCTGGTGCCCGGAAGCTCGTCGACGGAACCAACCCGGGGGTGCTGGCGACCGTCAACGCCGACGGGAGTCCCCAGACCTCCGTGGTGTGGGTGGCGCGGGAGGGTGACGAGGTGGTGATTTCCACCCAGGCCGGCCGCCGGAAAGACGGGAACCTGCGCCGCGACCCGAGAGCGAGTCTGCTGGTGATTGCGAAGGACGACCCGGAGGAGTACGTCGAGATCCGCGGTACGGCGGTGGTCACCGAGGATCCCGAGCGGGCACTCGCCTTCCGGCTGGCCGAGCACTACGAGGGCGAAGGCGCGGGGCAGGAGTACCTCGACCTGCCGGCCGGGATCGTCCGCACCGTCATCCGCATCACGCCGCAGAAGTTGACCGGCCCGGCCGCCTAGACGCGGCCGAAAGCCAGGAAGTGGAAGCTGGTGGAGATCGTTCGAGGGTCGTTCTCCAGCAGGCGAGCTAGCAGTACGGCAGAGTCGAGCAGCCGCGGGACCTCCTCGGGGGCGGAGTGTTCGAGAGTTGCCGCGGCCGGCCCCTCGACCCCTAGTACGTCGATGTCGCTGAATCCCACCCGCTCGAACTCGCCGCGCAGTTCGTCGGCGTGATGGAAGTAAGCGTTGGTGAAGCCGTCGGGCTCGTCGTAGTTGCGGCCGGTCGCCAGCGCCTCGACGAACTGGTGCAGGTTGTCCTCGGCGATCAGCCCCTTGGTGCCGTACTCCAGCAACCCGGCGTACCGACTGATGCCTGCAGCAACTACTAGCCCACCCGTCCGAGTCACCCGCCGCGCCTCTGCCAACGCCTGAGCCCGATCGGCTGCCTCGACCAGGTGATACAGCGGCCCAAGCAGCAACGTGACGTCAACACTGCCGTCCTCCTGCGCCAACGCGCGCGCATCCCCACTCACCGCCGCAAACGTCCCCACCTCCGCGGCCTTGGCGACATGCTCCTCCACCGGATCGACCAGCGTCACGGCGTACCCGTCCGCGGCAAGCCACCGGGCATGCACCCCAGTAGCCCCACCCACATCCAGAACCGTTGCCCCCGGCCCCGGCAGGCACCGCCGAATCAACTCCTGCGTCCGCAGGAACTCCAGCCGCCCATGCCCCGACCGAGCCAGCCGATCATCCTCGACATACCGCTCCGCGTAGAACGCCCTGATCAACGGATCCAGTTCAACCATCCCGCCATCATCCCCACCCGAAATCCCCAGCACCTCCCATTAACCCCGCCGTACCCTGCCTAGATGACGTCCATCGTCTTCCTCAACGGCGCCCCCTCCACGGGCAAGACCACGCTGGCTCGCGGCCTCCACGCGCGTCTGCCGGGCCCGGTCTTCTACCAGTCCCTGGATGACTTCCGCCGCTCGATCCGCGCGGAGTTCTGGCTCCGCGGTCGCGTGCCCGGACTCTTCGACCGAGTCGTCGAGGCCTATGTCTCCTGCCTGCGCGAGATCGCACTCCGCGGGATCGACATCGTCGCCGAGTCGATCATCCTGCCCGCTGACCTGCCGCGGTACGACGCTCTGTTCGGCGAGTTCGACGTGACGCTGATCGGCATCACCTGCCCATTACCCGTACTGCGGCAGCGCGAGCTTCAGCGCGACGACCGGTACAACGGCCCACTGGAACCGGACCTCTCCGACTACGAAGCTCTTGGCGCCCACTCCTACGAACTGCTGATCGACACTTCGACGGAATCCACCAGTACGTCGTTGCAGCGAATCATCCAGCATCTGTCAGAACGGGGAGCTGGTGATGGTGTAGGTGCGGTCGAGGAGCGCGATGCCGGGGTCGAAGGTGAAGGTCCAGCGGAGCGGTTCGGCGGTGCGCAGGTACGCAGCGACGGGAGTGCTGAGGGGTGGATAGGGGATGGCCGTGACCAGCGGGATCGCCTCGGCGGGTGAGAACCATCGGGCTTCCTGGACGGACGCGTCCGGGTCGTCGATGGCGAAGTCTCCGGATGGGACGTCGGCGCGGAAGTTCCAGGCGGTACTGCGGGTAGCTCCGTCGCGGCTCACCACCAGCACCTCGGCGACCAGCGTCAGTTGGTCGAGGTCGATCCGCAGACCGGTCTCTTCGTGGAGCTCGCGGACGGCTGCCTCGGCCGGTGACTCGCCTGGTTCGACGGCACCGCTGGGCAGGGACCACTGCTCGTCCTCCCACTCTTCGTAGCGCTCGCGGACCAGCGCGACCTTTCCTGAGCGGAAAGCCAGGACGCCGGCGTAGTCAGCCACTGGCGCGCTGCAGGACGAACTCGATCTCGTCGAACTCGTTGGCGCCCTGCTCGACGAAAGCGGTGGAGCGGAGGGTCGCGAGGGCGGCTTCGTTGGCCGGGTCGACGGAGGCGTGGATCTGCTCGGCGCCGAGCTCCGTGGACAGCTGCACGACCTGCTCGACGGTCGCCCGTCCGAGCCCCTGCCCTCGCCGGTCGGTGCTCACGTAGTACGTGACCTCGGCCTCCTCGTCGAGGATCTCCAGATCGACGAAACCGATCGGTCCGGCCTCGTCGAAGGTGATCCAGCCGTGCCGGCTGGGTGCCTGGAGCAACGGCGCCCAGCGCTCGACGGCATGCCCGTAGAAGCCGCCGAAGATCGCGCCGCCGGCGGGGTCGACCGCCAGCCACTGCTCGACCTGGCGCAGCCCGTCCTCGTCGATCGCCCTCACCTGCATCCGCGCACCACCTCCATGCCACCGCACTCTGCCCGCAGCCACCGACAGTTTGCAATCCTGTTGCGTCCTCCCCCGCCCCACCGGTTGGGTGGGAGGGTATGGCTGACCTGAGGCGAGCGGAGTACCCACTGTCGTCCAAGTACGACGCCGACTGGCTGCTCGACTGCGACATGGGCCCCAACCCGCTCTGGCTGCTTGAGGACCTTGCCCGCGATCTCGACCTCCGCCCCGGCCTGAAGGTGCTCGACCTCGGCTCCGGCAAGGGCGCCACCTCCGTCTTCCTGGCCAAGGAGTACGGCGTCCAGGTCTGGGCCGCCGACCTCTGGATCGAACCCTCCGTCGCCGCCGCCAACTTCGCCGCTCACGGTGTCGACGCCGTCGCCCTCAAGGCCAACGCCCACGCTCTCCCCTTCGCCCACGAGTTCTTCGACGTGATCCTCAGCATCGATTCCTACGAGTACTTCGGTACGGCGGACAGCTACCTCCCCTACCTCGTCACCTTCCTCAAACCCGGCGGCCAACTGGGCGTCGCCACCCCCGCGCTGACCCGGGAGATCCGCGACCTCGGCCACATCCCCGAGCACATCAAGAAGCTGGTCGGCTGGGAAGCGATCGCGTGGCACACCGCCGACTGGTGGCGCTTCCACTGGGAGATCACCGAACTGGTCGAGGTCACCTCGGCCCGCCTGCAAGAGTCCGGCTGGCGCGACTGGCTGGCCTGGGCCGAGGCCATCTCCGAGCGCACCGGCACCCCTGACGCCAGCCTGGAGATGCTCCACGCCGACCAGGGCGAACTCCTGACCTTCGCGCTGGTGACCGCCCGTAAACCGGCCCGGGTTCCGGACTGAATCAGCACTGAGCAATGCTGTCGGTATGAGCTGGGCTATCTACGCGATGCGAGGGCCAGGAGGCGTACGCCGCCTCGAGGACATTCCGGACGGGTACGCGCCGCCCTCACTCGGTACTGCGGTCGAGGTGGTCGACCAGGTCAAGGAGCTGGTACCGGATCTGGACGCGACCAAGCGGTCCTGGCTGCACCTGCGCGGCGCCGACTACGACATCGAGATGTCGATCGGCAAGGGCGTCGAGGTCCGAGACATCACCTTCTACCTGGACGGCCCCCGCTCGATCCCGCTCGTGATGCGGATCAGCAGCAAGCTGGGCGTCACGCCGTACGACACCGAGTCCGGCGACTTCCTCACCGAGGAGTCGCGTCCCCCGGTTCCACCGCCGCTGACCGACGACGAGATCAAGGCCAACAAGCCCAAGTGGTGGAAGTTCGGCCGCAGCTGACCGTCAGCTCGCCGGGCGGGTGGCGACCAGGGTGGCGATCTTGTTGATCCGGTGTTCGGGGTTGTTCAGGGCGTCTTTCCAGTAGTTGCCGACCGCATGGTCCTCCGGGGTCGCACAGGTCGAGAGCGTCAGCATCGCGGCGGTGGGTGCCACGCCCGGACGCCCCGGTACGGCGGCGTTCTGCTGCGCTTTCTCGGCCGGCTTGCGGAACGAGATCTTCATCGTCCGGCCGACCACGTAGTCGTAGACGGTCCCGTTCGCGCTGACCAGCACGTGCGCGCCGTTCTTCAGCTGCGGCAACCGCCCGAACGGCCGGCCGTGCGTGGTGCGGTGCCCGGTGACGATGAAGTTGCCGATCTCCCCCGGACCGACGCCACCCGCCGGTCCACGAGGTGACGCGAAGACCCCACGATCCTGGATCACCGTCCCGGGCTTGTCGTCGGCGGTACCGGTGTAACCGACCACCCGCAGCGCCCGTACGCCGATCGACGGGATCGCGAGCGTCGTCACCGTCGAGACCGGCACCGACCGCGACGGCGTGGGACGAGCCGGCGTGGAAGGAGGCGGCGTGGAAGGAGGCGGCGTGGATCGAGAAGGCGTGGGCAGTGAAGGCGTCGCCGACGGCGGCCCCTCCGTCACGCTGACTCGCGGACTCTCCGGCACCGACCGCTCCGGCGTCCCCACCACCGTCGGCTCAGCAGTCCCAGCAGGTCCGGCGGTGTCGGAGCATCCGGCCAGAGCAGCCGCCAGCACCACCGCGACCACCCATCGCCCGACCATTCCAGGACCGTAGCCCGCCGCACCGAAAACCGACCGAAATTCACCGCTGCCGGTCTGTGCACAACGACAGGCAGTAGTACGGCTGTCGCGTCATCCGTCCGCCCGGTCCCGCCTGAACCCGGGTCGCCCAGGTGACTACTGCCTGTCGTTGTGCACGGGCGTCCTAGCCGACGATCAGCTCAGCCGGCCCCACTCGAAGAACTCCCGACCCCAGCGCCTCGCAACGCACCCCACCCCGCCCGCGCAACCCCTTGAAAGCCCCCGCCCCCAGTACGACGTCCATCCACGCGCACGGATTCGCCGGCCTCTGCGCCTGGAACCGCACCGCCCCGGAACCACTGTCCAAACTGAAACTCCGGCCCGCCACCCGCTCACCCGACGCCGTACGCCGAACCGCCAGCTGGTCGACCGGATAGCCCCGAATGATGATGTTTCGCCTGGTCAACGCCGGATCAGGCACCCCCGCGAACCCATCCAGCGCCGCGGCATCGAAGATCGTCACCGCCGCCTTCCGATGCACCGGCTGGTTGAAGTACCGATCGCCCACGATCCCCAGCCCGGCCCGCACCTCGATCTCAGCGCGCTTCACCGGCTCCGGATCCGGCCGCGGCCCGTCCAACGGCCGCCCCTCGTAGGCGTGCACAGCCGACACCACCAGCGCCACGATCTCGACCGCGACAATTTCGCCCACCCCGCCACGCTACTCGCAGTACGGCGAACGGCGTGGAGGACGCAGGCATCACTCAGCAACGTCCTCAGACAGCAAACGGTGGCGGCGATCAAACAGCACCCGCTCAGCCCCAGGTGAGCGCGTCGAGCAGCAGGTGGAAGGCAAGCCGCTCGGCATCCGGCTCAACCACCCCGTACGCCGCGAAGAACGCTGCCGCGTCGACAGACCACTCGTCCTCCAGTTGCGCCTTGACGAGTGCGAGATCCGAGTACCGGTCCGCTACCCCAAGGCGGCCGACATCGATCGTGCCGGTCCATTCGAGGGTGTCCGGGTCGAACAGGAAGTTCGGCAGGCAGGCGTCACCGTGGCAGACGACCAGTTCCTGCGCCGCCTGGACGGCAGGCAGCGCCGCGCGCACCCGTGCCAGCAACTCCTCGGGCGCAACCAGTCGGGCATCGTCGGTCAGGAAGTCGGGGTTCACCGCACCCCGCCGTACGACGTCCTCGGCCTGCGCGACAACGTCGACAAGCCGGCGCTCGAACGGGCAGCTCTCGACCGGCAACTCGTGCACAGCCCGGACCGCCCGCGCCAAGCTCGCCACCAGCTTCTCCGACCACGGCAGATCGCCGGCCGTCACGCCGGGCACCGCCGAGGTCAGCAAGGCGGCGCCCTCAGCACTCTCGATCCAGTCCAGCACCCGAGCACCAGGAACCGACGTACTGGCCAGCCACTCCGCCCGGTCGCGCTCGGCCAGCAACTCCGCCACTCCGTCCGGACCGCACGTCTTCGCGAAGACCGCACCCCGGCGGTGGACGGAGGTCGCCGACTCCCCGGCCTTCACCAGCTCCCAGCCACCGCCCGGCAATTCCATCTATGCCGTGGATTCGCGTGGGATGAGCTGCCACGGGAAGTCGTAGACCTTGCCGTCCGCGCCTTCGCGGTCGGTCAGGCGGCCGACCATGATCCGGCTCAGCGCGGCGTTGAAGCCGACCGGTCCGACCGTCGACAGCGACGGGTCGAGGTGCTCGCCCTCCGGGGTGTTGCCGACCCCGATCACGGCCAGATCCCCCGGTACGTCGAGACGCAGCCGGTGCGCGGCCCGGATCGCGGCGATGGCGGCGAAGTCCGTCGTGCAGTAGAGCGCCGTCGGCCGGTCAGGCCGGTTGAGCACCGAGATCGCTGCCCGGTAGGCACCTTCGGGATGCGGCTCGTACGTCGCGACCAGCTCGTCCAGCACCGGTACGCCGGCCGCCGCCATCGCGCGCAGATAGGCGTCGTAGCGCGGCCAGCCCGCCAGCTTGGACGTCAGCGCGCCGATTCGGGTGTGCCGCTCCAGCAGATGCTCTACGGCCAGGTGGCAACGCGGCTCGGCACCCGAGCGGATCACGTCGAACCCCTTCGGCTCCAGCACTTCGCTGAAGACCACCATCTGCACACCCTGAGCGGCGAACGCCTCCAGATCGGCGACCAGTGAAGGATCGTCCCGGACGTGGTCGATGAAGATCACGTCCGGCGTCCGGTTCGCCAGTACCGTCCGCCAGTCGCCGTCGGCCACGATCAGCGCGGTCTTGCCCAGCGGCGTCACCGCGGCGCTGACGTCGGCCGCCACCGCCTGCGCCCACGGATCGGCCAGCACACTCAGCGACAGCAGCACCAGGTCGGACTTCCCCGTCCGGATCGCCCGGGCGGCGTCGTTGCGCCGGTAGCCCAGTCGCGTGGCGGCTTCCCGCACCCGGTCGGCGGTGTTGTCCGAGATCGTCTGGCTGCGCGGGTGCCCGGACAGCACGTAGGACACCGTGGCGATCGAGACTCCCGCCGCGGCGGCAACCGTCCGCAGCGTCGGTTTGTCGGTCATCCCCGTGGCCATGAGACCGATTCTCTCAGCCCTTGACCGCCCCGGTGATCACGCCCTTGGTGAAGTGCCGCTGCAGGAACGGATAGACCATCGCGATCGGTACCAGTGCCACCACCACGACCGCCATCTGCAACGACTGCGGTTGCGGCGGCGGCGTCACGCCGAGCTGGTCGGCCGACAGCGACTTGCCCTGCAGCACGTAGGTCCGCAGGATCACCTGCACCGGCCACTTGGAGGTGTCGTTGAGGTAGAGCAGCGCGTTGAAGAAGGCGTTCCAGAAGCCGACCGCGTAGAACAGCCCGACCACCGCGATCACCGCCTTCGACAGCGGCATCACGATCCGCCGCAGGATGGTGAAGTCGCTCGCGCCGTCGATCCGCGCGCTCTCCAGGATCTCGGCCGGCACGTTCATGAAGAACGTCCGCATCACCACGAAGTTGAACGCCCCCAGCGCGCCCGGCAGGATCAGCGACCACAGACTGTCGATCAGCCCGAGCTGCTTGACAACCAGGAACATCGGGATGATGCCCGGCGCGAACAGCAGCGTGAACAGCACCAGCAGCAGTACCGGCCGCCCGAACAGCACCGGCCGCGAGGTCGCGTAGGCGAGGGCGATGGTGGTGCACAGCGCGATCGCCGTACCGATCACGGTGACGAACAGGCTGACCCCGATGGCCCGGGCCATCAGCCCGCCGCTGAACAACGTGTCGTAGGCCTTGAGGGTCGGATGCGACGGCCACAGCACGTATCCGCCCGCTTCGATGATGTCGGCGTCACTGGCCAGCGAGGTCGAGACCACCACCATGATCGGGACGATGATCGCGAGCGCGAAACCACCGAGTACCACCGCCTTGACGGCCTGGTACGCCGGAGCCGGCCGCTCCTTCCAGATCGGCCTCACGACTGTCCTCTCTTCTGGAAGATGCCCGGTTCGCCGAGCCGGTGCGCGACCGTGTTCGCGCCCCAGAGCAGCAGCGCGCCGATCACTCCCTTGGCCAGTCCGGCCGCGGCCCCGCTGCTCCAGTCCCCGCCGACCACGCCGGCGTAGTACGTGAAGGTGTCCAGTACTTCGGCCGCGCCCGGCCCGACCGAGTCGCGCTGCAGGATGAACTGTTCGAACCCGACGCTGAGGATGTCGCCGATCCGCAGGATCAGCAGCAACACGATGACCGTGCGCATCGACGGCAGGGTGATGTGCCAGAGCCGCCGCCACCGGCCCGCGCCGTCCGCGGCGGCAGCCTCGTACAGGGAGACGTCGACCGCCGACAGCGCGGCGAGGAAGATGATCATCGCCCAGCCGGCGTCCTTCCAGATCAGCTGGCCGACGACCAGCAGCGGGAAGGTGTCCGGGTTGGTCATGAACGGGATCGGGTCGAAACCGGCCTGCCGGAGCAGGTTGTTGACGAACCCGGCACCGCCCAGCGACTGCTGGAACAACGCGATCACCAGCACCCAGGACAGGAAGTGCGGCAGATAGGCGATGGTCTGGAACGCGCGCCGGATCTTGTTGCTGACCAGGGAGTCCACGATCAGCGCGAGTGCCAGTGGCACCGGGAAGAACAGCAGCAGCTGGACGCCGGCCAGTAGCAGGGTGTTGCGCAGCGCGTCCCAGAAGTCGGGATCGGCGTACAGGTTGACGAAGTTCTGTACGCCGTTCCACTCGCTGTGCATGATGCCGAGGTACGGCTGGAAGTCCTGGAAGGCGACCACGTTGCCGAGCACCGGCAGGTAGAAGAACACCAGCAGGAACAGCACCCCGGGCAGCATCAGCACCAGCATCTGCCAGTCCCGCCGCAGCCTGACGGCGAACGGCAGCTCCGGCTGTTTGCGCCGGCTCAAGACTGCGTCACCGGTACGCCGGCAGGCAGGACGGCTTCGAACTCACCACGCATCTTGTCGCCGCCGCCGCTCTTCCAGCGCTTCAGCGCCTCGTCGTAGACGCCGATCTTCTGCCGGCCGGTGACGATGTCGACGATCGTGTCGCGGAACGCCGCGGTCAGCTTGGTGCCGACCTTGCTGCTGGTGTCGGAGTAGGTGCCTGCCGTCGGGTTGCGCATCGCGAACGCGAGCAACTTCTGCTCCGTGGCGTGGATCCTGCGGGTGTCGTCGGGGAAGGCGGGGTTGAAGATCACGCTCTCCGGCGCGGTCATGATCTGCAGCGCGCTGACCAGACCGGGCGCCTGCTGGTTGCCGGCCGCGTTGAGCACCGGGTTCTTCTGGGCGTCGAGGGTGTACTGCTGTCCCGCCGTACCGAAGTTCTTCTGCAGGTACTCCTTGGTGCCGAACGGCGCCGACAGGTAGTTGACCAAGGCAAGCAATTCGCGGATCCGGCCTTCGTCGGTCTGCTTGAACGGCGTGAACCCGACCGTTCCGTAGCCCATGTCGTAGACCGGTTTCGCCTTGCCGTCATGGCCGAACGGGATCAACGTGTCCACGAACAGGGCCGGGTCGGCCGCCCGGAAGTCGGCGGTCGCCCGCGGCCCGACGGTGACCTGCGCGGCGATCTGGCCGTTGACCGTCTTCGAGGTGGCGTCCGCCAGGTTGAGGTCGGGATAGAACACCTTCGCGGCCCAGAGCCTGGCGGCGTACTCGACCGCGGCCCGGTAGTTGTCGGTCTCGTAGAGATGCGTCAGCGACCGGTCCTGGTTGACCCGCCAGCCGTTCGGGGCACCGAACCACTCACCGAACATGTGCAACATGTTCACGATCGCCGGTTCGAGCGCGTAGTTCGTGCCGCTGGTCAGTTCCTTGCACTTGGCAAAGAACTCGTCGGCCGTCCGGCACTGCAGGCCGCCGACCTTCGCCCAGGTCCTCGGGTTGCCCATCATCACCTGGCCGAACGGCGTGGACGGGATCGGCGCGCCCCAGATCTTGCCGTTCACGACGGCCGTACGCCAGGAGGCCGGCTTCAGCGCGGCGAGGTTCGGGTACTCCAGCACGGCGTCGCCGGACAGGTACTTCGTCAGGTCCTGGAACTTGGCCTCCAGCATCGGGCCGACGTTCGGGATCCCCTGGTTCGGCGGCAGCCACATCAGGTCCGGCAGCGAGTCACCGGCCAGCAGGGTGGCGAACTTCTCCGGGTAGCCGGGGTCGGTGCCGATGGTGAGCTTGAGTTCGCCGCCCAGCGCCTGGTTCAGGGCCTGCCACATCGGGTTGCTGCCCATCGGGGGCGGCGGCGTCGCGAAGGTCTCGGTCAGCGCCGTCACCGCACTCTTCAGCGGCGGGCTCTGGACACTGGCGATGGCGTTCTCGGGGAACCGCAGGAAGCCCGGCTCGAGCCCCGACTCGGCCCCGGCCAGGTCCGGCCGCAGTCCCTCGAACGCCTTGTACGTCGGCAGCGCCACGTCGCCCGACGCCTTCGCGCCACCGCCGGTCGCTCCGCCGTCACCACACCCCGTCAGGGTCGACCCGAGCGCGGCCGCCCCGAGGGCGCCTCCGCTCAACTCCAAGAACCTCCGCCGCCCGAATTTGCTCATCACAGCCGCCCTTCGCTCACTAACGCTCACTTAAACGTTAACCGGGACGGTAAACCGCAGCCTGGCGCTGACGCAAGGCCGAATCAATAATCGAGCGCAGGCGAAAGCCTCATCCGGACCGGATGAGGCTCGGCGACGGCTGCGGCGACGGCGACGGGGTCAGTCGCGGTTGGTGACCTCGAAGGCAACGACGGCCGCGGCGACCGCCACGTTGAGCGACTCGACCCCGGCGTGCAGCGGGATCTGCAGGTCCTCGTCGGTGCCGACGGTGATCCCGTTGGTCTCACCGCCCAGGACGAACACCGCGCGCGGCGCCAGTTCAGCCCTGAACAGCGACTGCTTCGACCGCGCCGACAGCCCGTAGATGCGGTACCCCGCCTCGACCAGCAGGTTCACGGCCGCCTTCGCGGTCGCCACGTTCACGATCGGCGCCTGGAAGGCCACCCCGGCGGACGCCTTGATCACCAGCGGACCCACGTGCGGCGTACCGGCGCGAGGCAGGATGACGCCGTCGAAGCCGGCTCCGGTCGCGGTGCGCAGGATCATCCCCACGTTGCCGGGGTTGGTGACACCGTCGAGCAGGAAGACGTTGGTCGGCCGCTTGCCGCGGGCCCGGACGAAGTCGGCCAGCGGCGTCATCCGCGGCGCGTTCACGTCGGCCACCACGCCCTGGTCGTGCTTGCCGTTACCGGCCAGCCACTTCACCCGCGACGCGGTCGCCCGCTCCACCGGCGTACCGGTCCGGCTGGCCGCCCGCAGGATCTCGTCCAGCGAACCACCGCCGGCGTTGTCCGCGACCACGACCTTCGCCACCGACAGGGCGGGGTCGCTCAGTGCCTCGAGCACCGGCTTACGCCCGAAGATGGTGATCCACTTGTCCCGGGGAGAGAGCTTCTCCCGCGCCTCCTGATCCACCCCCGTACGGTACAGCGCGGCGTGCAGCCTTTACGCCGTTCGTTAGTGTTCGAACGTGAGGAGTGACGAGAAGCCGGGTGGACGGCTGGGCGATCCGTCGCTGCTCCGCAGGCTCAACTTCTCCGCTGCTCTGAGCGCCTTCGTGAACGCGCCCAGCCTGACCCTGCGCGAACTCCGCGGGGTGATCGGCGTCTCCCGCCCGACCGCCGAGGACCTGCTCGCCGAACTTCTGGCCGAGAACCGGGTCGAAGAGACCCCGCCACCCCGGACGCCGTCCGGGCGGCCCGCGGGCCGCCCGGCCCGCCACTTCAGGTTCCGCGCCGAGTCCGGTTACGTCAGCGGAATCGACATCGGCGCACACAAATCGATGTCGGTCGTCACCGACCTCCGCGGCAACACGCTGGCCAGCCGCCGGGTCGAGCTGGATCCCGGCCTCCCGGCGCGCGACCGACTCCAGGCGGCGATCGACACCACCCTCGCCTGCTGGGCGGACGCAGGGCTCGACCCGACGGCGATCACCGGCGTGGCCTGTGGGATCACCGGCGCGCTGCGGGCCGCCGAGGGCGTGTCCGACGTACGGGTCGGGCCGTTCGGAGCGAGTCTCGCGCCGTACTCGCTGCCCGGCTTCACCGAGGTCGCCGTACCGGGGATCCTGTCCGACGGTCTGGGCCGGCCCGTCGCCGTCGCCAACGACGTGAAGCTGGCCGCGCTGGCCGAGCAGTGGAAGGGCGCGGCTCAGGAGCATCGCGACGTCGTCTACATGTTCGCCGGGCACCGGGCCGGCGCCGGAGTACTGATCGGTGGCCAGGTCCATCAGGGCCGGCACGGCGCCGCCGGTGAGATCGGCGTACTGCCGATGCTCGGCTGGGCCGACGCGGTCGAGCGGCTGCACGCTCGCGGCGCCGAGCTCGCTGCCGAGGCGGGTGCACCGTCCGGCCGGGAGGGCGAGTTCGTGATCGCCTCCGCGGCGCGACAGGATCCCGAGAGCCTTGCCGTGCTGATCAGGTTCGCCGAGGTGCTGGCCACCGGCGCCGCCGTCCTGGCGCTGGCCGTCGATCCCGAGGTGGTCGTCCTGGGCGGCGGCATGTCCCGCGGTGGGGCGATCATCGCCGAACCGTTCCGGCGGGAGCTGGCCAAGCTCACGCTGCTCCCGGTCGACGTGGTCACCTCGACGATGGGCGCCGACTCGGTCGCACTCGGTGCGGCCAAGATGGCCCTGGACACGGTTTTCGCCGACCTGCTCACCGTTCCGGGCAGCTGACTGGGCTTAGGCTGCGAACTGCGAACCACCGAACGAAGGGTTGACGGTATGACGAACGACGCCGGGATCCGGCCCGAGGTCGCCCCCTCGGGACCTGGTTGTGTCGAGTGCACCGACGGTGGCGGCTGGTGGTTCCACCTCCGCCGTTGCGCCGAGTGCGGCCACATCGGCTGCTGTGACAGCTCCCCCGAGCAGCACGCCGGCAAGCACGCCGCGGAGACCGGCCACCCGATCATCCAGTCCTACGAACCGGGTGAGGACTGGTTCTGGGACTTCAGGACCGAGGAGATCGTCGAGGGTCCCGAGCTGGCTCCGCCCGTCAACCACCCGGTCACCCAGCCGGCTCCGGGCCCGGAGGGCGCAGTACCGGCCGACTGGGTGAAGCACATCCACAAGTAGGCGGCGTCAGGAGCCTTCCGGAGCGCGCAGCCGCGGCAGCGCGTTCTGGATCTGCTCACGATCCGGCTCGAGCCACGGCGGCAGCTTGAGCTGCCGGCCGAGCTCGAGCAACGGCTCGTCGACGGTGAACCCCGGCTGGTCGGTGGCGATCTCCAGCAGCACGCCGCCGGGCTCACGGAAGTAGATCGAGGTGAAGTACTGCCGGTCCAGGATCTCGGTCACCTTGATCCCGGCCTCCAGCAGCTCCAGCCGCCAGCGGGCCTGGGTCTCCTGATCCGGCGCCCGGAAGGCGATGTGGTGCACCGTGCCCGCCGCCTGCAAGCCGCGGGACTCCTTGCTCGGCAGCACGTCCACCGCAGTACCTTCCTGGCCACCCGACATCACCAGTCGCGTCCGGTCGGAGGTGGTCGGCTGGTGGGACATCCCGAGCATCCCGGCCAGCAGTTCCGCGGTCGGCTCCAGCTCACGCTCGGTCATCGTCACGGAGTACAGGCCTCGGATCGCGCTCTCAGCCGGTACTGCGGCCGCGCCGTCCCACCCCGAGCGTGAATCTCCGTCGGAGGCGACCAGTTCGATCACCAGGCCGTCCGGGTCACGCAGCCGCAGTACCTCCTCGTCGGAGCGCGCGACCGGGTCGTCCGAGTCGACACCGAGGTCCTTGAGCCGCTTCTGCCACCAGCCGAGCGCCTCCGGCGGCACGCTGAAAGCGGTGGCCGTGGTGAGCCCGGTACCTTGCCGGCCCGCGTCGGCGCCCGGCCAGGCGAAAAAGGTCAGCAGTGTCGAAGGCCGGCCGGACTCGTCGCCGTAGTACAGGTGGTAGTTCTCGGGCGAGTCGAAGTTCACGGTCCGCTTCACCAGCCGGAGACCCAGCACGGTGGTGTAGAAGTCGGCGTTGCGTTGCGGGTCCTCCGCGATGGCGGTCACGTGGTGCAGTCCGTGCGGTGCGATTCCGGCGGCCATCGGCGCTTCCTCTCCCCTGCGCCGAGGGCTCTCGGCCACGTCACCAGCTTGCCCCTCGAGGCGCGCGAATGGCTAGGCTGATCTCCGACTCGGCGAGGAGCAGAAAGCAGGTCCGATGAGCACTCAGCACCCCACGGCCGCAGCATTCGCACGCCTGGCCGTGGAGCTGCACGACTCCACCGGCGTCGCCGAGACCGTCGAGACCGCGGTGCAGTTCGCCCGCCAGGCGCTGTCCTGCCGGTACGCCGGACTGGTGCTGCTCGAGCACGGCCGGCAGCTGGTGATCGCGGCGGTGACGGCACCGATCATCGCGGACCTCTACCAGCTGCAGATCGACGCCGGCACGGGCCCGCTGATCGCCAGCCTCGAGAACCGGGCGCCGGTGACGGTCGCCGACGCCACCACCGACGACCGCTGGTCACCGCAGTGGTCGGCACTCACCGCCTCGATCGGCGTCCGCAGCGTCCTCCACCTCCCGCTGATGCCCGCGAACCAGCCGGTCGGCGTGCTCAGCCTGTTCGCCGAGCAGCCGAACAGCTTCGAGCCCGACGACCTGGCGATCGCCCACATCCTGGCCCGGCACGCCTCGATCGCCGTCGCCAACGCGCGCAACGAGGAGACCCTGTCCCAGGCCGTCGACGCCCGCAAACTGGTCGGCCAGGCGATGGGCATCCTGATGGAGCGCTTCGACCTGGACGGCGACCGCGCCTTCGAGGTACTGCGCCGCTACTCCCAGGACAGCAACACCAAGCTCCGCGACGTGGCCCAGCAGCTCATCGACACCCGCAAACTGCCCGGCAGTCGTGAGGTCAGCTGACGGCGACGCGGACCGGGGCTGCCGTGGAGTCGCGGACGATCAGGCTGGTCGCCAGCTCGACGTGATGGGAATCGACCTTCTCGCCCGCGGACAGTTGCAGCGCCGTACGGAGGGCCACCGCGCCCATCTCGCGCAGCGGTTGACGGATCGTCGTCAGTTGCGGGGACGCGAGCCGAGCGACCTGGGTGTCGTCGAAGCCGATGACGCTGAGGTCTTCGGGGACCCGGAGTCCGCGGGCGCGGGCCGCTTCCATCACGCCGAGTGCGGTCTCGTCGCTGCCGGCGAAGATCGCGGTCGGCGGTTCGGGCAGGTCCAGCAGGGCCGCGCCACCGGCGAGCCCATCCTCGTACAGGAACTCGCGGAGCCAGACGTACTCCTTCGGCACCGAGACGCCCGCGGCCTCCATCGCGCCGCGGAAGCCGTTCAGCCGGGCCTGGTTGCAGCCGGAACACGGCGGCCCACCCAGGTAGGCGATCTGCCGGTGACCGAGCGACAGCAGGTGTTCGGTGGCCGCCATCCCGCCCGCGAAGTTGGTCGAGCCGACGCTGGTGACGTCCGGCTGCGCGATGCTGATCGGGTCGACCACGACCAGTGGCAGCCGGGCTCGCGACAACGCCGCGAGATCGGCGTCGGTCAGCTCGGAGGTGATCCCGATCGCCGCGCGGCGTCCGGTCGAGGTCAGTTCGCGGATCCACTGCGCCGCCCGGCCGGTACTGCGCGGCGCCGACGGCAGCGGCCGCGAACCGAGGACGACGTCCACGTCGGCCGCCTGCCCCGCCTCGACCACGCCCTGGATCACTTCCACCGAGTAGCTGTTGAGGAAGCCCTGGTAGAACAGCTCGACCGTGATTCGGTCGACCTGCTCCGGCCGCCGTCCGACGTACTCGTGGTCGCGGAGGATCTCCTGCACGCGGGCGCGGGTCGACTCGGAGACGTCGCTGCGCCCGTTGAGCACCTTGGAGACCGTCGCGACCGACACCCCGGCAGTGGCGGCGACAGTGGCCAACGTGACACGGCCGGTCAAACGCGGCACCTCCCTCACCCTGTTCCTCTCGTGCGGATCTCGACGGGGGTCACCATCGTACGATCGTGACCCACCACCCGGGTGGCACCGGTGATCCGCACGGTCGCGCGGCACGGCAGCTCCGCCGACGAGGTCCCCACCAGCACCTCGATCTCGCCCGCCTCGACGATGCGCCGCAGATCAGGCCCACTGTAAGCGGTTCGGTCGGCATGCACCTGGAAGACGACCTCCGCCGCGTCCCCCGGCTCCAGCCGCACCCGGGCGAACCCGGTCAGCAGCTTCACCGGCCGCGCGACCTGCGCCACCACGTCGTGCAGATAGAGCTGGACCACCTCGTCACCGCCCCGTACGCCGGTGTTGCGCACCTGGACGGTCACGTCGAACGAGCCGTCGGTGGCGATCTCGTCAGCACTGAGCCGCAGGTCGCCGACCTCGAAGGTCGTGTACGACGCGCCGTACCCGAACGGGAACAGCGGCGTGGCCTCCAACCCACTGATACCTGCGCTCTCGACACTTCCCAGTGGCGGCTGCAGGTACGTCCCCGGTTGCCCGCCCAGCTGCCGCGGAATCTGTACCGGCAGCTTGCCGCCGGGCACGACTCGCCCGCTCAGCACTCCGGCGATCGCCGCCCCGCCTTCCTGCCCCGGGAAGAAGGCCTGCACCAGACCAGCGGCCCTCGCCGCGATCTCACCCAGGGCGTAGGGCCGGCCGGAGACGACCACCACGACGACCGGCGTACCGGAATCGAGCAGGGCGGCAACCAGCTCCCCCTGTACGCCGGGCAGGCGCAGATCCTCCGCGTCGCAGCCCTCACCCGACGATCCCTGCCCGAACAGGCCGGAGACGTCACCCACGCAGGCGATCACCAGATCAGCGCCACGAGCCGCCTCGACCGCCGCCGGGAACCCGGAGCGATCCTCACCGAGCACAGCGCTCCCGCGCTCGTGGACCAGCTCGACCTCCGGCAATTCCTTGCCTAGAGCATCAAAAAGGGTGGGCACCGAGATTCCGAGGCCCAGGTCCGGGTAGCGCGGCAGGACGTGATTGGGGAAGGCATAGCAGCCCATGAAGCTCCTGGGGTCGCCCGCGGCCGGCCCGATCACCGCGATTCGCTTCGGCGCAAGGCGTTCCAGCGGCAGCGCCGTACCGGCGTCGAGGAGCACGACGGATCGCTCGGCCAGCTCCAGCGCGAGCGCACGGTTCCCGGCCGAGTCGAAATCGCGAACTCGCACCGAGCCTTCCGGCGTCCAGTCCGGGTCGAGCAGCCCCAGCTGCACCTTCTGCAGCAGGACTCTGCGGGCCGCGCGGTCGATCAAGTCCTCGGACAGCTCACCCGATTCGACCCGCTTGACCAGGCCCGCGCCGAAACCGATCGCGTCCGGCAACTCGACATCGGTGCCTGCGGCAAGCGCCAGTGCGCCGGCATCGTCGGCGGTGGCCGCGACGCGATGCATGCTGGCCAGGAACGGCACCGCCCAGTAGTCCGACACGACCGTGCCGGCGAAACCCCATTCGTCTCGCAGTACTTGGGTGAACAGCCACGGATCGACGCCGGCCGGCAGCCCGTCCAGGTCGGAGTACGAGGTCATCACCGAGCCCGCGTCCGCCGTGGCGATCGCCAGCTCGAAGGTCGGCAGGATGACGTCGAGCAGCTCACGCCGCCCGATCGAAACCGGCCCGTGGTTGCGCCCGGCGCGCGAGGCGGAGTACCCGGCGAAGTGTTTGAGGGTGGCGACGATCCCGGCGCTCTGCAGCCCACGGACGTAGGCGGAGCCCAGAATCCCCACCAGATAAGGGTCTTCGCCCATCGACTCCTCGACCCGGCCCCAGCGATAGTCGCGCACGACATCGAGCACCGGCGACAGTCCCTGGTGCACGCCGGCGGCTGCCATGTCCTGGCCGATCGCCGTCGCCATCCGCTCGACCAGCTCGGGATCGAAGGTCGCCGCCCAGGCGAGCGCGGTCGGGTAGACCGTCGCGCCGTACGTCGTGAAGCCGGTCAGGCACTCCTCGTGCACCAGCGCCGGTACGCCGAGCCGCGAGCCGGCCAGCACCACGCGATGCTGGCGGACCACCTCGGCCGCACCCTCCTCGAACGACAACGGCACACTGCCCCAGACCCGGGTGAGCTGGCCGAGCCCGTGGCGGCTGGCATCCTCCAGCGACACCGCTCCGGCGGTGGAGAAGACGTCCTGCATCGGCGCGACATTGAGCTGCTCCTCGGCCGGCTCCTGCGCGCCGGTCTGGTCGTTGCCGACCCAGCGGCTGCCGAGCTGGGCGACCTTCTCGGCCAACGTCATCGCCTGCAAAAGCAATTCGGCCCGCTTCTCGGCCGGTAACGAGATATCGAGCCAAGCAGTATTTTCGAAATGTTTCGTTACTCCGTTGTCACCCATATGTCTTAATCTGACGCAGAAACGGAGGGTATTCAAGATCTTGACAGCAACACTCTCGAAATCTACGTTACGAAACATGACGACTTCACGGCGCAATTTCCTCCGACTGTCCGCCGGTAGCGCCGCGATGGCCGCCGGCCTCGCGGCCTGCGGCACCTCCGGCCCGAAAAGCACCGGCGAATCGACCGGCGGCGGCGCGACCGGTACCGGCGCGACGTACTGGTACCTCACCGGACAGCCCCAGCAGGGGCTCCGCGAAGCCCAGGTCAAGCGGTTCAACGCCGCCAACCCGGACTCCGCACTGAAGACCAACACGTTCCAGAACGACGCCTTCAAGCAGAAGATCAAGACCGCGATCGGGGCCGGCGAGGGCCCGACGCTGATCTGGGGCTGGGGTGGTGGCGGCCTGAAGAGCTACGTCGACGCCGGCCAGGTCGAGGACCTGACCAGCTGGTTCGGCGAGAACGCCGCACTCAAGGAGTCGATCTTCCCGTCCGCCTTCGGCGCGGCCACCGTCGGCGGCAAGATCTACGCGATGCCGGTCGAGACCACGACGCCGATCGTCCTGTTCTACAACAGGAGCGCGTTCGAGAAGATCGGTGCCGAGCCGCCGCAGTCGTGGGGCGACATCATGGATCTGGTGCCGAAGTTCAACGACAAGGGCATCGCGCCGTTCTCGCTCGGCGGCCAGTCGCGCTGGACCAGCATGATGTGGCTGGAGTTCCTGTTCGACCGGATCGGCGGCACCGAGGTCTTCCAGAACATCTTCGACGGCAAGGCGAACGGCTGGTCCGACCCGTCCGCGATCAAGGCCCTGGAAGAGATGCAGAAGCTGATCAAGGCGGGCGGCTTCATCAAGGGCTTCTCGTCGATCACCGCCGACTCCAACGCCGACCAGGCCCTGCTCTACACCGGCAAGGCCGCGATGATGGTGCACGGCGCCTGGACCTACGGCGGGATGAAGGCCGACGGCGGCAAGTTCGTCACCGACGGCAAGCTCGGCTACATGAACTTCCCGCCGGTCGACGGCGGCAAGGGCGACCCGAGCACCACGGTCGGCAACCCCGGCCAGTACCTGTCGATCTCCGCCAAGGCGAGTGACGCGGAGAAGCAGGTGGCCAAGAAGTTCCTGGCCACCTCGACCCTCGACGACGCGTCGGTCGACGCCTGGGTCAAGGCCGGCAGCATCCCGGTGGTGAAGAGCTCGGGCGAGAAGCTGGCCTCGGTGACCGACAAGTTCGACGCCGAATGGCTCAAGTTCGTCTACGACACCTCGAGCAAGGCCAAGACCTTCGGCCAGTCCTGGGACCAGGCGCTCAGCCCGACGGCGGCCGCCACCCTGCTCGACAACATCGCCAAACTCTTCCAGTTGTCGATCTCGCCGCAGCAGTTCGCGGACAGCATGAACGGAGTGATCGGCAAGTGACGGCGGCCGCTCCGACCGTCGTTCGAGCCGCGCGGCGGACGCCCTCGCACGCCGGCCGGAGCGGTTCGGTCGCGTGGATGGCCCTCCCCGCCCTCGCGATCTTCGTGGTGTTCGGGGTCGTCCCACTGGTAGGGGTGCTGCTGCTCAGCTTCACCCAGTGGGACGGCCTCGGCGCCATCAACGCCGCCGGACTCTCCAACTGGCGTACGGTCCTGAGCGATCCCGGGCTGCCGCACTCGCTGTTCGTGACGTTCGAGATCATGATCCTGTCGTGGGCCGTGCAGACCCCGATCAGCCTGCTGCTCGGCGTCTTCCTGGCCGGCCGCCAGCGGTACCGGGCGGTCCTCGCCGTCCTGTACTTCGTCCCGCTGCTGCTCAGCTCGGCCGCGATCGCGATCACCTACAAGGCGTTGCTCGACCCGAACTTCGGCCTCGGCGCCGGCCTGCACCTGGACTTCCTGGCCCAGGACTGGCTCGGCCGCGACCACCTGGCGCTCGGCGTGGTGATCTTCGTCGTCTCCTGGCAGTTCATCCCGTTCCACTCGCTGATCTACCAAGGCGGCGTCCGGCAGATCCCGACCACCCTGTACGAGGCCGCCTCGATCGACGGGGCCGGCCGGATCCGGCAGTTCTTCAGCATCACCGTCCCGCAACTGAAGTACACGATCATCACCTCGTCCACGCTGATGGTGGTCGGGTCGCTGACCTTCTTCGACCTGATCTTCGTGCTCACCGCGGGCGGTCCCGGTGACGCCACCCGGGTGCTCGCGCTGGACATGTACAAACGCGGCTTCCAGGCCAACCTGATGGGTCCGGCCAGCGTGATCGCGGTACTGCTCGTCCTGATCGGCCTCGCGCTGGCCCTGCTGCTCCGCCGGCTCGGCGGCAGTACGACGGCCAGCCAGCAGGAAGGTGCCTGAGATGCGGTTGATCCGGCGGAACTGGCTCGGCGGTACGACGGGCTGGCTGTGGCTGGTGATCGTCCTGATCCCGCTGTACTGGATCGTCGTGTCCAGCTTCAAGGACCAGGCCGGCTTCTTCACCCAGAACCCGTTCGCGCTGCCCGCGGACCCGACCATCGAGAACTACCGGCTGGTGATCGAGTCGGACTTCCCGCGGTACTTCCTGAACAGCGTGATCGTCACGGCCGGCACGATCCTCCCGGCCGTGGCGATCGCGTTCATGGCGGCGTACGCGATCGTCCGGGGCGCGGGCGGGCGGTTCCTGGCGGGGGTGAACGGACTGTTCCTGATGGGGCTCGCCATCCCCCTGCAGGCGACCATCATCCCGGTCTACCTGCTGATCATCCGGATGCAGCTGTACGACAGCCTGCTGGCGATCATCCTGCCGTCGATCGCGTTCTCCATCCCGCTGTCCGTGCTGGTGCTGACCAACTTCATCCGGGACGTGCCGAAGGAACTGTTCGAGTCGATGCGGGTGGACGGCGCGACCGAGTGGGGCATGTTGCGCAAGCTCGCGCTGCCACTGACCCGGCCCGCGCTGGTGACGGTCAGCATCTACAACGGTCTCGGCGTCTGGAACGGCTTCCTGCTGCCGCTGATCCTGACCCAGAGCCCGGAGAAACGAACCCTTCCGCTCGCCCTGTGGACCTTCCAGGGCCAGTACTCCGTGAACGTCCCGGCCGTCCTCGCGTCGGTCGTGCTCACCACCCTGCCGATCGTCGTCCTCTACGCGCTCGGCCGCCGTCAGCTCCTCAGCGGTCTCACCGCCGGCTTCAGCCGCTGACCTTCGGCACCACGAACCCCCGGTCTGCTTCCTAGCAGGCCGGGGGTTCAGCATGCCCGCTGGATGCGTGGGTTTTTTGTTGCCCGATCGCTACAACATTTCGGGCCTTCACGCACGTCTATCCGGGTAGCACCGCTTCGCCCAGCGGCAGCCAAACCCGAACCACCCATTCCCAGGGGCACGCCCGGCCTCAATACCGGTCTAGACCTGAACTGTCAAGGCCTGAACTGAAGTGAGGACGGCATGCCCCGACGACGACTGTGGTTGCCCTTGCTGACGGCGGGAGCCGTCGTCGTGGTGATCGCGCTGATCACCGTGATCCTGTCGCCGCAGACCGCTTGGGGGCCGCGCGCCACGCAGCCACCGAAGGCCGGCGCCAAGGCCATCCCGAGCGCCACGAAGCCGACCACGGCGGACCGGCCGGGTCAGGTGAAGGCGGCGAAGTACGAGTGTCCGAAGTACAGCGGGATCGACGGGCCCAACCCGGTCGCCCGGATCCACCAGGACACCTTCCAGTGGGGCGTGCACCCGGCGTACCAGGTGGGTGACGGCAAGGGCGACATCAACTGGCGGGCGAATCCCTACAACCAGCCCAGCTGGTACATGTGGCTGCATTCGCTGCGCTGGCTCGGCCAGGGGATCGAGGCCGGCCGGGCGGGCGACAAGAAGGCGCTGGCCCGGGTGACGACGATCATCCGCGACTGGGTGACCGACAATCCGTACGACTGGAAGGGCGACGTCGGCGCGCACGAGGCGACCATGCATCGCACCAACGTGCTGATCTGCGCCCGCCAGGCAGTGCTGAGCGGATCGAAGGCGCGGACGCTGCCGCCCGGTTATGCCTGGCTGGACAAGGCTTTGCTGGACCACGCCAGGTTCATGGAGATCAACTGGGGTGGGGTGGGCAACCACGGCACCGACGAGAGCATCGCCCTGTTCGGAATCGGCTGCACGCTCGGGCGTCAACCGCTCAAGCAGCTCGCGGAACGACGGCTGAGCAGGGCGATCAACGAGTCGATCGACGAACAGGGCTCGACCAACGAGCAGTCCACGGCGTACGCGATCTTCAACTACACACTGTGGGGCCGGGCGATCAAAGCCCTGCAGGACTGCGGCGCCGAGCCGAGCCCGTCCGTCAAGGGCCGCCGGGCCGCCCTCGCGACCTGGATCGCGATGGCCAGCGACTCCTTCGGCAGAGTGCACCAGCTCGGCGACTCCGAGCGAGTCAGGACGCCCACGATCTTCCCCGGTACGCTGATGCTGTACCCCGGAACCCTTGGCGAACAAGGCCGTCCGCCGGCCGAGCGGGTCGGCATCTACGACGCCGGCTACGTCTTCGGCCGGACCGGCTGGGGGGAGCAGCGGCCCTTCGCCCAGGAGTCGACGTACAGCATCAGGTTCGGGCCGGCGCGCACGCTGCACGGGCACGACGACCACATGTCGATCACCTACACCTCGCACGGCCGGGAGATCCTGGTCGACGGCGGGCACCCGGGGTACCAGGTCGACAAGTGGCGCAACTGGGCCAAGAGCGAGTCCGCGCACAACGTGCTGTCGAGCCCGCTGATGGCCGGTCGCCCGACCGAGACGAAGCTGGTCCGCTCGCGGATCGAGCCGACAGCGGAGTTCTACCACCTGTCGGACTCCCCGGGGCCAGGGATGTCGCGCGAGCGTTCGATCCTGGTGCTCAAGGATCCGGACCTGATCCTCGCGCTGGATCGGGCCACCTCTGAGCAGAGCCAGGATTTCCAGGCCCAGTGGCATCTCCCGATCGGTCAGCAGGCGACGGTCAGCTCACCGACCACGGTGGTCGCGCACAACCCGCGCGACAAGGTCAAGACCGTGCTGCTGCAGATCCCCTACCAGCAAGCGCTTCCGGGCGACGCGATCACGGTGACTCACGGCCAGGAAGACCCGGTGCAAGGCTGGCACTACCCGACGACCACGACGAGGCAGGCGGCGCCAGTGGTCAGCTTCAACCGCAGCGGCAAGTCGGCGACCGTCCTGTCCGTCATCGTCCCCGCCGACCACCGGGCGGCGGTCAGCTACCGGACCCGAACGACCGGCTCGACGATGTTCGTCGACCTCACTGTCGGAGCCCTGCGCACCACCGTCGCAGTACGGGAGGACGGCCACCTGAGCCGGGTGAAGTAACGGTCTGGACAGCTACACAACTTCTCGGGTCCGAGCGGCTTCCAACGTGATGAGAGCCAAGGGGGGCTCTCGGAACCGGGAGGAAAGTCATGTTCCGAAAGACCATCAGTCTCGCGGGTGCCGCGGCGTTGGCCGTGACGCTCGGCTCGGCCGTCGGGCCGGCCAACGCCACCACGTCGGCCACCGCGAGCAGTACTGCGGCCTGCACACTCGACCTCGGCTCGGTCACCGCCGCCGGCGCTCAGACCGCCCGCACGATCACCGCCGGCGCGCCGGTCGGTGTCGGCGCGATGCAGTCCGTCCCTGGCGTCTATCCGGCGGGTGCGGTCAAGCACCTCAGCACTTTCAGGGACCTCCCTGCGCCGCAGGGCGGCCGCATCCGCTCCGGCCTGGCCGTGATGGGCGGAGCCCTGTACGAAACCAGCTACAACCTCAAGGCCAACGGACAGCTCGATCCGGCCCGGCCGGTGGTCAACCGCCGGATCGGTGGTGGGTGGTCGAACTTCCGCTGGATCGAGCGGTCGGTCGAGCAGAAGGTCAGCGGCTCCGTCCGTACGACGCTCTACGCCCAGGACACGGCCGGCACCTTCGAGCGCTGGAATCTGGAGAGCAACGGCGGCTGGCGCGACACCGGCGGAATCGGCGGGCTGAGCACGGTCAAGTCGATGACGCTGATCGGCCGCGACGACCTCTACGAGAGCTTCCTGACCAACACCCGGGCCGGCGCCCTGATGGTGGTGGTCGTCCCCGTCGGCACCTACCCGCTGGAGACCTACGGCCGCACGGTCCGCACCTCGACCTGGCAGGTCTTCGAGCAACTCATCGCCACCCCTTGTGGCCCCGACGGCTCTCTGGTCCTCGGCATCGACCGCGACACCAAGTCCGCCTACCTCTACCAGTTCGGCCACGTCGGCAGCACCGGCACCGTGATCAAGAGCCTTGGCAAGGTCCCCGGCACCTTCAACGACCCGCACTACTTCCGCTACGCGCCGGAGATCGACAACCTCACCGGCGAATAGCCGCCGCCCGGATAAGGCCGGGATAAGGGAATTCCCTGACGGCCGCAATAGTCCCGATCGTGTTGAATCGAAGAAGTGGTGACGTCACTACGCTCGGCGGGCCGGGGATCGACCTCCGGGGGCGGAAGGTTCGAACTCCGGCCCGCATTTCAGCCGCACTGCGAAGACAATGTCTCCGGCGTGCGGCACAGGCGGTATCCGACCCCGGGAACCGTCTCGATCAGCGCCGGCGACCCGAGTTTCCGCCGCAGCGTCATCATCGTGACGCGGACCGCGTTGGTGAACGGATCGACATGTTCGTCCCAGGCCTGCTCCAGCAACTCCTCCGCACTGACCACCACCCCCGCGGCCCGCATCAGCACGTCGAGGACGGCGAACTCCTTCGGCGACAACTGCAGGAAGCGCCCTTCGCGACTCGCCTGGTGACGGGGCAGGTCGAGCACCACGCCCTGCCAGGTCCGTACCGGCGGAAGCGCGCGCATCGACCTGCGTCCGAGCGCCTGGATCCTGGCCACCAGTTCCTCGGTCGCGAACGGCCACGACAGCACGTCGTCCGCGCCGATCGCCAGTCCCTCGACCCGGTCCGACACCTCCACCGACCGGGTGAGCAGCAACAACCGCGGTCCCTCGCCGGACGCGACCACCTTCCTGACCACTTCGTCGGCCGGCACCCCCGGCAGGTCGCTGTCCAGGACGATCACGGCGTACTGGTGCAGCCCGGCACGATCCAGCGCGGCGTTGCCGTCCCGACAGACGTCGACCGCCATCGACAACCTCCGCAGCTCACGCGCGGTGGTCGCTACGAACTTCTGATCCACACCGGCAATCAGCACTCGCACCACCCGAGTATCACCGAATTCCCGGCACTTCGCCCTCGGTCTTCCGCGCGTCCCCGCCCGTTACACCGGTGGCCCGTGACCCTCAACACAACGAGTAATTGATACTGCAGTCAATTGTCCGCAATATGCACTCAGGATCGAGCTGGTCCAAGAATTGAGAAATTCCCCAGATTTCGATTTCTGAAACACCCTCGGCGCTTGTTCCGCACCGCGAGCCGGGTCCGGTGAGGCAGGGTCGGCGAAGGTCTCGCCGCAGGGCCGGAGTAGGGCTACTGTTCGGTAAGCCTTGGGGATGGGAGCACGGATGGTGGAGGTCAGGCCGCGGAGTCGCTGGACAGCGATCGCCGCGTTCGCGCTGGTGGGGGCCGCGACTCAACTGGTCTGGCTGAACTTCGCCGGAGTGACCACGGTGGCCGCCGATCGGTACGGCGTGTCCGAGAACGCGATCGGCTGGCTGGCGCAGGTCTTCCCGCTGCTGTACGTCGTACTGGCGATTCCGGCCGGGTTGATCCTCGACAAGTGGTTCCGCAGCGGCCTGATCGCGGGCGCCGTACTGACCGCGCTGGGCGCGCTGCTGCGACTCGGCGGTGACGACTACAGCTGGCTGCTTGCCGGGCAACTCGTGGCCTCCGTGGCCCAACCGCTGGTGCTGAACGCGGTCACCGGCATCACCGGGCGCTACCTGGCGGAGAAGGATCGACCGACCGGGATAGCGGCCGGGACGGCGAGCATCTTCGCCGGCATGGTGCTCGCCTTCCTGCTGTCGGCGATCTACCCCGACAGCAACCAACTCCCGACCGTGTTGTGGCTGACAGCAATCTTCTCCGTGCTCGCCGCGGCCGGCGTGATCGTTGCCCTGCGCAAACCTGGTGAACACAAGCTCGAACGCCGGCGGCCGGATCGCGGCGCCTTGCAGATCGCCTGGGGCGACCCGCTGATCCGGCGGCTGTGCGTGCTGGCGATCTTCCCGTTCGGCGTGTTCGTTGCCATCACCACCTTCTCCCAGGCGCTGCTGGAACCGGCCGGTGTCAGCGCGGGCACCGCTTCCACGATCCTGCTGATCAATGTCGTCGCCGGAGTCGTCGGCAGCGCCGTCGTGCCGGTGCTCGTGGTCAGGCACCACGCCGAGGCAGCGTTGCTGGTGGCAAGCTTGTCGGTGACCGCCCTCGCTTGCGTCGCGCTGGCGCTGGCGCCCTCGGTTGCGGTGGGCTTCATCGCGATCACGCTGATCGGCTTCTTGTTGTTGCCTGCATTGCCAATCGTGCTGGAGCTGGTCGAGCGGCGTACCGGCGAGGCAGAGGGTACGGCGGCCGGCCTGATCTGGATGGCAGGGAACCTCGGCGGTCTGCTGGTCGCGACCGCGGTCGGCATCCTGGTCGATCGCCCACTGGCAGCCTTCCTGGTGATGGCGGGAGTCGCGCTTATCGCAGTACCGGGTGCACGAGCGCTGCGGCGCCCTATTGCCGAGCTCGACGCGCCAGGCTGATCGCCGTGGCCGCGGTGGCGAGCAGGCCACCCGCTCCCGCCGCGATGAAGGTGGTGCGGGCATCGGTGTGCTCGAGGAGGAGACCACCGAAGACGTAGGAGAGGCCCGCGGCCAGCCCGATCGCGCCGTACAGGTTGCCGAAGACGCGCCCCAGCATGGCAGCCGGTACGACGCGCTGCAGGTGCGTGTTGATCGCGACGTCCAACGCGGCGATCCCGAGCCCGCGAATCGTCTGCAGAGCCAACGCCGCCCAGATCGCCCAGGCGAACCCGGTGAACAGATTGCCCAGACTGCTGATCGCGAACCCGACGATCAGCAACACCGGCATCGCGAAACGCGTCGCCTGCTTGGTGAGCAGCGCGTAACCGGCAACCAGGCCGATCCCGACTCCGGCGTACAGGACGGCGGCAGCCGAGTCGCCACCGCGCAACTCGTCCTTGGCGAGGAACACCATCGCAACGTCGTCCACCCCGCTGAACGCGACCACCGCGAAGAACCCGAGCCCGATCACCCGAACCGCCCTGGTCCGCCAGATGTACCCCAACCCCTCCTTCGCGTTGGCCAGCACCGACGTACCGCTGTGCTCGTTGCTCGGCGGCAAACTCGGCAACCCCCACAACAACACCGCCGACACGAAGAACGTCGCCGCATCGATCAGCAGAATCCCGCGCACGTCCAGCACCAGGAACAAGGCCGCCGCGATCAACGGCCCCACCGCATCCAGCCCGTACGTCCATCCCCCCAACGCCGAGTTGGCCGCCTCCAACTCCTCGTCCGCCACCAACGCCGGCACCGCACTCCGGCTACTCGCCTGAAACACCTGCGCCACGAGACTCCGGACAGCCACCAGTACCAGCAACACCGGCAACGGCGGCAACACGACCGCCATCGCCAGCACCAGCACCCCCTGCGCCAGATCGCACCCCACCATCACCTTGCGCAGGTCGACCCGATCCCCCACCACCCCCGCGAAGGCCCCGAACAACCCCGGCGTGAAGTCCCCCGCCAGCAGCAACAACGCCACCGCCAACGCGGCCCCCGTCTCCGCCTCCACGAACAACAGCAACGCCACCAGCCCCAGCGAGTCCCCCAGGAACGAAACCCCCCGAGCCACCACCAACCGCCGAAACCCCCGCCGCCCCCGCAACACCCTCACCGACCCCATCCCCCCAGTCTCTTCCCCCACCCACCTCCCCCACCACCCATTTCCCATCCACTACGATGGACCCGCACTCCGGTGCACCAGCCGACGTGGCGCAATTGGTAGCGCACCGCTCTTGTAAAGCGGTGGTTAGGGGTTCAAGTCCCCTCGTCGGCCCTGTGAACTGCAGATATACCCTCGCGGCTATGGACTCGAGGGTCCAAACTCCGGTCTTACTCCGGTGATTGACGATCAGGCGGCCGAAACCACCACCATCGTTCGGCGCCAACTCCTGCGCCCTCGGCTGCAGCGATGAGATCGTCCGAACGCCAGGCGGACATCGGCGGGACCTTCGAACCAATCCGTGGCCAAAGCACTGCAACTAGGTCAGCGAGAGGTTAGGGGCGTCGCGAAGGCGCGTCGCTAGACATGTGACATTTGCTGGAATATCCTCAGGGCTATGTCACTTCCTTCCGGCGATGAGTTCGAGGCCCTCAGTCACCTCGCAGACGAAGCTCGCGAGGTCTTTGCGGATCGAGCCCACAACGTCGGGCGGGCGTTGGAGCTCGATCCCAGCTTCCAGCGGGGAGAGATTCCCAGGTCGGGCATGGTGCGGTACCTCTTCCTCGAGGCTGCTGAGGTGGCTGCCTCTCGCTGCGGCCTGTCGTTCGTCACCGGCGCGGGAGGAGCCTGCTCACTGGTCAGGATCGACGGTGAGCGAACGGTCGAGCGTTGGTATCGCATCCGGCGCGCTAGGGAGGGCCAGAACGACGACTTCGTCATCGAGTCCAAAGGCGACGCGATTCTGCAGTCGGAAGGCGACTCGTTGTTCAAGGAGGAGCGCTGGGTCCTCGCTTACACCATCGATTCCAACAATCAGTTGGAGAGTGTTTTCGCCGCCGAGATCCTCGGCGTCTCCGACGGTTCTCCAGGACGACTCGAGCTAGGAACCGTCTTCCCTCTTGGCGCTGGAAGTTCTGCTCTACCGCCCGGGCGTGGACGCTTCGAGCCAACCAACGAGGATCTCGACCTGGACGGCGATACCGAGGAAGAGGGCCTGGACGACGGCGAGGAGGGCTCCGAAGGTAACGTCGCCTAACCTGCACTCCAGCCGTTGTGCATCTAGTGACTTCCCCACGATGGAGACAGGAAACAGTGACCAGCGCTTCGACTGTCGGCAAGCGAATCCAGCGGCTCAGAGTCGCGAACGGCTGGAGTCAAGCTGAGTTCGCGCTCGCCTGCGGAATCGCGACCGGTGCCATTTCGATGATCGAGAACGGGCGCCAGGCCGCCGACAGCAATGCACTCAAAGCCATGGCTAAGAGGTTGGGCTGCACTCCCGACTACCTGACCAGGCCTCAGCGCGACCTAGTCGCGAGCAGACCGTGGCTACGTGCCTACGCCGATGCGTCCAAACGTGCGGTCGACCGCTATGTCGCCGACACAGAGGCCGCCGTCGAGGCGATCGAGTTCATGGGCCTGAAGTCACTTCCTGAGATCATCCCGGTCTTCGGTGAGGACCTGAACGATGAAGACGCCATCGAAGACTTCGCCGAGCAGGTTCGGGAGGCAGCCAAGCTTCATCCCGGAGACGTCGTAGGCAACTCCATGCGAGCTGCGGAGCGTCTCGGGTGCGTGGTCCTTCCGATGGACGACGAACTCGGTCGCCACATGGGCATGTCGCTCCGCGTCAACGGTTTCCCTGTAATCAGAGTCAGCCGGCCAATCGCCGCTGCAGTCGATGCAGACGGCGGACAGATCGCAATGCCGTCAGGAGATCGGCAACGCTTCACGGTCGCGCACGAACTCGGCCATCTCTCCCTGCATACGGCCTGTCCGCCACCAGCAACCGCCGACGAGGGCACCCGATACGAGCGACAAGCCCACCGTTTCGCGGGTGCTTTCCTGGCGCCGGCCGAGCCGCTCCTTGAAGACCTGAAGAACCTCGGCGACCGCGTCACATTGACTACGCTCCAAGGCCTGAAAGAGCGCTGGGGGGTTGCGATCAAGATGTTGGTCGTGCGGCTTCGGCAACTGGACCGCATCGACGATGCCCAAGCCCGAAGTTTGTACAAGCAGATCAGCGCCCGAAAGTGGAACAAGGTCGAGCCGGTCAGTGTCGGGCACGAGGAAGCGATCTGGTTCGAGCGCGCATTGAGCAGAGCGTACAAGCGGCAAGCCATTTCTACGCTCGAACTCGCGTCGGCACACAACGGCCTGAGTCGCCAATATCACGAGCGCTGGATCGATTGGTCTGTCAGGCCATTCGAACGCTCCGACGACCCGGTGACCGTTGTGAACTTCGTTCCCACGTCGCAGCGCCGGTCGACTGGTCGGACCGGCAGGTCAGCGAGCATCCACAAGTTGCGGCGAAACTAGCTGTTCACGGCGACAACGACGGTCGCTCGATTGCCTATTGCGCAGGCCCTTCCGGTGGTTGCAGACCTTGCTCGTGGATGGAGCGGAGCGCCTCATCGAGCGCCTTGGCTGCCTCGGGGTTTCGGATCTTTCGTCCGATGTAGTCATCCTGCGTGGTGCTGGTTCGCGAGTGTCCCAGTTGGTCGGCGACCTGCCTCGCGGAGTGACCCGCATCGTCGAGGATGGTTGCAGTCGTCTTCCGGAACTTGTGGGATGTCACCCAGGCCAGCTCGTCTGCCAGCGATTGAATGCCGGCCATCTCGGTGAGTTCGAGAACAGCCAGGCGATCCGGTCGCGCCAACCCGTAGGTATCGGCCAGAGTGATTGCTTCCTCCTGACTCAGGCGCACCCTGCCGGTCTCGATGAGGCTCAGCCGGGTCTTCTTCCAGCTGAGCTTCGAGACGACGTCGTCCTGGGTCAGACCGGCCCGGCGTCTGCGCGCGCGGAGGACCTTGCCAAGCTCCTGCCGCCTGGCGGATCCCACCGGCTGTCGAACGTCTCGCAGGTTCCGGCGGACGTTGTGTGGGTCACGAAATCCTCCATTGCTATCAGGGAAGATTGGCGACTCGAGAGGTGTGCCGGGCACCCACCGCGACTTGAGCATCTGGACAGCCCAATCGGGAAGGAGCAGAACCCTCTCGCCAGCGCTGGACTTGACGCGTCGGCGTACCAAGCCCTTTCCGGCGATCCGCTGGATCTGAAAGAGGCACTTCACCTCTCCGCTCTCCAAGTCAGCGTCCTCCCACGTGACGGCGAGTGTTTCGCCGATCCGCTCGCCTGTGGCGAGCATGAACTTGCTGATGTCGATCAGGTCGGCGCGAACCGCACGTTCGTCCTTGCTCAGCAGTTCGAACCACTGATTTCGCTCGTCCCTGGTCAGAGCCCGCGGCGGAGAGCGTCGAACCTTGCTGACGATCTCGATCTCACGCACCGGATTCGAGGTCACCGCTCCATCTCGTACTGCGAGCGCGTAGATCCCGGAGATGATGCTCTTGCAGGTCTTGGCGGAGGCAGCACCAGACGCGTCCTTGATCGCCATGATGGCTTTGTTGACCAACGGCGTGGTCGATTCGAAGAACCGGATATGTCCGAGCCGAGGGAGAACATTCTTGGTGAGCTGGTACCTGTAGGTGTCGTACGTGCCTGGAGCGCGCACGTCTTCGTCGACCAGCATCTTGAGGTTCGCCATGAACCGCTCAGCGCCAACGGAGAACCGATCGGTCGGCTTCAGCCCGCCGTAGTCCCCTCGCTCAGTTCGGACTTTGAGAGTTGCTCGTAGCTTGTTTGCTGCCGCGGAACGGGTCTTGCCATGAGCAGCGATCTCCCGCGTAACGCCGTCGTAGTCACGATAATTCGCCCTGGCCTGGAACTTGACCGGATTACCTTTGGCATCAAGGCGAACCGGCTTGATCCAGATTCCTCCCCAAGTCCCCAACGGCAACGGCTTCTTGGCCATATGTTCCTCCAGAGCTGCTTCAGACATTGACCTTTGCTCAACGTTTGAGACAGCGAGGATCAGGGACTAGCCCGCTCTTCGGTCAGGTCGGTTGCCATCGTGAAGGTAGACAACTGTCTGCGACTCTGTGGCTTTGAGGGCCGGAGACGTAAGACCTCGGTTCTCCCCGAGCCGTCCGCCGTCGAAAATGAGCTGTCAGCGCTGCACGAGGCCCACGCGATCCGGCGGGCCGCCGATGGCCAGATCGCAGTCGCCTACCCCTTCTCCTCAACACCGACCCGGGCACCGCGTCCACAGTAACCACCCTGGCAGGGGGACCGACGTGAACGCGATGTGCGCGATCGAGGCCCTCGGCATAGCACCCATGCTGGACGAGACACCCGGATCGAGTCCGTTGTCGTCACCACCGGCCAGCCGATCACCGTCGCCACCACCGGCGGGCACACCACCTGGCAGCCCGCAACGGCAGCCGCGTTTATCGGCGCTGATGCCGGCGGCGGCCCGTCAGCCGACTATTGCTGCGACTACCTCAACTTCTTCGCAGACCACGCCACGGCGCAGGTCTGGATCAGCAGCCACCCCGGCGGTCCCGGACGGGTCCCTCCACCAGCCCGAAGCCGAGCAACTCGCCACCTGCCTTGTTCCAGCCACTCCTCGCGACCTGACGGCCGGCCGGGTCAAGGCAGGTGCCGATCGATCTGCCGCAGCAGCCGCCCAACGACCGGCAGTTCATGCCAACCCCCGACTGATCACCCACTCACGATCCGCGCGCTGCCGTTGCAGTCGTTGATGTAGCCGTTGCGGCACTCAACCGACGTACGCTGCCCTCGGCCATTCCGGCCCAGGCTGCTGATCCGGCACGGATCGTGGCGGCGTACGGGCGGCAGGAGGCCTCGAGGTAGTAGCTTCGCCGGCTCGGGACGGTTCCAGCCACCCGTCGGCGGCCCGGCGACCTTACCGGGCTCGGTTGCCAACGTGGCACCGGTGAGATCCACCACCGAGGTGCCGTGGCCCACTCCGGACACTTTCTCGCTGTGTTCGGCAACTGTCGGCAGCATGGACACCATCGGCGATCAACCCGGTGATCGGGCTGGTGTCGACCATCGGGGCGGCGCTCGGGGCAACCGCGGTGATGATCAGCGCGGTTGCTGCAAGTGCTTTCTTCGGCATAGCGATGCCTCCTGTGGCGCGGAGTCTCCCGCAACGCTAGGCAGTTGCCCGGGGCAAAGACAACAGCATTTCAACCCACGCTTTCAGTTAGGCCCGCAACTCTGTTGAAACGGAAGAGCGAACTCCCGGCGCTCGACGGGCTGCCTGGGTTGGTGGTGACCTGTCGTTGCCCTCGGCCTCAACGATGGTCTATCTTCACGGCCGAAGGCGGCACGTCCAAGATCGGGATCAGCTTCGTGACAGACGCCTGGGAGGTCGGCGACCGACAATCCGCGATATCAGAACGAGGTCGCCGCGAGCGCGCTGACGATGGGGAGAACGATGACGCAGGCGTCAACCTGGCTGGAGATCGCGGATCGGGTCTTCGTTCGCAGGAGCGGCCCCTGGGAGGTCAATGTCGGTCTGGTGGTCGACGACTCCGGATGTGTGGTGATCGACACCGGCGCGTCGTACGCCGAGGGACGGGAGCTCGCCCGGGCCGTTCGTTCGGTCACGCCGGCACCGTGGTCGGTGGTCAACACCCACGCGCACGTGGATCACATTCTCGGCAACGCTGCCTTTGGTCAGGCGACGATCTGGGGTCATCATCGGTGCCGGCAGTTTCTCGCTCGTCCGCTGGCGGATCAATGGTCGAGGATCGGTGTCACACGAACCTCTCGACAGCTCGCCGGAGAGTGGTTGGTCGGCCCAAATCGCCGCGTTCACGAGGCGAAGACGATTCGGGCCGGAACCCGCAAGATGGCGTTGACCTACGTCGGGCGCGCTCACACCGACAACGACCTGATCGTGTCCATCCGTGACGCGGGAGTCGTTTTCGCGGGAGACTTGATCCGGGAAGGCGGAATGCCCTGGATCGGTGACGGATACCCGCTCGATTGGCCGCAGGCGCTGGAAAGGTTGGAAAAGGCCTCGACCGGCCTGGTGGTGCCCGGGCACGGCCGCGTCACGAGCGCTGGACTCGTCCATGAGCAACGGATGGAGTTCACTGCTGCCGCCGCGAGGGCACGCGAGCTCTTCGACGCGGGCGCGTCGATCGAGACCGCAGCAGCCGAGTCACCGCTGGACGGTAGAGCCGCCGTCGATCTGACGGTTCGAGCATACGCGCAACTGTCCGGCCGCAGTCGCTCGGCGGATACTGCAGGTTGAGCGGAGCTTGACCTGCACCATCAAAATCGTTAAGGGTGCCAAGGGGTTGTAGAGGTCGCCGATGATGACTGAGCTCGGCACTGTATCGGACCTCACGCCGTCCGGGCGAGAATGAACGCGATATGTAGCTGACTGATTACCTTTGGTAGCAGCAATGTGGTATCAGAACGTCTCCGGGGCTCGCCATAGGTGCCTGCGAAGTGTTAAAAGGTGAGCACGCTGCATGACGAAGGAGGTCCGATGACTACTCTCCCGGGGAGCCCGTCCGCTGAGGTGCGGTTGCGTGAGGAGTTGAACCAGACGCTGCGCAACGGACCGTTCTCCGCGGCGCTGCATCTGGCGATCGAGCGCAGCGGGCTGACGCTGGGAGAGATCCGCGATTGGCTGGGAGAACGCGGCGCTCATCTCAGTCTCGCTACCCTGAGCTATTGGAGGCGGGGACGTAGCAGACCGGAGAGGGCGAAGTCGCTCGATGCCGTGAAGTTGCTCGAGTCGTTGCTGGACCTCCCGCAGGATGGATTGGTCGCCCTGCTCGGTCCGCGGCGGGCCCGCGGACGGTGGATCGGTCACATCACCGGAAGCGTCACACCGCACGTACTGTTCGGCGATCATCGTCCCGAGCGCGTTCTGGAGGAGATCGGGATCGGGCACCGGGGCCGGCTTCGTAGGATGAGCACCCAGGTTCAGGTCGAGGTGGGGCCGGAGCGGCTGGTCCATCGGATCTGCGTTCGAGAGGTGATCGAGGCACTGGTGGACCGGGTGACACATTGCGGGGTGCTGTACATCGCCAACGAAGAGCCCGACAGGCCACCAAGGTTGCGTGTTGTGCGCAATGCCCGGCTCGGCGAGGTCAGAGTTGACCGGACAGTGGGTCTGATCGCTGCGGAGATGGTCTTCGATCGTGTCCTTCAGACCGGCGACAGGGCCTTGCTCGAGTACGAGTGGCACTTCGATCAGGGGATGCACGTGGTGAACTACGAGCACCGATTCATCGATCCGGTACGCGAATATCTGCTAGAAGCTTGTTTCGCTGCCGAGGCCATCCCAGCTCATTGCCGACGCTACGATCGCCGAACCGCGCTGGCGCCCGAAAGCAATCAGACCGAGTTGTGGATCGGGGGTTCGGGTACCGCGCTGGTCGCGGAGACCGATGTCCCCGCGGGCATCGTCGGGATGCGATGGATGTGGTCCGAACAGCCCAGCGCCACGGGCTGATCCGGCATGGTCGGCTCCGGGTATTGCACCGGTTCGCCGACGACCAAGCCATCGGCGCTTCTGGCAGAAGCAGCCGTAACTCGTGCAGACTTTCGACTACCTGCCGGACTCGCCGTGCGGTGGCCATGTCGGCCAGCGAAGGTGGCACCAGGCCCGTTCGGACCGCCCCTGCGAAAAGGCTCAACTGTCCCCGGTCCGAGCCGCGTTCACCGTCGAGGTAAACGTGCCTCCACCTGTTCGCGCGCGACGTCATCAGAGTGTCTCCATCGACCAATCGGTACGATCACCCCTGCCCCGACGGCGAAGGCCGCCGAGCCCGACGGCGAAGAGCTGACGGTACGAATAGATCAGGCTGCCGCCTTCCACGATGATCTAGGAAAAGTTGAACACTCGTTCGATTTTTTCTCTGGCCTAGCGGGCCACTGCAAGCACGGTGACCTGGGTCACCTACCGAAAATGGATGGACCTTTCGTTGTGACGGATCACAAAAGAAGCGGGAATCTCTACCTCGGTGCCTGAAGCGCATGGACGAAAAGAACGGAAGAATGCGGTGTGGCCCGCCCCCATTCGAAGGTGTCTTCGCGTGCGAAGATTTCCCGTGTCATGACAACGGTTTTGCATGCTGCATTCTTCGGCTTCGTTGCCGTGCAGCTGGCTGGGATCGCTACCGCGACCTCCGCCCCCGTCCGGTACTACGAGAAGCCGTTCCTCAAGCACTTCGCCTCGTGGGGAATCATCGTCGCTGCCGCCAGCACCGGTCAGTCCGGCTCCCGTCGGGAGATGCTTGACGGCGGCAAGTTCCTGCTGTCGAGAACAGTCGTCAGGGCAGTGTCTTCTACCGCAAGATTGACACCAAGACCATCGTCCCCGCAGGTCATCCCAGGGCGTCGCCGGGGACACTCAGGCCAAGTCAGTCTTCTTCGGGCCGAAGTCGTCCGTTCTCGATCCGGAGCGCCCACAACCCGTCGTCAATCTCGACCTCGACGAACCGCCCGGCCTCATGCGCGGCCGGCCCGTCAAAGACGATGTTGATCGCTTGCACCGATCCGGTCATAGATCCAGAGGGTGCCTGACTAGCCGCTCATGTCACCGTACGGGCGCGGTTGGGCGGCGACAGCGAGATCCCTTCAGCCGTTGCCTTGGACCTGATTGCGTCCTCGGTGCGGCCAAGCTTCACGCTCATCACGCCTGCAGGAGCGTTGCCCTCGACAAGCTCACGCAGCTGCGCGACTTGTTCATCAGTCCAGGTAACGCCGTCGTTGCGGCGGGTAACCGGTTCAGACATAGCCCGTTCCTTTCCATGGCGCAGTTACAAGGCTGGTTCCCCTCTGTCGAATCTCCATGCCAGGCCTGCTGCAACAAGGTGCAAAACTGTTGGTCATATGCGTGGGCAAATATTTACGGTCGGGACACGAATGGGCATCTAGCAACTATCAGGAAGATTCGCCACGTCCGGCACCGCCCACCCGGCCGCTACTCGCGCCTCCCCCGCCGCACAGCAGTCACAATCCAGGCTGGCAGATGCGTCGCTGGCTGCGGTTTGTCTGCCTGTCCGACTGCTCATGGCACTGCCCTGGCTGTGGTGGTCAGTGCCAGCTTCGGCATGCCAGCGTTGCAAGGACCTAGTGCCGTGACTGACGCGAGGGCTGCCATTCACCGTGCGCAGTGGATAGCCGCCCTCGCGGTGCTCCGGTCGAGTCAGAAGTTCGTGATGGTTCCCGGATACGACTTCAGCACGAGCCCGACGGAGGGGAAAAAGGTGCCGACGGCGTCAGCGCCTGGTACTTCGTCCTGGAAGCCAGAGTTCGCTCCACAGGCAACGTCAGCGCCCGCGCTCACCAGGCCGACAGCGAAGTTGCCCTGGACGATAGGCCCACCACTATCACCGGCGAGTGTGCACAGTGAACCTCTCCACATGCCGTCCACGACAGTGGTTCGGCCAAATTCGTCACCGACGGTGACGTTGTCTTCGTAGCCCCTGGTGTGGCCACAAGTCCAGCCCGTGATCATCCCGGACTTGCAGATGGTCTGGCCGATGAACGGGGCCTTGGCCTCCGCGATCGGGTGGTAGCCGGTGTAGTGCGTCCAGATGCTCGAGTACGCGCCCGCCGACGGGGTGAGCTGAACGATGGCGACGTCCAGAGCGGAGTTTGCCGCAGTCGCACCCCAGCGGAACGCATTGCCGATGGTTTGGCCGAGGTACGTAGAGGCGTTGGCCGTGGTGCTGGCGTATACCCACTTCCGTCCGTCCGTATAACAGTGTCCGACGGTGAGCATCACGAGGGCGCCGTCACGGCGTCCGCTGAAGCCCTGGGTACACGTGAGGTCACCAGAAGTCTGGCTGCTGGCGGTCTGCATTCCGTTCCCACCGATCTGGGTGGCCTTGACGGTTGCGAGTTGCGGCCGATACTTGACGACAACTCCGTCCAGATTTGTCAGTCGCTTCCTAAGGGCCTTCGCGGCTGGGGAGTCCCCGACATAGACCGTGACGAACTGGTCGCGGGCATTGTGGCCGATCCCGCGAACCGTTCCGAGGGGTGTCGAGTCAGCCAACTGGCCGACTCGCTCGGCGAGGCCGGCCAGCTCGTTCTGTGAGCGCGTGACCAGCCGGGGTGTCAGGCCGGCGGTCCTCACCTTGTCCGCCGCCGCTTGGCTGCGAACATTCACCGTCATTTTCGAGTCGTCCGAGAAGAACGCGCCATCGACTCCTGGTTCGGTCGCTTGCAGCTTCTCTACCGCATCGATCGCGGTCACCTCGGCCGCAAGCCGTTGGGCAGCAGCCGATGGCGTGATCGACAGTGACCTCGCCATCGACTCGAGCATCGCCTGGTCGTAGGCCGATGAGGCCGGAGCCTCTGCTCCTGGGCTGACCATGTTCGCTTGAGCCGCCCCGAAGCTCAGGGTCGAGATCATCACTGTGGCGACGCCAAGCCCGACATATCTTCGTGTACTCACGAAATCCTCCTCGCTGATTCACGGCAGATCGATCGGCTTGTCCTGGAGAACGTTGGACTCACCAGGCTTCCATTGCCCACCGATCCGTGTGAGCGAGGCTAGATCTGGGTTCGTATGGAAGAAAGAAGGCCAGAGAAACTTGCAACAACCTGCAGAGCCTGCAACGTCGTTGGCCAATGGCGTGCCACCGGGAACCCCGGAGCTGACGCCGCTACCAACGGAGTGCGTGCCCTCGTCGACGCTTCGCAGGATTTCACCGCGCGCGTGGCCCGGCAATGGCCACAGTCGGCTCGACGAAATGCAGAGAAGGTCTCGGCTCTCGATCCAGTTCCTCGGCCTGTTCAGCACCGCGCTCTACCGGGTGGTTCTGGCCGTGGTGCTGCTGTCTGGCCTGGCGATCTTGCATCGCGGTTTCGAGACAGTGCTGGCGTTGAAGATTCACCGGTTGCGGGAGCCGTCGGAGGTCGAACTGCGCAAGCTCGGCCCGGCCTGGTGGGCGGTGTGTACCGCGGCGGCGTCGACCCGAACGCGTACCGGGTGTGGATTCGCCAAGGCCCGGAGGCGGCTGCGCCGGTCACCTACGGGCACACGGTCGCGTGTCGAACTGGACCGTCTACACGCCCCCCAGCACAATCTGGAAGCGATCTTGGCCCACGAGCTCGCGCACCACATGGCACTGCCTCGGCGGGTGTCGCTGTTCTTGTTCTGGCTGTCGCTTCCCGCCCGCGCGATGGGCTGGGGCATCGTCAACGGACTCAACCCAAGATCTGCGCATCGTCGTCCGGCTGTGGATCGTCGTACTGACGCTCGGTGTGTTCGTACTCAGCTACGTCACCCAGTTCGACAACTTCACCGTCATGACGCTGTGGGCGTGGGCCTCGCCGCTGTTGATGCCGTGGCTGTCGCAAGGGCGAACAGCACGCCGAGCGGACCGCTGCCGATGGAGACGACGCGCCTGCGGTGGCTGGAGAAGTAGCTGAAGACGGTCCCGGCCGACGCCGATCAACGCGACTGGCCAGGCCCTGAGTGATCTGAGGCGGCTCCGGCGCTAGCGCCGTGCATAAGATCGCATCGCAGAAGTTGCGCAACGGCTGCATAATTTTGCCGTGCCTCACTTCCAGTTCAATTCCACCGGCGACGGCGTTGTGCCTCCGCACAGTGATGAGCCGGTTGAGCGTGCTGCCGCCGAGGCGTTCGCTCTTCTGGCATCGGATTTGCATGAAGTCGATGGAGTTGAGGAGACGGTCGAAGCCGTTGTGCAGTTCGCGTTGCAGGCGATCAAGTGCACCGCCGCGTCGGTTGTGCTGGTGACCAGAGGTGCGCGGCCCGAGCCGATGGCCCTGACCGATCCGAGGCTTGCCGACCTGTACCGCGAACAGGTCGACGCCGGCGAAGGGCCTCTACTCGCCGCGATCGGTGACGACCAACCGATCCACATCCCCGACGTAACAAGCGAGACACGGTGGTCGCCGAACTGGGCTCAGCAGGTCACCGCCGCCGAGATCTGTAGCGCGCTGCACGTTCCGCTGACCGTGGGCGGCAGACCGTCGGCCGTGCTGAGTCTCTACAGCGACCGGCCGCACGCCTTCGACGACGATGACCTGGCGGTGGCTCACATCCTGGCTCGTCACGCGGCGATAGCGATTGCGAACGCACGCCACGAAGAGTCCATGAATCAGGCTGTCGACGCACGCAAGATCGTCGGCCAGGCGATGGGCATGCTGATGGAACGCTTCGACCTCGACAGCGACCGCGCTTTCGGAGTGCTGAAGCGCTACTCCCAGGACAACAACCGCAAGTTACGTGACGTTGCGGTTGAACTGATCGAGACCCGGAAATTGCCCGGCGTTCAGCCGAGACGCAGGTAGCGGCCTGCGGCGTAGGCCCGTTGCTGAGCCGACCCGCGTCTCCTTGTCGCGCGTACAGTGGGACAGGACCGTCGGCTTGTCGACTCGCCAGCCAAGGTGCGCCGTCTGCGGTGTACGACCCACCGGCCACACTGATTGGCCGCGAAGGGCGCCACGCATGGCCAGCCCGGACGATGATCAGTCCTTACCTCCGATCAACCTTGATCAGAACCATCTGGAATGGGTGGTCTCGCTGGCTGTCGGGGTGCTCATCGAGCGCCACCAGATCACTCCTGGCCTGGCTCGCGCGCTGCTCGACGTGCGAGCAGACGCCACCGGACTGCCACCGATCGAGGTCGCGCGCTGGCTGTGCAACACCGGGACACTGCCATGACCTCGCACCGACGGGCTCCCCAACTAATGTCAGCCGCCTGGTACGGGCAGACTGTCAGCACCGGTCGGCGCCCCAGCCTGGCCTCTTGGGGGAGCTGGCGATGCAAAGACAGTCGTTGATCACGGTCATGAACTCGGTCGCGGCCACACTGACCTACCCGATCGAACTGGACGAGGCACTGCTGAGGATCACGCGGCGCCGCCGACACCGTGCCGGGCATCGACCACGTCAGCATCTCCCTGACCGGCCACAACGGCCAGATCCAGACCCTGGCCCCGACCGACTCGATCGCGGTCACTCTCGACGAAGCGCAATACGAACTCGGCCAAGGCCCCTGCCTAGAGGCTGCCCTGCGTGAACCGATGGTCCAGGTCGACAACCTCGCCGAGGACCCGCGCTGGCCGGCCTACGGAGCACGCGCCACCGGACACGGCATCGGATCGCAACTAGCGTTCCAGTTCAACGCTGAAACCCACGCCCGAGGCGCGCTGAACATGTACGCGAACAAGACGCACGTGATCGACACCGACACCCTGCACATCGGCGCCATGTTCGCCCACCTGGCCGCGGTGCCCTCGGCTGGTCCCGCCACGCCGACACCCTGGTCGAGGCGCTCGGGACCAGAGAACAGATCGGCCAGGCCGTCGGCATCATCATGGAACGCTACAAACTCGACCCCGAACGCGCCTTCTCGTTCCTGGTCCGCATGTCCCAGGCAGCCAATGTGAAGCTCCGTAACGTCGCCACCGCGCTGATTCAGCAGACCATCGACCAGGCCGAGTAGTCGACCAGTGCAACAACAGAGGCCTCAGGCGACGTGTGCGGTTGCCTGAGGCTCTTCGGAGTGGTGCGGCGGGTCAGCGTCAGCGGGCGGGGGTTGCGGGTTCCTGCGGTGAGTTCTGACGTGACGGTGCGTTCGGCTTCGGCCCTGGGCAGACCGATCGGGCCGGCGGGCTGAGATCAGCTCGTCACGAGTGGCGGCTTCGTCGAGCATGTCGGCACCGACCAGCGTGCCCCAACACGAACGCGGCAGAGTTGAGCGTGTCGTTGCGGCCACCTTCGGTCGCGGCCAACAACTTGTCCAACTCGCCGGTCAGGCGCCGCCAGCGCGTAGGTGTTCCTGTGGTGCCGGACCGGCCCAGCCCTATGCTCGGCGTCGACGAATTCAGGCGCGGTGAGAAGGTCGGCGATCCAGGCGGGCAGGTCCTGCGGTGGCAGGGTCCCGGTGACGGAGTAAGTGCGGCCTGCGACCACCGACCCGCCGCCCGCCACGTACCTGGCCGCGGCATTTTGTGTCGATCTTCCACCCGATCCACCCAGCGCTCCCGCGCACGTGGCGCTCGGGCACCTAGAGAAAGTCGCTCCTCGCGGGCCCGTCGTCGGGATGTCAGGCAGGTCGAAATTGAAGATCACCGGATCCGGCGAGCGGTGGCGCGTACGGAACTCGCCGTTGCAAGCTGGCGATTGTGCGTTGGTTGAGGGGTCTCGACTGCCTTCAGCCTTCGTGGACGGCCTGGATGCTCCCGGCCGAAGCTGTCACGACCCAATCTCGCGACGCCTGCGCGAGTACCTCGAAGGTGCAAACCGGGAGAACTCCAACCCGGGGCGCCCGAAATCGCCTCAAAAGGTCCGTAAATGTCCTAGGTTAAGGTCTGTGGCGAACGAACGACTGCGGGCGGCGATGGTGGAGCATGGGCTCACCCAACTCGGGCTCGCCGAAGAGCTCGGTGTGAACGTCAAGACGGTCGAGCGCTGGGTCAAAGGTGGCATCGTTCCGTTCGCCCGGAACCGGCACCAGCTGTCGATCAGGCTGAGTCGCGACGAGTCCTACCTCTGGCCGGACGCTGTCCCGCCGAACCGCGCCGCCGATCTGGCCGCCAGTGAGCTTCTCAAGGTTTACGCACACCGCTCCGACGTACCGAGAGACGAGTGGCTCCGGTTGTTCGAGTCGGCTACCAAAGAGATCGGCGTGTTGGTTTACGCCGGGCTCTTCTTCTCCGAGGATCCAGGGCTCGAGCGGATCTTGCGGAAGAAGGCCAAGGCCGGAGTTCGGATCCGGATGGCTCTGGGCGACCCAGAGGATGAGCACATTGCCGATCGGGGTGAGGCTGAGGGAATCGGCGACGGCCTCGCCTTCAAGATCCGCAACGCGCTGGTCAACTTTCGTCGTCTACGAGCCACCGATGGCATCGAGTTCCGGTTGCATCGGACCGCTCTTCATAACTCGATCTACGTCGCCGACGACCAGGTGCTGGTCAATACGCACGTGTATGGGCTTCCTGCACCGCTGGCCCCGGTTCTGCACCTGCGAAAGGTTCCGGGCGGTGAGCTGACGCAAACCTACCTAGACAGCTTTGAGCGGGTTTGGGAGCTCGGCTCCCCACTCATCGAGGAGGCCTGATGGCCGGCCGGATCGACTACTACGACGATCCCTCAGCACCCGCTGCAAACAGCATGGTGCCGTCGGCAAACGTCGTGATCGAGAACGACACGGGCGAGATCCTGATGATCCGTCGCTCCGACAACGGGAACTGGGCTGTTCCCGGCGGGGCGATAGACCTCGGTGAGTCTCTCTCTCAGGCCGCGATCCGGGAGACGAAGGAAGAGTCTGGCATCGACTGCGAGGTGATCGATGTCGTAGGCATTTACACCGACCCTAAGCACATCATCTTCTACACGAGCAACGGCGAGGCACGTCAGGAGTTCTCCATCCTCGTGAAAGCGCGCGCCATCGGCGGTGAACTGCGCACCAGCTCTGAGACGACCGAGGTCCGCTGGATCGCCCGCAGTGAACTCGGCGGTCTTCAGATGGACCGCTCGATGCGACGCCGTATCGAGCACTATCTGAAAGACGCTCCGACGCCGTACATCGATTGATTCGTCGCTAGCCCCATGACAGCAGCGGCACGTCGTACAGGTCGGCTCGCGGGATGCGGGTAAAACCGGGCGACTTCACTTCGACCACGTACATCTCGGTCAGGAACTGAACCTTGGCGCCGAGGAGGTGGCTCGTGTGCGCGCTGGCCGACTGCGCCTTCAGCCCGACGGAGACATGGATGTGCGGGCGGACGGAGTCCGACGCGTCGTCGTACGCCAGAGTTCCTCCACCGAACGCCTCGACATTCTCAAGGTGGACGGACGTCCAGACAGGAGCGTCGGGGTTGTCCAGCTTCTCGCAGGTCCCGACAAGCTGGACCTCGCGCAACCCAGCGATGAACATCGGGATGAAGCCTTGCCTGACATCGTGCTCGGAGCAGAAGTCCGCAAGCGCGGGGTAGAAGTCGTCGCCATGGTCGAAATGAACGGCGAACGTGCGTCCCATGGTGAGTTCAGCAGCGCGCAAGGCAACTTCCTTCGATCGTATGGATATGAGCAACATAGCGAACGGCAGCATCAAGGCCGCGCGTCGAGAGATGTCTGCTCCTTGGCTGCACGATCCCGTCGATGCCCGCCACAGCCAACTCTTCACACCTGCGGCGAAACCAGCGCCAGGACACGCCGAGATAGTCTGCCATCCATTCCAGGCGAGCCGCAGAGCAGTCGGAAGCGATAACCGAGTTCGCCGCCAGCTCATCGCTCAAATCCTGGTACGCCGCACGGCGAGATCGCTCCGGCCTGGCGTCGACGTGCCAAAGCTCCTCACCACCCAGCCAGTTGGCCGCAATCGCCTCACTGGCAATCACGAAGCCTTCAACCGGCCCGAGTGAGGAATCGGTAGTCAACTCCACGGTGATTCCGAAAGCTTCCATCAGGGCCATCGTCAACAGGAGAAGCACCTTCTCGTACTGCGGAGAGGTGTCGATTTCCCGCTCGGGCACACAGAACGCTCGACGCATTCCGGCGAAGCGCTTGGAGGTGTAGCGGAGGTAGTCGAGCTTGTGGTTCCACAGCAGCCAGGAGGATGCCTCCTCGCCAGACTGTTCTCGGGTCCAAAAGAACGGCTCCTGAGCGAGCCGGCTGACATGGCGACTGATATGCCGCGAGCAGAAGCTCGAACCCAACCAATGGCGCGTGACGAGTTCCAGGTCCGGCACCTCGTTCAGCGCGGCCATCGAAGCCGACTGCTCCACGTAGTGCCCCAGCCGCGATTGACTCGCTTCTATCTGCGCATCGTCTGCCAGCAAAGCGTTGTCGGTATTGACGACCGCCCAGATGATGCCAGCTGTGAGGTCGTCAACGACATTCGCGGCCGCCACCGGCTGACGATTGGTACGACGGCCGGTCTGCCGCGCGAATCGCCGCGAGTCCGACACGTAGTACTTGCCGTCGGCATCAGAAGTGACCACCGCACTCCATCGATCGGTACGCCGTAGAGATGTGGTCACCCCATCTGAGGGATTGATCATCAACCAGCCGCGCCCAGCCTCATCGGCGATGCAGTGGTGCATCACCAGTTCACCGCCGGCGAAGAAGCGACCGTCTGGAACCCTTACTACGTTGCTAGAGCCAACCGACACAAGGCCGCGGCCGCTGATCAAGTCAGGGAGGACAAGTGGTGACGTCTCCAGCGCCGCGCGTCTCGTACGTCGCTTGAAGAACCCGAGGGCAGCAGCGTCCGGAGCTCCCAGGATCTCGCAGAGCGCCATGCGGACGTCTGCGGATGGCCATGAGTACCAACCCCGCTCCCAGTCCGAGATCGATTTGGCCGTGATCACAGTCTCCCGACCTGTGGCGCGGTAGATCGCAGCGTTCACCTGATCGGCCAGAGTTGCCTGTGACAACGCTCCACGCGCCGTCCGCAGCGCATCGTTTGGTTGTCGGTCCCCACCGGTCATATGCCCAGGATGCTATGTGGCGGAGGGACAGCACCACGGCATCACAGGACATCTCAAAGACATCTCGCCACGTCCAAAATGTCTCAGAAATCAGCTAGCCGCCGTCGTACATCACTTGCCGCTCGCAGGAGGCAGGGCCTAGCTCGCCTGATCGATCGATGCACAACATGATCGGGCGGATAGCGGCGCAGAATCTCCCCCAGCCGCTCCTCGACAGCAACCGTTCGACCGTCCACGTCCGCGGTTAGATCGCAGTACGTCAGCGCGTCCAGCAACTGCCGATTCGGTACCGCGAATTCGTCAAGCAGGGCGCCGATGCCTCTCTCGCGCGCCTCAATGACGGCGCACGTGTGGTGAGCCACCAAACGACAGACGATCTCGTCAGCCCTCCTAGTCTCCCTGAGATAGCGAGCCCCATCGAGAGGATGGAACCCCGAAGCGGCCACCTTCGAAGCGTAGCCGATGTCATGCAGCCAAGCTGCTGCCTCCACGACCTCGGCATCCGCCCCCAAGCCCGGGGCAAGCCGACGCGCCTGAGCCGCGACGCCCCGAGTATGTGCCCATCGCCTGGGCAACTCCTCAGCGAGCAGGTCGCGAGCCAAGCTCTTCGCCTCGACCACGCTGGTCACACGACTGAGGCTACTCCCCACCGGCTTCCACCACAGTCGGACGGCTGAGCGCCCAGATGCGTTCGAAGCTGGCAAGGTAGTTCTGGAAGATGACGCTGCCGACGCCTTCGCGGTAGTGGTACACCGGCGACTGGGCCGCGGGCGAGCCGAAGGCATGCTGGTTGACCAGCATCTGCCCGTCTGACCGATACATCGAGTTGTACAGAGCAGTGTCGTGCAACCTGAACTCGATCCCGTCCAGTTGCAGGAGAGGCTTCAGCAACACGATGGCGTTTCGGACCTTCATGCTCATCGCCGGACCGATCTCCTCTTCGATGCCGCGGCGACCAACGTGGTGCCCGTCAGGGTCCCCCAGAGCGATCCGAACCCGGACTCCTTCTCCAACCTTCTCGGAGAGAAGCCTGACGATCCTGGCATCCTCAGCCAGAAAGAGAGCGCTGTAAGCAAGAACGCCGATGTCGGACTGGGCTGAGGCAAAGAACGACTGCCAGCCCCCTTGGGTTATGGCAACTCTGCGCGGGTAGACCGCCACCAGTTCGGCCGGCTGATCATCTAAAGATTCCAATGCGCTCGAAGCAGGCCAGAGCGTCTCCACATCGACACCCAGGAGGCGAGCAACCTCGGCGCGCCTTCGCGCACGCGGAACCTGGCCGGACAACCACCTGCGGACGGTCCTCGGGTCGACCGCCAGCTTCGTCGCCAAGTCCTCTTCAGAGAGCTGAGCGTCGAAGATGGCCCGCCGGAGAATCTCTCTAGTCATCACCCAACCAGACCTTACTTGCGAGTAGATGTCTGTAAATGTCTAGTCGGACCGTAACACGAAATGTCCGCAAATGTCCGGCTACACGGTATCGCTGTCCATCGCCGGACCGGCAGGCTTACCAGCGGTCGGCGACAAGCGGCGGCCTCGCCTATCTGAAGGATCTGCAGAAGATGGACGCAACCGATGACCAACTGTCGTGAGCAACTCTCGCTTGCGCATCTGGGGCGCCAAATTGTGGGCCAGCCTGAACGATGCGTTCCGTCGGTGGCGAGACGAGGGTTGAGCCCTGCTGACCGGATTGATGGGTTCGCCGAGGACCTCGACCGACCGCTCCTGGTTGGCTACATCCGACGAGAGCTGCTGGTTGTCGATGCTCAGGTCGCGCTCGCTCAACGCCAGATGGCGCTGTACGCCGCTGTCAGCGGCTTCTCGATGAGCTACATCTACATAGAAGAAGCCGGCACGTGGCCCGCGGCCTTCGACGCCCTGGTCGAGGCGGTCATCCGCTTGGGAATCACGGCCGTGATGCTGCCGAGCCTCCTGCACTTTGCTGTGCTCGGACCGCCATGCGACATCAAGGGTTCATTCGAACGAGCCACTGGCGCCCGCGTCCTGCTGCTCGCTTCCCCCTGACTGGATGGGGTCGGTGGGAGTCCTTCCTAACCCCTCAGTACGGTGTCATCGCCGTACAGCCCACCGGTTCCATCCCTGATGTGTCCCTGCCCGAGTGCCCCGACCCCTGTAATCCCCTGCAAGCTCGGGCAGGGACTTCTCACTTCACATCACGCCGGGTCGTCATCCGACACCTGACCATCAAGGTTGTCGAACCAACTGATGACTTCACTCGACTTGTAGCGGAGGTGGCGGCCCACCTTCTTCGCAGGCGGACCAACGTTCATGGTGCGCCATCGATACAAAGTGGCCTTCGGAACTCTCAGGTACGCCGCCACCTGGTCGGCGACCCAGAGCGGGTCGGGCTCAGCTCCGGATGACATCGACGCCTCCCGGTTCGGCTCGCCGCTCTCGTTCCAGCTTCACAGTGCGACGGACTTCACGGACGCTCCAGCCAAGGATCTCCGCAGCGGCATCCGCCGAGCCGCACACCTGTGCCAGTTCGGACGTCCTGGCTGCAAGATGGACTTCCGCATCAGCGACTCGTTCATCCCATCGCCGTATCGCGACGTCCTTGGCTTGGATGGTCCGGATCAGACTGACCTGCGCGCCGATAGCTCGAGCCGTCGCGGCCTCTATCTTCGCCTGGCGTGCCCGTGACCGCCGGAGTGCGGCAACTCGTTCGCTGGCTCCCACGATCGGCTCACAACTCGGGACCGGTGGGTGGCGCTTGCCAGATGACGTCCAGTCCGATGCCAGCCGTTTGCATTGCAGGTGAGGTCCTCCGGCCGGTGGTCTCGAGGAAGTTCCGGGCAGCGTTGACGACTCTCGCACCTGTGGCCTTGATAACCGACTCCGGAGAACTCGGTTCAGCTGAGGACGCCTGACCAGGAAGTGCTTCGAAGGATGGCGCTTCCACCGACAGTCCGAAGTACGCCAATGCGATGTGGGCGAACGAGTCGGCCTCTATCTCGCGAATGCCGCCGCAAACCTGCCCCACTGAGGCCGACTGATGCATACGGACGTGACCCAGTTCGTGTGCCAGATGCGCGGCGGCGGTCGCGGTATCGAGCTGATTCGATATGACGATTCGTCTGTCGGAGTAGTCGGTGTAGCTCGGTGTCTCGGCCGGGACCCAACGCTTATCGATCTGAAACCCGGCCTTCTGCACGTCGGCTGACAGTGCCCGCCAGACATCCGCCACTGCTGCGCGGCCGACCGGTGGAACAGTGACTGGCGGCCCTACCGTGTGCGCGACATCCCAGACTTTCGCGACCTTGAAGCCGATGATGCCGTTGTGGATGGTGCCCCTGATGCCGCTCGATCCGTCCTTCTCGACGAGGACGTTCGAACGGACAGGGGCGAGGATCTTGATGGCACGGCCTTCTCTCACTTTCCGGCCCATCCGTTCCCACGCCTGCGCCGCGGCAACCCAGTTCGCCTGAGGCATTTGGAGCGTGATCAGAACGACGTTCCCGAACCCGTACGTCGGGAAGAGCGCTGCCGCATCCAGCCAACGGGCCCAGTCAGTTCCCGAATCGAGCTTGCGTACCTCTCGGGTGAGCGCAGTGTGCAGATCCTCAGCACTCACGTTGATGCTGCCCATGAGAAACCTCCATGTTCGGTCCTGCTCGCTCAACGGGCCAGCCCAACATCTTCTTGTCCTTGATCCCGGGATCCGATGCCCGGAGCAACGGCGCAGCGCCTGATCGTGAGTGGCCGCACATGGGACTGCTTGTTCACTGAGTGCCGTCGATGATGTGCGCTGCTGGATACATCACGCGCCAACGCCGCCGCGGCAGACCACTGACGAGCAATCCAGGTATGAAGCCCAGTCAGCTCCGCGAACTGCCCCGGGATATCGGCCGCCGGCGGCCGGCGTTTGCTTGCTCCTTGCCGCAGCGACGTTCCATCCGTGTCTTGGCCAGGGAGGGATAGTTGACCGTTGCAGATCATGCTGTGCACCGCATCTCGCTGGTACCACGCAACCTCTGCCGCTGCACCAAGTAGCTCATCTAGCGCATCGATCGTGCCGGCCGCTTGTGACTGATGCGGTATGAGCGCTCTCGGGGACAGCAAGTCTCCGTGTGGGCGAAGGAGGACATCCAGTGCCATCTTCAGATCCAAGAAGGCGAACTCGCCTGGCGTATCGCTGCTACCGCCGATATCTGGCGCCCGACGCTGCCATGAAGTTGAGGCTCGGGCGGCGCTCGCATCGACGGCGAGCAGCACACGCCGCAGACGATCGAGCTGAGCCTGGAGCTGCGAGTGGACTCCAACCGCATTCGCTGCAGCCAGGATGCACCCCGCGAGATACCTCGCGTAGCCGCCAGCCGTTCTGAGCTGCCCCGCAGTGGACCTCAGATCGCGTACCAGGAGAGCACGGGGCTCGACCTCGTGATGTGCTCGATCCCAGCGGACAGCCATCCAGGCAACCTGCGATGCAGCGTCAGTCCCATACCGAGGGTGCGATGTCACCAGGTCGCGGAGGTATCCGAGTCCCGGGCATCCTCGACCTGCAAGCACAACTCTCCTGAGCACCTGCAACTCGTCCAGCAGCGCTCGGTGCTGTTCCATACCGCTTGTACGACCCAGGTCACGCAGTACCGTCCGGCCAGCAATATGGGCGATGCCGGCAACCTCAGCGCGCGCCGCAACGAGGCTGGCCTGACTCCCCCGAGCTGAAGCCTCGTCCCAATCCTGCGTCGCCAAGAGGTCTGCGCCCGCTCCAAGCGCCTGCGCCACGACACCCAGTCCAGTCGTACCTGCAGGGACAGCTTCACCAGGCTTCAGCCCGTCGCTGAGCTCAAGGTCGTACCGCAGCAGAGCCATGTGGGCGCGTGTTGCGGCCAAGACGGACTGCCATCCAGAAACCAATTCGTCTCCGTTGGTGTGCTGAATCTGACAAGCTTGCATCGCTTTCCGCCGTGCCGCACGCAGCAGGTCCTCATAGGTCGCGCGCACTTTGAACTCTCCGAACGTCCGTTGCGGCTGACCTGAGAGAGTCGGCGAGCGCCAGTCGCCAACTGACGTCTTCGATTGCTACGTCCAGGTCGTTCAACGCCTCGGCGGCCTCGTCATAGAGGACCGCGGGATCGCCTTCCAGATCACCGTCGTACCGGAGATACGGGATGATGCCGAGAAGCTCGCATACTCGATAACGACTGAACGCCGTCATCGCCCATCTGCTGTCGACGGCGGTCGCCTCCAGCCTTTCGACGATCGCCTCTGCCCGAGCGGCCAGCTCTGTGACCCGCCGACGTACGGCATCTGTGTCGTTGCTGTCGTCCATTCCACGTCCCTTCGGTTGCCTACGGCCACTCAACGGGCGTGGCTCTGAAGATTCGGGCCGAGTGCAGGGCAGACCACCGTCACACTTCTTGCACTTAAGGCAGCTCCGCTGAGGGGCCGATCAGAAACCCGCGCTGACGCGACGGGCCGTTGACACGTATATGGAGCTTCTCGGAAGGCAGTTCAGGCACCGTCGTACGCGGTGGACCTCGTGCTGACAGTGCATCGCCTGACTGCCGGAGAAGGCTTCAGGTACCTTCTCCGGCATGTGGCTTCGGGCGACGTCGACCGGCACCTGACGACGCCGCTCACGTCGTACTACGCGGCGTCCGGCTACCCTCCTGGCCGTTGGATGGGCAGCGGATTGAGCGGCTTGGCCAACGGCGGACCTGCCCCAGGAACGGCGGTTTCCGAGAGACAGATGGCCGCGCTTTTCGGCCGTGCTGAAGACCCGATGACGAAGCGTCCGCTTGGGCGACCTCACCCGGTCTACAAGAGCCCGACCGAGCGGATTCAGCAGCAGGTCGATGCTCTGGACTCTGACCTAACGGGCAGTGCCAGGTACGAGGCGATTGGGCAGATTCGAGCCGCGGTGATGCGCGAGAAGACCAAGCATGCGGTTGCTGGCTACGACCTGACGTTCTCCCCCGCTAAGTCTGTTTCGGCCTTGTGGGCGACCTCCGACGTTGGCACGCAGGAGCAGATCCTCGCTGCGCATCATGACGCAGTTGAGCAGGTACTCGGCCTGATCGAACAGCACTCGATACTCACCCGCACGGGAGAACAAGGCATCGCCCAAATCCAGACCAAGGGACTGATCGGAGCCGCCTTCGACCACTGGGACACGCGTGCCGGCGACCCTCAGTTGCATACCCACGTCGTGGTCGCCAACCGAGTTCAGGGACCGGATGGAGCATGGCGCAGTATCGATGGCCGGGTGCTGTTCCGTTCAGCCGTGGCGATGTCGGAGATCCACAACGTCTTTCTCGCCGACAATCTGAATCATCGGCTCGGCATCGGCTGGGAGCTGCGACAACGTGGCAAACGCCGTAACCCTGCCTTTGAGCTGAGTGTCGTTCCCGACGAGCTGATCGAGGAGTTCTCGGCCAGGACAGAACAGATCGAATCGAACCTAGCTGTACTTCTGGAGGAACGGTCCGACGGTTTGCCGCCACCTGGGCGGAACGAGATGTATGTACTTCGCCAACAGGCCACGCTGATGAATCGACCGCCCAAGCACGTCGCGCGACCGCTCGCATCGCTCATGCAAGATTGGCGCCGGAGGGCCCATCACAAAGTCGGCAAGGCGGCGCTTAAGGCGATACAAGAGTCGCTCGATCTGGCCGACGACCGACCATTGGCGGCCGCCGATCTCAGCCCTGCGACGATTGACGCGTACGCCGCCGCCGTGGTCATCGCGCTGCAGACGAAGCGGGCCACCTGGACTCGCTGGAACCTGCTGGCGGAAGCAGCTCGCCAAACTCGGCTGGTTCGTATGGTGTCGTCGGCTCAGCGGTTCGCAGTGTTGGAGTCGATCGTCGAACGCGCCGAAGAGCAATCGATCAACCTTGTAGCTCCGGAGGTCGTGACTACGCCTGTGAGGCGCTCTGACGGCTCGAGCGTCTTCATGATCCACAACGGCCAGATCTTCACCTCCCCTGTGATCCTCGGAGCAGAATCGCTCCTGCTCGAGCTCGCCCGTGATCCCTCAGCGCCCAAGATCTCAGGCTTGTCGGACAGCGGCTTGAGCGCGGACAAGCAGATCGCGTTGCGTCGAATCACCAGCAGCGGCCGGAGGGTTGAAGCGCTCGTTGGTCCTGCCGGCACTGGCAAGACGAGCCTGTTGTCGGTTCTGACAACAGGCTGGATCTCGAGCAACGGCGAAGGATCGGTCATCGCTCTCGCGCCTTCTTCAGCTGCGTCCGCTGTGCTGGCTGACGCAATCGGGTCACCGGCCGAGAACATCGCCAAGTGGATCTACGAGTCGACGGGCCTGGGCGCCGAGGAACGACGCAACCGCATCCGGCAGACGGACTACGCCGTACAGCAGGCACATCAGGCGGGGCGTCGACGTCGAGCACAACGTCTGTCGGAAGTAGTTGCCGCGCTGCGCGCCGAGCAAGATCGCTGGAGGTTCCGCTCGGGCCAGCTGGTCATCGTCGACGAGGCTTCAATGGCCGGCACTATGGAGCTCGCCACCCTCGCGCGGGAAGCAAACTCCGCAGGCGCCAAGCTGCTACTGGTCGGTGACGACGCCCAACTCGGTGCTGCCGACACCGGCGGTGCTTTCCGCCTGATCGCCCGCGACACCGATGCCGCCGAACTCAGCGATGTCTGGCGCTTCACCAACGCCTGGGAGCGCGACGCCAGCCTCGCTTTACGCGTCGGTTCTCTCCAAGTCATCGACGTGTACGACGACCACAAGCGGCTACTGGCCGGAACATCCGACGCTATGGAGGACGCCGCATACCGGGCTTGGATGACAGACACTGCAGCCGGTAAGACCAGCCTGCTCATCGCAGCCGACAACACAACGGTGGCTCGCCTGAACGCCCGTGCGCGCCTCGACCGCATCATCACGGGCGAGGTCGAGCCAGACGGGATAGTCCTTCACAACACCAACCAAGTCGGCATCGGCGACCGCATCGTCACGCGCCTCAACAACCGTCGCCTGCGCTACGCACGCCACAGCTTCGTCCAGAACGGCGACCAATGGACAGTCGTTCACCGCTGGCCAGACGGCTCCCTCACAGTCGAGAACGCCCACCATCATCAAGTGACACTGCCCGCTAGCTATGTTCAGGAATCGGTCGAGCTCGCCTACGCAACAACTGCTCACCGCGCCCAAGGCTCAACCGTCGACACGGCTCATCTCCTTGTCACCGACCGGCTGACCCGAGCCCTCATGTACGTCGGCATGACCCGCGGCCGGGACAGCAACCACGCCTATGTGGCCACCCACCAATCCGACAATGACCTCCACGAACCACGTTCCGAACAGACCATGCAAGACGTCTTGGAAGCCGTCCTCGAAAACGCCGGAGTCGAACTCTCCGCCCACGAGGTCATCCGTCAAGAACTCGACAACGCCACTCGCCTAGACCGTCTCGTCCCGATCCACGAGCATCTCTGCCAGTTGGACGCCCGCAACCGCTTCGCCCCCGCCATCGCCACCTGCGGCCTGGACCGCGCCGACCTGGCCGCCCTCGAAGCCTCACCTGCCTACGGCCCTCTGATCACGGCTCTTCGACGCGCTGAAGCCGCCGACCTCGACGTGCCACAAGTACTACGCCGAGCCGTCCACCAGTCATCACTGAACAACGCCACCGACATCGCCGCGGTCCTCCACCGGCGCGTCGAGCGGCTGACATCCAGAGCCTCGCGGCGTACCGGCCACACCCCGCACCTCATCGCGGGCCTCGTCACGCCGGCCACGCACGTCTCCGACCCAACCCTGATCGCTCCACTCCGCGAACTTGAAGCCCAGATCGCCCAACGCGCCGTCTGGCTGGCCGACCAGGCGACCGCCACATCACAACCCTGGTCCGAATCCATGTCTCGAGAACTGCTTCTTGAGATCGCGGCCTATCGCGAGCGCTACGCCATCCGCAGCCGAAGCCCACTAGGCGATAGGCCGGCGCCGAACGCACTAGCCCAAACCAGACAGCGCCAACGTCTGAGCGCCCCACTCGAAACCAGACCATCCGCCCACGTCACCGACCGAGGGACCAGCAGCAATCGCGACGAGCGCCTGCAGTCGCCGCCCGAGCCAGCACGTTGAGGGGTATCCGATTGATCGCCCCGAGGTCCACGGCGCAGGAACCCCATCGACGACATCCGACATACAACGGGACGAGTACCGAATCAGTGGTTCGGGGATGCCAATGAGTAGAAGACCTCGCAGCAACTTCGACGAGTACGGCATCGCCTCACCGCTACAGGCCCAATCCGTTACGGCTGGCTCGGCGCCGAGCAACGGGCCACCTCCGGCGGCGACCTTCAACTCATGGGCGCAGGGCTTTACAACTCCGCCACCGGCCTGTTCCTGGCGGATACGGCTACTTGCAAGGGACATCGATGGTGACACCGCAACTGACCGGTGTGCTTGCGTTGTCGACGAGCCGGAACCCGTTGCTGTTCGGGCAGCCGCTGGTCGACGCGTTGGCTGCAGTCAGCAGCTGACAGCAGTCGACCGGCCGTCTGATCGTCAGACGGCCGGCCTTGGCTTGCGGTGTGGCTATCAACTCCTTGGCAACCCGGCACGGATGGTGTCGCTGAGCCGGCTGACTGCCTCGTCGCCGTATCCGTCCCTAATCGCCTGCCGGGTCAACGCCGCAGCAGCCCGCAACAGCCCGGGGTCGATGCCGCGCTGTTCAGCACTGTGCAGCGCATGCTCGATCCCGGCCGCGGTGGATCTCAAGGTAGAGGCGTCACCGGGATGGATGCCGGAGTCGATCGACTCGGCCAGGACAGGAATGTACCCCGGAAGGAGGCCGATGATTCCTTGGCTGAAGGCAACGAGCTCGGCGGCTTCAATACCCTCGGATTTGCCAAGCGTCAGGCCGTGGATCACTCCGACGACCGCCGTCCAGTACATGCCGACCAGCGCTACGTCGTACCCGGCCGCTCGGCCGGCATCCTCTCCGAGGTACCTCTGAGATCCGGAGAACGCTGCGAACGAGACCTTGTTCGCCTCATAGACAGCAGAGGATCCACTGTAGAGAAGGACTGCGTCCGAGGTGCCAATCGTCGCTGCCGGACTCAGAATCGTTCCGTCGAGATACCTTGCCCCCTTGCTCGTGACCTGCTCCGCTGTCGACCGGGCTGCTTGCGGTGATCCGGAGGTCAGGTTCACCACCGTCCGGCCGTCCAGTGCTCCGCCGGCCGCCAGCAACACGTCTCCGACGACCTGGTAATCGAGCAGACACAAAACCACCAGGGCGGCATCGGCTACGGCGTCGGCAGGGCTGTCGCTGACCTTGGCGCCGGCTGCAGCGAGTTCTGCGGCCTTGCCGTGTGAGCGGTTCCAGACCGTGACCTGGTGACCAGACGCGAGCAGTGCGTGGGCGAGCGCGCGGCCCATCGGCCCCAGCCCCAGCACGGCCGCTGTGGGCAAATCTTGATTCGTCGTCATGATTGGAACGCTACCGATTCGCACCGTTCGAGACCCGCCCGAATCGTTGCGGATTTCTGTCCATATCGCTGCAGCGCACGTTCAACATCTGAGTACTCACGAAAGCCAGAGCACGACCTTCCAGACGGTGGGCGCCAGGACACGGAAGAGGCTAATGGCCGCGAACACCCCGACGATGATCATGACCGCAGTCAGCCGATCCAGCGGACCGTCCGCCGAATCGGGCTGCTCCGGCCCGTCAGCCCCAGACACGACCGCTCCGCAAAGTGTCGATCTGGTAGTCGCTGACCAGCCGGTCGAACAAGCGTCGGCCGGCAGCCGTGGCGAGCTCGACGGAGTGGTCCGGGTCGCGGGCCACCTCGCCGCGGGAGTTGCCGACACCGCGAACGACGCCCGCGAACTGCCAGTGCAGGTAGCGCGACAGCTCCTGGAACTGCGCGACCACGCCGCTGATGGCTCCCGGATAGGTCTCCTCCGAACTGATGACCACCAGCAGCCGCTTTCCGACCAAGGATTTGAGCACGATCTCGGGCTTCGGGGCCGAATTGCTGGTGTGACAAAACAGCCGATCGATGAAGATCTTCAGCTGCCCGGAGACGCCGTACCAGTACAGCGGCGTCGCCAGCACCACGGCATCCGCGTCGAGTAGGCGTCCAAGCACTGCCTCGTAATCGTCTTCGATGGCGCAGGCTCCGTCGGCCCGACGACAGACCCGGCAGTCCCGCAACGGCTCGCCGACCCGACCAGGAAGGTCGATCAGCTCCACCTCGTGCCCGGCCTCCAGGACACCCTCGAGAACAGCTCTAGTCAGCAGTCGCGAGTTGCCCGCCGACCGTGGGCTGGAGCTCAGGGCAACAACTTTCATGGGCAGACGTCCGTTCGCTTCTCGATCACCCGGATCTCCAGGGTGATGAGCGACGGGGGCGAGAAACAAGGGTCGTTCTCGCAACGGCTTCGTTCAGTGCGGCTTCGGGGTCACGGCCGAGCTCCGAAGTACACGATCTTCTCCGACCGGATCCGGAAAGACGTGAAAGTTGTCGAGACGGCGGAGTCGCGCAGACAACAATGTTGCGCACCTGAGCGCCGTTCGTGGGCTCAATCGGCATCTCCAAGGTTCGATCGCGCGTGACCTCGACCTCGTAGACTCGAAGAAGCCGCGCTCACGACCACACCGCCGTCGGCTTCGACACTCTTCGACCGCATCAACGGTGAACGACAACAGCAAGACTCCGACGATGCGCCCTTCCCGTTCGTGAAGGAATGCTGAATCGCCGAGTGTAAAAATTCTTCACGGTGCCCGGAGCTGATCGGCCCGGGCTCGCTTCAGACTGATGTCGCCATCGGAGCACGGCGAAGGTGGCCTGTGGAGTTCCTGGTACTCGGGCCTATCGAGGTGATCGACGACGAAGGCCGATCGCGCCCGTCAATTGCGTGTGATTCTCGCGGTGGGTCCGTTCCCAGCCTACGGATCTTGTGCAGGGCTGAGCCGATCTGGCGAATCTGATGGGTTACTACGCCTCGCCGACCTGAGCTGCCGCGGCACTCCGCAGCGAGCTCGCGGATCGGACCAGACTTTCGAGCAGCTCGACCAGGTACGGATCGTTCTGCGCACCCTGTCGAATCGCCGCGAACACGTAGCGCTCCGGCACTGGGCCACGGAGCGGCCGGATCACCAAGCCGGCTGGCAGCGTGACCTGGGCCAGCCGGGGTATCAGAGTGATCGCCTGACCGGCGGCGACGAACGCTGCCGTCGACAGCCAGTCCTCGAGCCGGTGGACGATCTGTGGCGTGAAACCGGCCGCGTTGCACGCCGTCTGCAGAAGAACGTCGCAGGAGCCCCCAGGAGTTCCGGAGATCCATTCCTCGCCGCAAAGATCTCGGAGGGCGACGGTGGCTTCGTCCGCAGCAGGATGATCCCGAGGCAGCGCGACATCCAAGACATCGACACCAAGCTCGACTCGGTGGTAACGCGAGTCATCCGGCTCCGGGGAACCCCGAAAGCTCAACGACAGCGCGACATCCACGGTGCCGTCGTCCAGCCGGTCGAACAGCTCCGGTGATTCCACCTGATGAAGCCTGAGATCAGCCAGCGGAGCCTGGACCCGCATCAGCTGCACGACTCCGGGCAAAAGACCGGTCAGAATGCTCGAGAACCCACCGACGTCGATGCGGCACCTACCGGCCGGACTCCAATTCTGCAGGTCGACGCGCGCCTCTTCAAGCCGAGCGAAAACAGCGTCGGCATGGTCGAGCAGCGCTTTCCCCTCTGGCGTCAGAACCAGTTTGCGCCCCACCTTCACAGTGACCGGAAAGCCCAACTCACGTGACAATCCGGAGAGCTGCTGGGACACGGCCGAAGTCGTGAGGTGCATGGCCAGCGCCGTGTCGGTGACCGATCCCCGCTCGCGGAACTCCCGCAGCACCCGGAGCCTTCGCAGGTCGTCCAGGAATGTGGGCCGGAGCTTATTCCGGGGCGCAAGTCCGCTCATAGTCTCATGATGCACCGCCGGAGATACTCACGCGATAGCCAATCTCGATGAACTGGACGCTTCCCGCGCCCGCATCTCAGCTGATTCCTGGAGTCCCGTAACGTCTGGATGTCCGTTCAGCTGTACTTCGCGCGTGGCCACGGATCGTCCAGTGAGCCACCTACGCAGCTGCCGATCCAAGACGCATGAGAATCGCCGTGACCGGGGCCAGATAGTAGACGCTGACCAGTTGCAGCCCGGCGGCTACGACCGGGCTCGCCGCCGCGACCGACAGACTGATCGCCGAGCGCGAGCGCAATCGCCAACGGAGCGGTCTCGGACCCGGCGAACGCCACTTTGTGCTGCTGCGCAACAAGGAACGCCCACCCGTCACTCCCCAGACAACGATCGAGACGACCGCCCAGCCCACGCACTGGTTGTTCAAGGCATCAAAAAGAGCTCGAGCGCACGAACAACGATGACTGCATCGATCTCACCCGCCGCTTGCCGAGCCGATCAGTCAGCGAACCCGCGACGACATCGCCCTCGAGCTGCGACGCCGTACAGCGACAGCAACATAGCCGGGCTGCCACCGTCGCCATCAGTGACGCGGTCGTAGGTCGACCCGAGGTAGATATAGACAGCGTTCACGCCGGAGAACACCAGCAGTGACGTGGCGAGCGTCCACAACGCTGCGCTCACGAAGGGGCGCCAGCCGACTGCGGATGCTGATTGGCGGAGGCGCCGGCACGGATGGCAGGACCAGCGCGACGCCGATCAGGCCGAACCCTGTCAGGGTTGCGGCGAACATGTGGTCGCCCTCCAGCCGGCGATAGACACCGGTGGAGGTACCGACCGGTGCGCCTACGGCGGCAGTCGGCGTCACCAGTGCCGTACCCACGCTGGTGGCCGCGCGAGGGGCGAGGACGCGCAGGACGTCGGAGGGATCGCCGTCAGAACGTCTCCCAGGATGTTGAGGCTGAACCGGTGGGGAGCACCAGGCACCGGGGAAGCCGGCCTGTCAGCGCAGCGCCTACGGGCGCGAAGACGCCGATGGCCTCAGCGAAGACAGTCACCAGAAAACTCGCTCGCTCCTCACTGACGTTCAGGTCCTTCGCGAGACGCGCAGGATCCCCCTAACGACGAAGGTGTCCGTGCCGCCCGCAAAGGCGCCAAGGCAAGGACCATCAGTCGAAGGCGCGTGGGCGAACTCCTAGGGTCGGTCCTCTCCACTCTGTCTGGCAAGCGTGCCGTCTACCAGCAACGATGTCTGGACGAATCCGTTCAGTTGTTCACTGTGAGAACCTCTACGGCTGCAGAATGAGCTTCCCAGTAGTGAAACGGGAGCGCAGGGCATCCAGTACCTGTGGCGCTTCGGCCAACGGATACACACCTCCGAAGCGGATCCGTACCTCGCTGCGCGCGACTCGGGAGAACAAGTCGTCGGCACGCGCAAGAAGTTCCGCCCGACTGCGAACGAAGTGCCGCAATGTCGGCCTGGTCACGATCAGCGACCCAGCCGGGCCGAGCCGACCCAGGTCGAATGGCGGAACCGCGCCACTCGACTGCCCATACAACACCAGCGTTCCGCGTAGCGCGAGGCAACACAGTGACTGCTCGAAAGTCGCAAGGCCGACACTGTCGTACACGGCCGCCGCCCGGAGTTTGGCGATCTCCACCAAGTCGGCATACGGCACTGACTCATCAGCTCCAGCCTCCAGCGACAGCATCGCCTTGGCGTCGGTCGACACGGTCGTGATGACCGTTGCCCCCATCGACTTCGCGAAACCGGTCAGGAGCATGCCCACGCCGCCGGCTCCCGCGTGCACCACTACCAGGTCTTTGGGCCTGATCCGGTACGCATCCGCGCTCAAGTACTGCGCGGTCAGCCCTTGCAGCAGGACAGCCGCGGCTTCGTCGAATGTCAGGTGTTCCGGGATGGGAATCAGCCGATCTGCGGGAGCGACCACCTCGTCGGCGTACGACCCAAGCACCCCTTGCCAGCAGACCCGATCTCCGACCGCCACGCCGATCGCATGCGCGCCGGTCTCCACAACCACTCCGCTCCCCTCGCCACCTGGAATCCACGGGTACTCCTGCGGACCCACTCCCCCGGTCCATCCCTGCAGGTCGAGGTAGTTGATGCCAGCAGCAACGACCTTGACCCGGGCCTCTGCGGCCTTCAGCGGCCTGGATGCCATCTCGACGACGCGGGCTTCTCCGGGAGCGGTGACCTGGAATGCTTTCATCTCGTCTCCTCGTGAAACGCCTCGACCGCCCGTTGAACTCGATACGCGATATCGAAGTCTGCTAAGTCGGCGCTGGGTGTCCCACGCATCGCCTGGGCGAATAGGGCCAACCTGGAGGCTTCCGATCCCTGCTCACCCGGCAGATCTACCAGTTCCCAGTCACCGCCGCTCGATGCGTGCAGTTCGCGCCAGTTCGTGAACCGGAAAGAGCGGCGGCTGCCGGTCAGAATCCACTCGTACTGTTCGGGTCGGGCGCCGACCACTCCAGCGAATCTGACTGGCGCCAGTCCGGCTGTCATCATCCCGGACGCGGTGGCCTCACTGCCCGAATCGCGATAGGCCACGCCGACATCGACCGGCTCGAGCCGCCCGACGAGCCGGTCTGTCAGGTAGGCGAAGTGCGAGAAGACCTCGCGGACGAATCCCCCCTGAGAACGCCCACCCACCCAGCCGGCCGCTGTCTGGAAGGTCCGCGGCCAGGCCGGGAACGCCAAATTGATGTCGACGGCGAGAATGTCACCGACCTCCCCATTCTCAAGTACTCCAGCCAAGTAGCGGGTCGCCGCTCGGTCGGACAGAGAGAAGTTCACCGCCGCTACCGTGGTCGCTCGCTGGGCGACCTCGCACATCACCTTCGCATCGGCGAGGCTGACGGCGAGCGGCTTCTCGCAGAACACCGCCTGCCCGGACTCGAGCGCGGGCACCACCAGTTCGGCATGAGTTGACGGCGGGGTGGCGATGTAGACAGCGTCGACCGACTTCACACCGATGACCGACGACGGGTCCGTACCGAACATGACTTCCGGGTGGAGCTGTGCCAACTGCTCGATCACCCGCACATCAGCATCGACTGCTGCGACCAAAGTGAAATCGGGATGGCGCTCGACCGAGCGAAACATCTCCCGGCCCATGACTCCGAGGCCGATGATTGCCAGACGCAATGGTTTCATGATTTGGTCCGATCAGGTAGCGACCGTCGCAGATCACGACGGGCGAAAACGGGGATGCGAGGAAACGGAGGATCGAAGGGGTGAGCGGAGCGTTCAGTCGGTCGGCCGCGATGTCATCGGCCTCGCGTTCGAATCTCCGCGCCCGCCAGGCCAGCACCAGCACCGCGGCCGTCAGGACACCGCCGCCGAGCGAATAGCTAATCAACGCAGGATGATGCTCCGGCACGAGCCATCCGAGACGGCAGGTCAATGCGACCACGTCCAGGACCACTGCCATCGCTGCTCGGCCAACTGATCGCCGCGGACGGCCGATCGGTATACGGGCAAGCACATGGGCGATCAGGAACTGTTGCGTCTCAGGTGGGCCCGCGAGGGCCCTTCGGTCAACTGGCTTGCACTCCGCCGGCAACGAAGCCTGCTTCACGGCAGATCACCGGCTCCAGCTGATGCCGCATCGCCAGTCCACGAGTCGTCGATACAAGCTGCGCACGCCGGTCCGAGCTGCGCGCCGCCGGATCGCCGCAGCTGCCAACTTTCGATCCGTTTCCTCTCGATGGGGAGGCCGTCCATCAGCCCAGGCGCGGTTCCCGACAGACGGCCCCGACCGTCGCATGACTGACGGCCATAGACACCGTCTCTGCTCAACCTTGCAACGATCTGTCAGCGACCTCTCGTCAGCCTTGCGATCCTTCAGTCTGAACAGGTCTCAGCGTTCACGAACAGTGAAGTGTTGGGCTTGGCAAATCTCGGCGATGAGCGAAACTGACGTGTTAGCGTTGCGTCATGCGTCGTTCAGCTTAAGCATCGTGCACTCCCGGAGAGGCGCGGCGTCGACCAAAGTCCGCCGTTGCCGAGTGCACTGATTCCCGATCAAGCCTGATCCGGAGTATTTGATGCATCTCCCGTTCAACATCGGCATGCTCGCACACGTCGACGCTGGCAAGACCACACTGACCGAGCAGCTCCTTTTCCGGACCGGAACCATCCGCTCATTGGGCAGCGTCGACGCCGGCACGACAGTCACCGACGGCATGGAGGTCGAACGCCGCCGTGGAATCACAATCCGCGCCGCGGTCGCGTCGTTCCTGCTGGAAGGCCGTCAGATCAATGTGCTGGACACCCCGGGGCATCCCGATTTCATTCCTGAAGTTGAGCGGTCTCTCCTCGTCCTGGACGCGGCTGTGCTGGTCGTCTCGGCCGTCGACGGGATTCAGCCTCAGACAGTGCTCCTGGGCCGGACGCTGCGCCGTCTCCGCGTTCCGACAGTGGTCTTCCTCAACAAGCAGGATCGCCCGGACGCGGATCCCGACGCGGCGATCAGGTCGCTGCGTGCGCGGATCGGCGAACCAGCGGTCGATCTGGACACCTGCGACGTGGACGAACTGCTCTCGATCGTGGCCGACCAGAACGAAGACGTTCTACGGCGCTGGCTGGACGGAGTGTCGCTCTCTCCTGCGGAGCTCGAGTCTGCCGCCTGGACGGCGGCTCGCCGAGGTGACCTCTGGCCGGTCACCGGAGGATCAGCCCGCACAGGCTTTGGTGTAGAGACTCTGATGTCCGCGCTGCAACGCCTTGCCGATAGCAACCAGTTGACGTCCACCGAGCCCGCCGCAACGGTATTCACCGTCGAGGCCGGCCCGGACGTGCCTCGAAGCAGTCTGCTCCGGATGTGGTCCGGGAGGCTTCGGGTTGGCGATCGTCTCAGCCTTGATGGACGGGATCCGCAGCGGATCAAGTCTCTGGAGGTTGCAGTACCGGCCGGCTGGGCTGCGGCGAGACAAGTGCACGCCGGCGACATCGCCCGTGTCCGCGGCTGGCACGACGCGAGAATCGGCGACCGAGTTGGATCGATCGGGCTGCGGCATACCGCCACCGCTCGGCGCGCCTCTGTGCACGTGGCCGTTCGGCCGGTCGAGCTTCGGCAGCGTGCCGCTCTCGGAAGCGCACTGCGCCAACTGGCAGACATCGACCCGATGATCCAGCTGGCTACCGATACGGATACCGGTGAGCTGACTGTCGAGCTCCTGGGGGAAGTTCACCAGGAGGTCCTGGCGGAGCTGCTGACCACGGTCTACGGAATCGTTGTTCAGTTCGGCGAAATCGGGATGAGCTGCAGTGAACAACTGATCGGCGTCGGTGAATCCTTCGACGTCATCGCGACCGGCGACAATCCCTACCTGGCGACGATCGGGCTGCGAGTCGAACCGGCCCCGCCGGGCAGTGGAATCAAGGTCGCACTCGACGTCGAACTCGGCTCGATGCCACGATCGTTCTTCACAGCGATCGAAGAGACTGTCCATCACGAACTCCGGTTCGGCCTCTCCGGCTGGCCGATCCATGATGCTCGTGTACTCGTCACCCGGACCGGCTATTGGGCTCGCCAAAGCCCGGCATACGGCAGCTTCGACAAGTCCATCTCCAGCACGGCGAAAGACTTCCGATTGCTCACAGCGGTGGTCCTTGCGGCAGCTCTTCGGCAGGCCGCAACGCAGGTCTGCGCTCCAATCGATCGGTTTGAGATCGAAGCCCCACAGTCGACGTCGGCGCAGGTCAATGCTCTGTTGCGCGATCACCGCGCCATACCTGTCGGGTACGACGAGGACGGGGAATGGATCACTGTCACCGGCAATATCCGAGCGGACCGGGTTCCCCAGGTTGGCAACGCCCTCGCCGCCGCTACCGGCGGCGAGGGCATTCTCACCACGGAGCCACATCACCGCGAGCCGTACGACGGTCCAGCGCCGAGTCGGTCACGCCCGTGGCCGGACCCTACCGATCGGGAGCTCTTCTTCCGGCATCGACCTCGATGAGGGTCTCAGCTGTTTCCAACGACGCCGTGGGTGCTGGTGCGGTTTCCATCCCAGTCACCCACGAGCGGGCTGTCGCCACGGTTCCCGTAGGCGGTTGACTCGGTGCGCTCAACTGCATCGATCCGGCTGACTCGGTATGAACCGCGGAACGTCGGAGTTCACGACAGCGGGCTCTTCGCGACCGTCGCCGACCATCGGGCACCAATCCGAATCGCCGTAGTTGATGGCCTGAACCTTTCCATCGGGCAGCCGAAGATCGAAATTGGCGTCCGCGGTCCGATACACCCCGATGTCGTCGGATCCGTCACCGTTCCAATCGCCTGCGACCGGCCGATCTCCCGCTTCACCGAAGGCGATGTGGACCGTCGTACCGGATGCGGTCAAGCTGACGGTCAGCGTGCACTGGCGCTGGTCGGCGTCATAGACGCCCGATACCGTCGCCGATGCCGTCCCAGCCACCCACAACTATCGCCGCAGAAACAACGCCGAAGGCGAAGGGGGCACAGTTGCCGCCGACGATGTGCGGCTGTTGAACAGGAACCACTGCCGCGCATAACTGCCGGCGGCGGCAGCTGGGCTGGAACCGCCGGCCCAGCGGGCGGCCCGAGCCCCGCTCACCAGGGTGGTGATCACGCGATTGCTCCCAAAGCTCCAACCGGAAAGGGCGTCCTGGGGTGGCGTCTCGTTGGCATGCATGGCAGCGATCGGATTCACCAACCGTGTGCGGATGCCGGTCCAACCACAACAGCGGGGGCTTGACCGTATCCACGAACTGACGGACGTTCGTCTTCAGTTCCGCCCGGTCGGTGGTACCGAAATTCATGTAGGGCAAGTGCTCCGGCGTCACGGTCCGCGCGACCTGCAGTGCCTTCGCCATCTGCGTGCCGGCTCGGCGGTGGCCCGTCACCGAGACTGAACCCGCCGAACGAGGGGAAGACCCGACAGGGCGCGGCCGCCTGAACCGCAAGGATGCGAGCGTCCGCAAGGGTGATCGACAGCGACACGGATCAATCGTCGGTGATCTCCAGTTGGTGGCTGAAGCGAGGCAGGGATGGCCGTGTCGGCCGCCGCGGCGGGATCGGTGCTCATGAGTCTTGCTACAAGACCGCGGCAACCGCGCTGAGCAAACCGCCTCGCAAGACGACACGGCGGCGTGTTGCCCGAACCGCTGGGATGTCGGCTTGTGAACTCGTCTTATGACTTTCTTCTGCCAGCAGAGTCAGCAAGGGCGCTGTCAACAATCTCTCAGCGGCCTTGCACCGACCCCGCTAGTGGCTTCCGGCGACCGTTGAGCTGACGGTAGACGCGGGCGGCCGCCACAAGTGCAGTCGGTGCCGGTAGTGGCAACTCAGCTGCGGCCGCCTCGACGGAGGCGCCGAACCGGAAGCTGGCACTGGCCGTCGCAGCCACGGACTCCATGACCTGCTGCTGCGCCACGACATCGGTTCGGCACAGCGGTGGACCATGACCGGGAATAACGATTCCGGCGGACAAGTCCGCCAACGCCTCCAGGGCCCCAGGCCACTCCAGCGGGAAGCTGTCACCCATCCACGGGACACCATCTCCCTTGACGAGATCTCCGGCGAACACGACACCCGCATCAACCACCGAGACGACCAAATCATGGTCCGTGTGGCCGCGTCCAGGATGCAACAACTCGACGGTGCGACCACCAACTCGCAGCGACTTGCTCTCGTGAACGTGCTGATCGGGCGGCATGACCCGTTCTCCGAGGAGATCCGGCACTGTCCGCGGCATACCGATCCGCGTCCATTGCGTGTCGAGTGGACGGGCCAGGTGCTCACGGCTCCGCTGCTGTCCCCACACCGTGGTACGACCGAACGCAGCGTTGCCCAGCACATGGTCGACGTGAGCATGTGTGTTGACGATCGACCACGGAGCTCTGGTGATGGAGCGCACCGCATCGGCGAGCTCCCTGCCGGCGGCCAACGAGGGGCCGGTATCGATCACGAGACAGGCGCTGTCGGACACCACCAGACCTACGTTGACCTGCATGTCTTCGATCGTTCGGATGAAGATCTGATCGGCGATCTCAACCCATCCACGATGATACATAATGTGTATCGTAGAACGTGTCGAGCGATCGTTCCACCAGCGGCACGTTGAGCGCCGATCCACCGGCGCCTAGTCGTCCCGGCTCTCGGCGTCGTGACCGGCCCGGGCAGCCTCGATCTCGTTGATGTGGAGCTCAGCCCAGTCCCTGATCGCCGTCAACGGGCCTTCCAGCGTGCGGCCGAGCGCGGTCAGTTCGTATTCGACAGCCGACACCGCGCCAGGCACGACGCGGCGCGACACCAAGCCGTCGCGTTGCAGGCTTCGCAGTGTTTGAGTGAGCATCTTTTCGCTGATGCCGTCGACGGACCGACTCAACGCACCGAAGCGTAACGCCGACGACCCCAGCGCACCCACGATCAGCGCAGTCCACTTGTCTGCGATCCGGTCCAGCGCTCTGCGCGACGGGCACATCGCCGAGTACGCATCAGCCGGGCGGCCATCCGGCAACCACACCTGAACCCCTCCGCGCGAGCCCGCGCGCGGACGATCGAACCGATCCATCATCGGTCGATAATCGCAAGCGAGGCGCTGTAGAACCAGCAAGAGTTCCCGCCGAATACGCTTCACAGTTCGTGAACACCACCGCTTTGTCCTCCCGGCGGCGCCGACCCATTCGACCACGGCATCTGCCGGGAGGGCTCACGTTCCACATGCAACAACGGTGGCACCAACGGACCAGTTCGTCGCCTGGCGCCCTTCTCGCATGTCCCCAGGCCCCCGTCGCGGTACAGCCGGCCAACCGCTCGATGGGGCGGTCGGCGCGCACATCGCGTGGACACGGAACACACTGAAGCCATGTAACCGACCCCGAGGGCGTGACAACCGAAGGGGACAGGGGTGACTCAATGGCTGATCAGGACTCGACTACGGAGTTGTGGACTACGCGAGGGCGAGACGGGCGAGCTGACTGGACTCGAATCAGAGTCGCCTCCGGCACATCCCGCCGCCACCAGAAGGCTGCCAACGACGGACCAGCCCGGCCGAAACAATTCCGCGTACCGCCGTCGACATCGGCACGATCACAGGTCAGCACCCTTGAGTCGATTGGCCGGAAAGTGAGCGGCCCACTTCTCAGCGGGCAATGCGGTCGCATTGACGAGCGTTGCTATTGATCGATACCAACCGACCAGCAGAATCAACTCGAGGACCTCCGCGACACTGTAGCGTCCCACGAGCTTCGATCGCGTCGGCCGAGAAAGCGTCGCCATGTCGAGCAACTCCTCAACGGCCGTGACCAGCAGTCGATCCGGCCCCGCCAGTCCATCGGTTCGGTCACCGGCCAGCAGGTCGTAATCGGCTCGACTGAGCCCGGAGGACCCCGCAAAGAAGACGGCATGCACTCCCCACTCATACTCGGCGCCACAGACCGCGGTCGTACGGGCGATCACGATTTCGCGATCGCGGGCGGGCAGCAGCCCGTGATTGAGCAGGCCGGAGGCGAATGGGCGGATCCTGTCCGCGAGATCCGGATGCAGGGCGAACAACCTGAACAGCGCCAATGGCTCGATGTCGGCGTCGGCAGGCATGAACTTGCGGAGGAGGTCAGCGATGCGCGGTTCGTACGGCGGCTCGATCGGGTCCATCCCACACTCCTATTGATACGCTTTTTGTATCACTAGGATAGGTGATGAAAGCCACCACGACCACGGGAAATTGATGCCCGCAGCGCGCAAACCGCCGTCCGGCGAACCGACCGGACGGCTGCCGTTACCAGGAAGGCCGGTGCGGGGCTCGAGCACGGGCCGCCCCATCATGGCCGTGCTCGACCTGCTCGGCCGCCGATGGATGCTGCGAGTCCTCTGGGAGCTTCGCGACGGCGCTGTTGGCTTCCGCGATCTCCGAGCTCGCTGTGACCAGGCATCGCCGACGGTTCTGCACTCGCGGCTGTCCGAACTCAAGGCCGCCGGTCTCGTCACGCAGAACGAGGCCCGCGCCTACTATCTGACACCATCGGGCAACCGGCTCTACGACTCACTCAAGCCACTGCGGCGCTGGGCAGAAGAATGGTCTGTCGAGTTCGGCGACGACCACTGACTTGCAAGTGCGTACTTGTCGTCTGCTTGAGCACCTTCAAGACTCGAATCGCCAGGTTCCATCGGTTCTGAGGAGTGCACATGAAGGCTGCGCAACGCAGTCAACAAGCAGTTGGCGAAGCCACTGTCACCTATCTGCCGGACGGCTACGGACGGCTGGATGCCGCCGCGATCTTCACCGGCAGCAGCGGCGGATGGTCCCGCTACCAGGAACTGCTCGACGACGACGGACGGTTCGAGGTCAGCATCGGCAGCTTCCTGATCCGTACGCCGACGAACAACATTCTCGTCGACCTCGGCCTGGGGTCGGTACAATTCGACGTACCCGGACTCGCCAGTTTTGAGTCCGGCCAACTGCTGAACAGTCTCGCCGGCGAAGGGCTCGCGCCCGCGGACATCGACACCGTCTTCTACACCCACCTTCACCACGACCACGTGGGCTGGACCACCGAGCTTGCACCGGCCCCATCGGTCGCGTCGGACGCAACTGCCGCCGGAATGACCTTTCGAAACGCACGCCATCTGGTGGCGGCGGCCGAATGGAAATACTGGTCCGGCACCGACGAGGTCGTCGGGCCAAACCCGATCGCCGTCCAGCGTCCGCTGGAAGGGATCATCGAGTTCGTTGCTGAAAACGATGAGATCGCTCCCGGTGTCCACGTTGTCGGCACCGCAGGCCATACTCCGGGGCACAGCAGTCTGGTGGTCACCGATGCTGCGGGCAACGACCCCACACAGATCCTGGTGCTCGGCGACGTCATGCACTGTCAAATCCAGGTCGGCGAAGCCAACTGGAACCCAATCTTCGATGTCGACCCGAACCAGAGCGAGGCCACCCGGCGGCGAGTGATCGCAGAGTTCGCCGGAGCCGACACCGTAATCGCTGGGGGCCACTTCTCCGGCTCGGTTTTCGGCCAGATCCGGCCCGCTTCGCGATGGCAGTCGCTTTAATCGTTCAGGCGACAAATCGCGTGATTACCAGTCCCTCCGCACGAACAACTGATGAGCGGCATCGATGCCGCTCATCAGTTCGTCTGGCCAGGCGCCCAACGCTCTACCGGCGTCACGTTGGGCACATCCGGCGTCACCGTCGGCAGACCCGGCTTCTACGCCGGATGTGGGCCATCGGTCGACGCGGCGACAATCGAGCATGTGCCGCCGGCGGTAGTAAAGAGTCCGCCGGCGGCGGCACGCGCCATCACACGCAACCTGCGGAGGTCATCAAGGAAGTTCAGCCTCAGTTCCTTGCTCATCGATTCGTCATCTCATTCTGGCTTTCATTCCTCACCCAGTCGGCTCGATTCGGGCAAGCCAGCTAGTGAGCACCGCTTCCAGTTGATCGGCCTCCTCGGAGGTCAGATACTCGACCAGCCGATGTTCGTTGGCGATGTGAGCTGTGAAAGCTTTGTCGATCAGGCGTTTGCCGGCCGGAGTAAGCCGCACCATCCGCCCTCTGCCGTCGACGGCGCTACGGCGGCGGTGCACCAGCCCGGCCTTCTCGAGCCGATCGACCCGCTTGCTGACCGCGCCCGTGGTGACCATCGTGTGCAGCGCGATCTCCCCAGGCGCTCGTTCGTACGGCGCGCCGGCGCGGCGCAGGGCAGCAAGGACGTCAAACTCCCCCTCGGTCACCCCGTACTTCGCATAGACGGCATTCAATTCGCAAGTCAACTGGGCAGCAATCCGGTGCAGCCGGCCGATCACACCCTGCGGCGACACATCGAGATCCGGCCGCTCTGCTTGCCAGGCCGCCTGGATGCGGGCTACGTGGTCCAAGTTTTCACTCACGGAGAACACTATATCTTCCTGGGAAGATATAGTGTTTTCCGTGGAAGCTACTTTTCGTTGGGCGGCCATCACCGCCGTCGCGCCGGTTGCTTGGGGCACTAACTACTTCATAACTCACGAATACCTGCCCAGCGGTCACCCGCTGTACGGCGCGGCGATCCGGGCGCTTCCGGCGGGCCTGCTGCTGTACTGTCTGGCACGCCGCCGCCCTGCGGGCGACTGGTGGTGGAAGTCTGCGGTGCTCGGCGTGTGCAACGTGGGTGCGTTCTTCGCCCTGATCTACGTCGCATCGCAGCTCCTGCCGGTAAGTCTCGCCTCGACGATCATGTCGACTGCGCCGTTCACCATGGGCCTATTCGCCTGGGCCATTCTCGCCGAACGCCCCACGATTTCCGTCGTCATCGGGGCAACTGCCGGAATCTGCGGTGTCTGCCTCATGCTTGGGACCGCGCAAACGACCGTCAACGTGCGTGGAGTCGCCGCGTCTCTGGCCGCGGTCACAATCTCGTCCTTCGGCTACGCACTGACCAAGAGGTGGGGCCGCCCTGGCGATCTGCTCGCGACCACCGCCTGGCAACTTATCGCAGGCGGAACTGCTCTGCTCCCATTCGCCATCGTCTTCGAGGGCGCACCACCTGGCCTTGACCTACCGGCCATCGGCGGCTTTGCCTACGTCACTGTGGTGGCCACCGCCATCGCCTACCTTGCCTGGTTCAGCGGTCTGCGCCATCTGACCGCAGCGTCCGTCGGCCTGATCGGCCTCCTCAACCCTGTCACCGGCGTGCTGCTCGGGACGAGCTTGTCGGGCGACCGCCTGTCCGCAAGACAGATTGTCGGGATGGCATTGATCCTGGGAGGCATCCTGCTCAGCCGACGAAGGTCTCGCAGCGCTGACCAGGCAGAACCGACCGCCACGGTTCACTCCACCAAGTAGGCAACTTCCCCCAGCGCAGTAACCGATCGATCCGAAAGATGAGACTCAATCACGGAACACGAGCCTCCGCGGCTGGGACACGGCCGCTGATAAATGACAGAAGGCCTCATGGGCCGGTTCGGGGAATGATCGAGTCACGGGGCCGCGCTGGCAGAAGACAGAGTCGCTGAAGTGACCAGTGGCCAAAGTGGTCGCACCGCCGTTCGCCGCCTGCAGGACGTTGCACCGGGTGTCCAGGCTGCGCTCCGGATCTACGTCGAACGGGATTCAGTTCTGCTCGGTGACCTGCGCCTGGTGCATGACGTCGCCGAGAATGAGTACCCGGTTGAGGTCTGCGCCGGTCGGATGGCGACGATCAGGCTGCTGTGGCCCGGGGCATACCAGGGGTGTTGAGGACGGCGACACCAGGAGCGATGAGATCGCCAGCGGAGACGAAAATCGCTGGCTCCATCAAGCGGCCGCTGCACGGCGGTCGGATCAGGTCCGTCGAGCACTTGACTGCCGGACCTGTGTTTCCACTCCTCGGCCGCCATCAAGTGCCGCGCGTTCCCCAAGGGCAGCCGGCCCGGCACGGCTCGGCCGCTACTGTCGGCGCCGATGGGTCGTCTTCGGACGACATCGATACGGATCCACCAAGATCGCGTGTCCGGCGGTGCGGATCAGGATCGGCCCGATACGACCACGAACCTGCCGTCTTCATCGAGGTAGTCGTCGTGTCGTGTGCAGTTGATGGCAGGGGGTGAACGGGAAGACGGCCGTGGGCTCAAGCCTGCCCTGTCCGTCAGGCAGATAGATGACAGTCGTACCCCCCGACGGAGACCTGCTTCTGTCGTGCTGCCTCGATCGGGCGCGCTCTTTCGAGGTATCGTTGCTCAGCACTTCGAGTGTTCGACCTCCCGCTGCCCGCGGCAAGTGCGCACTTGTGAGTCAGTAGTACCAGCTCCAGGGCCGCTCATCGAAGTGGTGATTGCTCTAAGCAACCGATCTGCCTCGGCTTCGACTATCTGCATCCGGGCGCGCCGCGCAGTCTGCAGAACAGCTTTCGTCGCATCGATCGACGCGCCTGTACGGCCGCGGCGGTGCAGTAGCTTGGCTAGTCCCAGCGAAGCTTGTGCGGCCAGCACGCGGTAGCCGTTCTCTTCGGCGATCTGGAGCGACCGCCGGTAGGCCTTGTTTGCGAGCTCCAGCCGGTCGTTCGCCGTCGTCAGATCGCCGAGCAGACGCCAGCCGATGGTTGTGTGCCAGCGATCACCCGCCTGGCGGGCGGCCTCCAAAGCAGCTTCCGCGTGCAGTCTGGCGTCTCCAAGGCGACCGGCATCGAGCAGCGTCTCGGCCAGAGCTGCGTGGACCGCGGTCAGATGGAACCCACGAGCCGATTCAGCCGCGATTTCCATGGCGGCGTAGAGATCGGCCTGGGCAAGCTCGTACTGACCGAGCAGACGATAAGCATCAGCTCGATTGACCAGCTTCGCGGCCAAGCCAACCGGCCGGCTCAACCGATGATCGAGTTCCAATCCTTCGGTGGCTGCCGCTACGGCTCCGGTCAAGTCGCCGAGGGAGGTACGTACGGCGGACAAATTGGTAAGAACCAGGGTGGCCAGCTCCGGTCGGCCGGACTTGACGAAGAGCTCGCGGCTCTGTTCCAGCAGCGTCATCGCCCTGTGTAACTCTCCCCGGCCAAGAGCCGAGACGGCCATGTTGCCGATCACCGCGGCCTCTCCTTGGTGATACCCAGCGGCACGAAACAACCACAGTGCCGCCTCCGCATGCTCGAGTGCCTGAGAGAAGTTGCCTTGGCTGTCTTCAAGATTGCCGAGCGACTGCGTCATCAACCCCAATGCGATGCGGTCATCTGCGGCGAGCGCGGCCCGGTGGCCGGCATCCAATGCGGTCCTCCAAACGTTCCGTAGCCCCATCTGAAGGAAGTAGTGCCGCAGCACGTCGGTCAGGCGCCACGCGTACTCCGGCTGACCAACCTCCTCGGCTGCGACGATGAGCGCGATCAAGTTGTGCCGCTCGGTACTCAACCAGGTCTCTGCAGATTTCGGCCCGCTGAAACAGGAAGGCGATGTCGCGGTCGGCCGCAGCCCGGTCAGCACCCGGTACTCGAAGCTGCACGCGTCAGCAGCAACTCGCAAGTATCTCTCATAGAGACGGACTGCAGCGGACCGAACTGATACTGACAGCTTGGCCGCGAACAGCTTGAGCAGGTCGTGGAGAACATAACGGCCCCCGCTTCGGGCCTCGATCAAGTTGGCCGCGACAAGGGAGTTCAACAGCTCGCAGGCCGCGACCTCACTGACTCCGAACAACGCCGCGGCCGCCGATTGGTCGAAATCGTCGCCCGGTACCAGCCCGAGCAGCCTGAAGGCGTGCTGTTCTCCCTCGGGCAGCTTCTCGAAGGACACCTCGAACGCCCGATCTACCGCCGCCTCCGGGTCCCCGGCGATCCGCAGCTTCGCGAGTCGATCACCTGACCGAAGCTCCCGCACCTGATCGGTCAGGGAGGAGCCGGACCGCACCGACGCCTGGGCCGCCGCGATCCTCAGTGCCAGCGGCAGACCGCCGCACAAACCGGCGAGCTCAGCAGCTGCCTGCGGTTGATCATTCACGGCCTTCTCACCCACCAACTCCTTGACCAGAGCGATCGCGTCGCTCGGTCCGAGTACGCCCAAGGCCACCCGGTGCGCACCGTCGAGCGCCGCGAGACCCATCAAGCTCTGTCGGCTGGTGGCCACTAAGACGGACGTTCCGGTGCCGGGAAGTACAGCTCGGATCTGTTCCACCGAAGCAGCGTCATCGATCAGAATCAGCACTCTGCGATCAGCCAATGCCGCACGGAGAGCTGCAGTCCGAGCATCCAGATGCTCAGGCAAACTCGTTACCTCCACTCCAGCGAGACGGAGCAGGTCTGCGACCAACCCGTCGTTCGATGCTGGATGAAAACCGGCGCTGTGAGCACGTAGGTACCATTGGCCGTCCGGAAAGCATTCCCGCACGCGTTGAGCGAGCTGGATAGCCAGGGCCGTCTTGCCGACGCCGGGAGGACCGTCGATCGCCACCGCGTGCGTCTCGCGGCTCCGGATGACTCCTTCGAGTTCTTCACACAGTGCGTCCCGGCCGACGAATCCGCGCTGTGCTGAGGGCACCTGGAACAACGCCTGCCGATGCGCGGACTTCGAGGTCTCGGCCGGGCGGGGCTGATTGATCAGTATCGACTGCCTGAGCTGCTGGAGTTCAGGACTCGGATCGAGCCCGAGCTCTTGGGCCAAATACAGCGCGACCCTGCTGTATGCGTCGAGCGCCTCGACCTGACGATCAGCGCGGTGAAGAGCAGTCATTCGTTGAGCCCAGAACCGTTCCCGGGTCGGATGCTCTGCTGTCAGAGCAGCCAACTGCGGCAGGACGGCGTCATGCTCGCCAAGGTCGAGCCTTGCCTCGATCTGTTGCTCCAGTGCCCAGAGCCGCTCCTCGACGAGACCGGCAGCGTCGTACCGCTGCAGCAGCTCCGACGGTACGTCGCTCAGGGCTGCCCCACGCCACTGCGCGAGTGCCTCGGTCAGCAAATCGGCTTTGGTCTCCGCCTCCGACATCGTGGCCGCGCGGTTGACCAGCTCACGAAAGGTTGCGAGGTCTGCGGCCTCCTGCGTGACCAAATATCCGGGAGCCTTGCTGATAACCATGCTCGGACCGATCAGTGCTCGGAGTCGACCGATATAGGTGTAAACAGCCGCGCGAGGAGCGTCGGGATGTGGACCGTCACCCCAGAGATGGTCGATCAGGTCGTCCACACTGACGACGCGTCCGGACCGCAGCAGCAGCACCGCCAGTACCGTCCGCATCCGCTTCGATGGCAACGGGACCCGATCGCCTAGGTCGTCGAAGACTTCGATCGGTCCGAGGACACGAAATTCCACTGCGCGCACCACCTCACCGGGACGGACAAGCCGTCCTCAGACGAACCTTCTTAGTGTGCCGCACCGAAGGCTGACCGTCGGCGGAGCCGACATCAACGATTCTTGAACGCTATCGTGAAGCCGTGCTGCATGTAGTTCGCCCGCACGGCAGATGGCGGTGTTGCGTGGCCGCACCGGCCACGCTTGGCTGTCTCTCAGCGTACGTCCGCGAAGCTAGCTTGATGTCAAGCCAGTTAGATTGGCACCAAGCTAACGACCTACGATGCAGAACTATCTCCCAACTAGTCTGACCGAGCGCGCCGCGGCATCACTCCTCGAACTCGACCAACACCTGCCGCAGGGCGCCGGCCACCTGGCGTCGCTGCGCGTTGGTCAACGGCGCGAGGAAGTTCTCGTCGACCGCCAGAACTTTGGTCAGCGCCCGGACGGCGAGCCTCCGTCCGCGCGGAGTCAGGCTGACGCGGACGGAACGGCCGTCCTCGGCATCAGGAACCTTCCGGACCAGCCCGGCCGTTTCCAAGCGATGCAGCCGGGACGTCATAGCACCGGTCGTGATGAGGGCCGATTCGGCAAGGACGCTCGGGTTGGCGCCCGTCGGCTCGGCCTGGCGCCGAAGGGTGTTCAGCACATCGAAGTCGGCGAAGGTCAGCCCCAGTGGTTGTAGCTCCTCCACCAACGCCCGTTGGAGATGGTGTGCACAAAGCAACAGTCTGCCGACGACCTCGAGAGGACTCACGTCCAGGTCAGGATGCGTGTCGGCCCAGGTCTCGATCATCCGATCCACGGAGTCTTTTTGCATCCGCCGAGTTTAGCTTCACGCCAAGCGACTCGGACTCACCCGGCCGGCGCCGAGCTGTTCTCGACAGGGCGTCCCGGCGTCCGGTCGGATCCTTCAGCCGGACAGTGCGCGGCCCATGACTGAGCGGGATACCCGACGCGTTGATCGGGGTCGACGCTGTCCGGTACCAGCCGTCTAGAAGCACCAGCTCGACTACTTGCGCGTCGCTGTACCGGCTTGTCAGCCGAGCTCTGGTGAACGCTGAGATCGACGCCGTGGCGCAGGCCCGACACCTCGGCGAAAAAGGCCGCGTGCACTCCCCACTTGTACTCACGCCGCGGCTGGTTGTTCGAGCGATGACCAGTTCACGCTCCCGGGGCGGCAACGGACTGTGGTTCGGCAGCCCGGACGCGAAGGGGCGCAGCCTGTCGGCCAGCTCAGGATCGACGGCGAGCAGCCGAAACAGTGTCAGCGGCTCGTGTCTGATACCGGCTGGCATCAACTCGTTCAGCAATTCAGCGATCTCTGGTTGATGCGGCGGTTCGAGTGTCGCATGCGTAGCGCTTCCCCGGTCGGTGCCAGCTATGACTCTGCGTATCTCCGGCGATGAACTGTCAGAAGCCTGTCACCCCCTTGTCGCTCCTGCAGTTGCCACGCCTGGCCCGGCATCACCTGTGAGAGGCCGCCCTGCCTGTGGCGGCCTCTCACCCCGACTGTCAGCGACCGAATGTTCCAGTCTGGCCCACGGTTCCGAAGTTCACACCGAGCCCGAATCCCTTCCCGAGGCTGGTGGAACCGCCGTGCGCCGCCGGATCGCGTAGAACGTCTTGCGGGAGATGCCGTGCTCGGCACAGAAGGTCGTCACCGCCCCACGAGGCGCATCAGAGGGCCACTGGGTGATCGCGAGACGGACACGAGGATCAACAAGCTCGTTCTTCGACACCGCCGCAGTCGTGAACCACCCCGGGTTTGATGCACACCTCCTTCGTTGGGAAGGTGGCATCTATGCCGAGGAAGTACGACGAGCAGACCAAGGCCAAGGCGGTCCGGTTGGTCACTGAGCATGTTCAGGATTACGAGTCTGAGTGGGCTGCGATCACGGCGGTGGCGGGCCGGTTGGGGATGACATCGGAGACGTTGCGTCGCTGGGTTCGCCAGGCCGCGGTCGATGCGGGACAGGCCGACGGGGTGACGTCTGAGTCGGCGCGCGAGATCCGTGAGTTGAAGCGGAAGAACGCCGAACTGGAGCGCACGGTCGAGATCTTGAAGGCGGCGACGAGTTTCTTCGCGCGGGAGAGCGACCCGCGATCTCGGTGATCTGCCGGTTCATCGCCGAGTACAAGGCTCGGTTCGGGGTCGCTTCGATCTGCCGTGCGCTGACCGCGCAGGGCTGCAAGATCGCCCCGAGAACCTTCTACGCCTGGGCGGTCCGGGCACCGTCCAAGCGGGCCCTTTGGGACACCACGGTGACAGAGGTCCTGGCCGGCTACTACGAGCCCGACCAACAGGCCAGGCGGCGACCGGAGGCGTTGTACGGAGCATTGAAAATGTGGGCTCACCTCAATCGCGAAGGCGTCGAGGTTGCCCGATGCACCGTGGAACGGTTGATGAAGGTCAACGGCTGGCAGGGTGTGACGAGGGCCAAGAAGGTCCGTACGACGGTTGCTGATCCGGGCGCGACCAGGGCACCGGACCTGGTCAATCGCCAGTTCACCGTGCAGGCACCGAACCTGCTGCTGGTCGCGGACTTCACCTACGTAGGACTGGTCACCGGCTCGTTCGTCTACACCGCGTTCGTGATCGACGCTTTCGCTGGGATGGTCGTCGGTTGGGAATGCTCGACCAGCAAACACACAGCATTCGTCCAGCGGGCCATCACCCAGGCCGCGGCACTCCGTGCCAGGCAAGGCAATCCCCTGCAAAACAAGACGATTCACCACTCCGATGCCGGGTCGCAATACACAGCTCTGCGCTTCACCGAGACCCTCCAACTACACGGTCTCAACCCCTCGATCGGCACCGTCGCAGACGCCTACGACAATGCCCTAGCCGAGACCACCATCGGCCTCTACAAGACCGAATGCATCCGCGACGACTCCCCGTTTCGCCGCGGACCACTGACCAGCCTCAGCACCGTCGAGGCCATCACCGCCGACTGGGTCCACTGGTACAACACCAGCCGGCTCATGCACCGCCTCGACCGACGCCCACCCGCCGAAGCCGAAGCTGACTACTATTCACAGACCCGCGACGACCGGCAGGTCGTCCACACATAACACAGGGTGCATCAAACCCGGGGCGATTCAGTCGACCGGCCACAGGCACCACCGACTCGGACGACTCACCGAAGTGTCACCACCAACACCCCCGAAACCGTCACCGATATCTCGACACAGAACCGTCACCGATGTCCTGCGACATGACAGGGGACATGCCTGGACGGTTCACGGTGCGGCCGGACGACGGCGACGGCACCTTCGGAGTGTGGGACGGCGCAGTCAACGGCTGGCGCACCACCGGGCAGACACTCGACGTCGCCGAGCGGACCAAAGTCGACCTCGACCTTCAGTTCAACGCGCACGGCCCCCGGCTGGCGGACGACGTCCGCCCCGTCGAGCCCGCCCAGCTCATCGAGCGAGCGGTCGCCTGGGAATCGGTCGAGCTGGACACCTGGCTGCGAGACGGCGGCCGCTGGTATGGCAAGATCCGCGACCGCGACGGCCACGTCACGCTCGTCCCGCAGCCCGACCTGCGACCGGCCGAGGACAACGCATGAACGCCGGATTCGGAGTTAAACTTGAGGACGGCTCGATCAGCGGCCAGCGCTTCCACCTACATGCCCTGCGCGAGCAAATCATCGCCGCCCGCCGATGAAGCGATTCGATCCCCGGCGATCCAGCCGGCCGCATCCTCGCCTACGTGGCGCCGGGACGACCGGTTCATCTGGCGAGGTTTCAACTGCCACCGCCCCAGAGTCGACGCTCAACTCGCGCTCGTCGGCGCATACCCATCAGAATTACTAGTCGGCCGACCGCGCGTTCACTTCGCTCCCTAATCATCTTCAATGGCGCAAAGAGCAGCACCGATAGCCGCGCGGGTTGGAGCGTGCCTCCAACTCGGAGTTGCGGCAGCCATTCGGAGAAAGCGGGGCCGCTGAGCCGCCGCATCAACGACCCACCTCCGAATACGTCAGGGCCTCAGGTGCATCGACGTCACCACGGCCGTTGCGGTTGTGCCGGGGGCACCCTCCGCAGACACCTCCACCTTGACGGTGCTGGTGGCAAGAACCGCTGCCCACAGGGCAGCGATCTCGCCATAGCGAATGACTGCGGAAGTTGCCAATCTGGCATCAACCCAGATCTCGACGCGTAGCTGCGCAGCAGGCCTGCTGGACAGCTTCTGCCCGATCGTCAGATCGAGCACACGCTCGTCACCGTCCAGTTCTAGACCAAGTTCTTTGGACGGACCGGCTGCATTAAGGCCGACTGCAAGTCCGGGCTGTGAACGCGTCTGACCGCCTGGAGCCTCACGACTGGCCAAACTGTAGTCTCCCGGAACCCAGCCTGGCGACGCGACATAGAAATCGGCGAGGGACGTTGTGTCGATCACTTTCACGCGGGCATTCGTGGGATCCATGGTGATCCTGCTGCTGTCCGGGCGGCCGCTCTCCTCGCGGTCATAGATATAGGTCGCGAATGAGGTGACGACAGCCAGCACGGTCGCTGCCACGGTGGCGAGCCTCCAAACTCGACTACCTGTCCAATACTTCACCGTCTTTCTAGGCGTCCGATGGCGATTGGCTCTGTCCGCACGAGACTTATCCTGATGCGAGGTCTCGCTGCCCGAGCCTGTGCTGTTAGTCCTCCGTACATGCGCAACTGCCTCTAGCTTCGCTAGATCGGCCAGCGTGATTGTCTTGATCCGCCCGACTCCAAGGGCTGCGATGGGCGCCAGAACTAGAGCTCCGATGAGGTAGAGCCCTTCGCCCGAAGCGCGAAAAGCTATCAACGCAGCGAGAACGGTCATAGTTGAGACGAGGAGGCCTATCCAATGCCTGCCAGCGCTTCCCCGCGTTCTAGCCCGATCGCAGGAGATGTTCTGAACGCGCTGTGCGAAGACCACTTTGAACCGCGGCCGTCTGATCAGCGCATTGCCAGGTCGTTGTTCTGGATGCCGCCCGATCGGCCGACGGCTCCCGGTGGTTGCGACCGGGTGCTCCGTGGTGTGGAGCTTTAGACCGGCGCTGTGCCGTCCGGTTAAGGTCGGCTGCGGGCGATCAGCCGAAAGGTCGGAGTTCTGATTGGGTCCTTGGACCGATGGGTCGACTATTCCTTCTCGGCGTAGAGCGTCCCACAGAGTTTCCATGTCGGCTCGCTCGTCCGGAGGAGCCGGGATCTCACCTGTAATGTCTTCAAGCCCGAGCGCCCGCCAGAACCTGTCGTTCTCCTCGTTGCGGTCCATGTCGTTCATTGGTTTCCTCCCTCCTCGTAGCCGGTGATCTTCCTAACATCCGGATGTTCGTCTAGCGCTTGGCGAGCTCTCGTCAACTGCACTCGGACGGTGCTGGCACGCATCCCCAGGCGCTCGGCTATCTGGTCGTTCTCCAGACCGATCTGAACCTTGAGAAAAAAGACGTCGTAGGTCCGGGGTTGAAGAACCCCCACGGCGATCTTGAGAACCTCGTCGACCATGATCTGCCCCAGCACCGCATCCTCGGGGCTTCTGGTCTCCCTCCTCGAAAGAGGGGTGTCCTTCTGAGCCTTGATCCTCTGCGAGACCTCGCGGCGGTTCCGCGCGAGTTCGCTGTTGCGGATCGTTTTGAAGAGCCACAGCTTCAGACCTTCGTGGTCGCGTTCGCCGGCCAGCTTCCTCCAGTCGCGCGCGAGCATCATAAAAGCGTTCGCCCGGATCTCTCGTGCATGGTGCTCGTTGGCGAAGGCGACCCAGTAGGACCAACGCCAAGCTTCGCTCGAGGTCCCCTCGATGAAATCCCGAAGAGCCTCCGACTCCGGACCCGACAACCTCTTGGCCGGCTCCTTGTCCGGTTCAGGGATTGGTGGCGCCACATCGAACTCCAAGTCACTCATAGCCGGCACCGCCATTCCGCCCCGCGGGATAGATTGCCCCACGGCCCTCCCGCATCTGGTGACCTGAAGGTTGCTGCCTCGTCGTGCAGCTGAGATCGCCGAGCGATCTCGGCACACAGTCGTTCACGGGACCTCTCCTTTACAACCCTCCGGCAAATCCGGCAGTCACCCCGTTACTGCGCTGAGGGGAAGGAAGTGTTTACGGATTCCCTCAAGAACTTTCTGTAGCAGTCTGTTGCGGTGAGTGACGGCCATGCGAACTCCAGCACCTCCGCGCTCGCCCTGTTTGGGCGCCTCTTGGTCGCTCCCCATCTCGACCACGAAGGACTATCGACCCGCTCCACGCCAAGGCGGGTGAGTCATCTCGATCCGCGCCGGTCTAGACGGGAACGGCTGCGCCGTGGAAGGACGCGTAGTACACATATTCTTGGCGGGCTGAACGCGAACGACAGTCTGTACCGGTACGCGCAGGTGGCACCGGGGTGAAGCAGCTCAGCTCGTTCTCGGGGAGTCAAGCCGGTCAAGGTCATGACCGTAGTCGGCGAGATGCTGATGTACGACGTCCTGCTGATGACGACCACCGCGCCCGGCACTCAAGCTGATCCGCAGCACCGGCTTCGCGCAGTACGAAGCTCTCACCGTGCTGAGGTGCGGCACCTGAGGCGCCTCGCTGGTCAACCTACCTCCCGCAGGTGGCCGGCGAGTAAAAGGCCGCCTATGCGTGTTCCGGCTCGACGCTGGTGTCGATCCGGGACGCGGCTGCCTGGTGCTCCAGTGTGAACTGAAGCACCAGGCCCCGTCGAGATCAGGTCATGTCGGCGATGATCCTGATGGTGTTCACTACGATGGAGACGACCTGTAACGCCGGCTGCGCGATCTCCTTGGCCCGCCCAAGGCGCTTGCGCCACTTCGGGGTCATCTGGCCCTTCGGCATTCGGAATACTCCTCTGTTCGCCCGGTCCCGCAAGAGTTCCGGTGAGCGTCGCTGACACCCGGCCGACTTGAGCCCGGCCGAGTAAGGGAGACGTCCGGCCGGCTCCCTCAGCTACCTCTGCTCTGAGCTCCGCAGAGTGCTTACGACCCAGCACCACCGCGTCGCCGGACCAGGAGGACAAGATAGTCACGCCGAGGGCTCGTTGGGTGGAAGCTCATCGACGTCGCCCGGAACCAGATCGGCTCGGTACGTTGGCAACGAGCGGTATCTGAACCTTGCACTATTCGGCTGCATCTTCGCCCGCCTGCCTCTCCCGTCGCGCCCGCGACACCGACCCGCAGTTGCCCGGACCTTGTGACCAGCGAGCCAGCTCGTTGTAGACGGTGCTGAGCTGGTGCTCTCGGCACCCACCCAGCCGGTGCAGTACGCCAGGGACTGCAAGGGCTCGGCCGTGCCCCAGATCGGGCCTCGGTACGACCCGTCGGCAGCCGAAGTGCACCACAGCCGGGCTGCGATCCGAGATGCAGCCAGCCCCTCGTCTGCCGGGTGATAACGACCACTATCACCGGGTCCCGCCCGCTGGAGTCGGTACGCCGGCCCGGATCCAGGAGGGGACCGGGCCGGATCCGGGCTCGACACGCGAGGCCGGCGCCGATCGGCGAATTGCCCATTATTACCGGTCCGGACGCAGCGGGTGGCCCGGAAGCGTCGGCCCCCGCCCCTACCGTGAGCTGCATGGACACCACCCCGCCCCGGTACGGCGAGCATCTGCTCAGCACGCGCCCGCCGGCCTCGACGTCGACGAGCACCTGGTCCACGTCGACGACGTCGACGACCTCGCCGGCGTCGACCAGCTGGAGGTCGCGGTGAGCCCGGCCGCGGTGGTGCTGGCCGGCGACCACCCGCTGGCCGGCACGGTGCGCGACTTCCTGGCCGACCAGGAGTTCGCCGGCCGGGGCAAGCACACGATCCGCTGCTACCGCGGCGACCTGTTCGAGCTGGCCCAGCACACCGACGCCGGCGTCGACGGGATCGACGCCGCCGTACTGCGGTCGTGGTCGGCGGCCACCAACGATCTGGCCGTCGCCACCCGGGCCCGCAAGCAGGCCTCGGTCGCGGCGTTCCTGCGGTGGGCGGTGCGCCGCGACCTGATCGACGCCAACCCGATGGACAAGTTCGACCGGGTCCACGTCCCCGACGGCGCACCGCGGCCGTCCCGCCGGCCCGGATCGCGACGGTGATCGCCAAGATCGACCGCGGCCGGATCCGCGACCGGCTGCTGTTCGAGTTCCTGGCCGCGACCGGCAGCCGGGTCAGCGAGGCGCTCGGGGTCTACCTCGAGGACCTCGACCTGACGCCGGGCAACGAGCACGTCCAGGTCCACGGCAAGGGCGGCCGGATCCGGGTGCTGCTGCTCAACGACCAGCGCCTGGTCAATCTGCTGCGCCGGTTCCTGCGGGAGACCGGCTGGGCCCACGGGCCGCTGTTCCGGGCCGAGCGCAACTGGACCGGCCGGCCGCTGACCTACTCCACCGTCCAGGAGCTGTGGGCCCGGTACCGCTACCTGGCCGGCGACCCCGAGCTCGAGCTCCACCAGCTGCGGCACACCCACGCCACCGAGCTCACCCTCGACGGCGTCTCCCCGCGCACGATCCAGAAGCGGCTCGGGCACCGCAAGCTGCAGACCACGCTGGTGTACGCCGACCACACCGACGCGGCCGCCGACGCCGAACTTCGCGCCCGGCACCGCCGCCGCACGAACAGATCCTGAACGTGTAGATGCCCCGGCTCCTGGAGGAGCCTGGGCATCTACACGATCCCGTTAGTGGATCGCCCGGTCGTACAGGAAGACCGATCCCGCGAACGCGACCAGGCCGGCGATCACCGAGTCGGCGACCCCGTCGCCGGCGATGAAGGTGAGGATGCCGATGAGCACGCCGCTCAGCAGCGCGAGCATCACGATCACCGCGCTGCGCAGGTTCACCAGCCCACGGTCGTTCGTGTCTGACTGGTCGCCTGCCAGTCCGGGCGGGACTTCATGGTGAGGAGGGGTGGCTCCTTGGCCAGTTACACGGCGCTTCTTCTGAGGCATGATGGCCACAGTCCTTTCGTGGATTGATCCCCGACGAGACGACGCCTGCTCCGCTCTCTTTGGCCGGAGACTGCTTGCGGTGCTGGCGCGTCATCGTCGGGGAGGCCGCACTTCCTTGCGGCGTGCGCCCAGACTTCCGGTCCGGCGAATTTTCCGTCTACATCTCGCGGTCAGGGCCTAGTACAAAGCGGACAACCCGTGAGATTTTCGGGTACTCCGGGCATCAGCCCGCAGAGTTGTCCGGGAGGACACACATGGGGGAAAACTCAGCGCCGTCGCGTTCTGGCCGACCACTTCGGATAGACGTGGGAGAGCTGGTTAGGGACGGCTTTTCCGTTGAGGTGGCGACCCTGATCGCCGCGCTCAATACGCTGTGCGTGCGCGCCGAGTTGACCCACGACAAGATCCGCCAGGCCCGGTTGTCCGGGTTATCGCCCAAGCGGTTCTCCAGCCAGATGAACCGCAAGGAGCGGGGGCCGGATGGGCACTTCGTTGCCGGGTTCGTTCAGGCCTGCGTAGAGGCACTAGGCGAGGATCTCGAGACGGCCCTTAAGAAGTACGGCACTTTGTGGGAGCAGACACCAGCGGCCGGTCAAGCGTCGGCTAGGTCTCTGGAGCCGCAATCCGCGGTCACCGGCCCCGAGCTGGTCGAGGAGCTCCTAGAGCTTCTCTGGGAGGGGCGAGGTCACGAGCTTGCCGAACAGTTGATCACGGGCCAGCGACCTCTCCGGCATGTGGCACCGGCTCTCCTGGAGATCGCTCGAAGCAAGGATCACCGAGCTGTCACTTTGGTACTCGTGGCGCTCGAGATCCAAGGTGGCGATGAGATGGCATCCAGCCTGTTCGAGGCGCTGGAAGCGGGAGACGAGGCGGTCGCGGAGAAGATCCGCGCGGTTCCCACGGTCACGCCGTTGAAGTCCACGACCAAGCCAGTGGCTGTCCCGGAGCCGGAGTTGGTGCCGTTGTCAGCCCTTGATCCGATCGTGGGGCAGGGGCGTCGCCTGGCAGCACAGATCCGGCGCGGCGGTGTTGCCCAAGCGGCGCTAGAGGTACTGCACGAAGGAACTACTCCCAGTGAGAACGGGATGATTATCGTTCCTTCCGAAATAAGCTGGGACGCGGCGGCCGCCATGGTTAGACGAGAGAAAAGGGGTCCGGAGGCCGGCTATTCCGAGGGGTTCGACACTTCAGCGGTGCTGCAGTTGCTCGACGCGATCCTTGCGGCCGCCGACGACGGGCCACGACTCGTTGCCGCACTGCTGGACGAGTTCGTGACAACAAACCATCCGGGGGAAGCGGCGCTATGCGTCGAACTCTGGAGCCGGCGCCCCGACCCCGAGATCCAGCCGATCAGGGACGTAGCCTCGAGTCTGAGGCCCGAAACCGTGGCAGGAGTCGTTCTACAGCTCGTAAGCCCCTACTTCCGCCGTCGCCCTGACTTCGACTATCAGTTGCGGACCACCCTCGACATATTCAGGCTGGATTCACTAGCCGCTGCGGCAACGTGCCGCACTGACGGCTCCGGTACGGCCCCAGCCGCTGTGCTCGAAAGCGGCAGCCAGAAGCTGTGGTCTGAAGTGCTGTCCTCTAGTGAAGGCCGGTCAGCCGTGGTAGCTGCGATAGCGATCTGGATCAGTGATGGCAAAAAGGCATTGCTCTCGGATGTCCTCGGCCGATTTGACACGTTGCTCCGCTCTGGGCGGACAGCGGAGATCGTGGATGTGATGGCCAGACTGGTCACCGACCACCACGAAGACTTCGTTGACCGCTTCGTGACGGACTGGTATGTCCAGTCGTCCGAGAGCGCGGCCATCGCCCTAGCGGGAGTCGCTCGTGCCGGTGTCACAGAAGCTCAGGCAGTAGCGGGACTCTTCTATTCATCCTCAGGAGGGGTGCCCTTCGCGCTACTCAATCGGCTGGAGGATGTTGCGCCTGACGCCGTCGAAGTGACTCTGGCAGCGTTGGTAGATCGCTATCCGAGGCGGGTGTACCGGATGGCGGTCGAGGAATATGCGGCCCACCCAGGAATCACGCTGAAGTTGGTCCAGGCTCGCAGCAGGGCCACTGGGACAACGCAGTGGTCCAGAGCGGTGGTTGGAGCGCTCAAGCACGCCGGCGCTCCCGGACCCATTACTAATCCCAGCCGCGCCATCAAATACCTCGAGGTTCTGGAAAACCTCAATCCTCAGCACCCCGTGTGGACCGAACGCGCGTGCGCCGCCTGCGAAGGAACTGGTCTCATCGATAAGTCCAACCCAGCATGGACTACCGCAAGCGCGCTTCACGACGCACTCGACGTCTCCACCAACTGCCCGCGCTGCCGCGAAGGAAAAGCCGGACCGTATACGCGATGGGGAGGACGCCGGCCCTCGACCGCAAGCCCATCGTCAAAGCGGCCCGTGGGGACCAAGCCAGCCCCCACGTGGAGCCGACCGGTGACGTCGCCTCCACGGGCAACAGGCCTTTCCAAAGCTGACCTGCTTCGGCAGGCACTGCTGCTTGCGAAGCGGCGATCGGACCCTCACCTCCTGAAGCGGCAAGAAGTGTTTCTTCCCGCCTACTACGCCTCATACACAGATCAGGCACTTGCGGAGTGGTCCGCCGACGACGTCCTCGAGGCGGCTATGCATCATCTCGGGTTCGCTGAGGGCCGATCAAAGGGGGCGATCAACGTACGCGTTTTCACACCCACCATCCGGCTCTTCGGTTGGTCTACGGGTGACAGCACCGTCGTAGAAATCGTCGCTGACCATCATCGCGCGCTACTTCCTCGCGACCTCGTTGGTGCGGCATCGGTCCAAGTTCGCACACTGCACACCTACCTACCACCAAAGGAACGCTGGTGGCGCATCGAAATCGACCCCATACCGACCAAGAACGAGCGCGACCTGGAGTTCGTCATCGCAAGCCAGCTAGAAGAGCTGTTAGATGCAAAAGGCAGGACTCATTTCGGCCCGAGGCTTAGGTAGGCCACGGGGTGGTCCTAGCGCCCCTCATAGCTTGCGGAATGGCTATTCCCGTGAGCCATTCCGAGCCTGATGAGCCCGGTCCGGGGACCGGATCCGGAGCTGGTCGAGCAGCTGCTCCGGACGCCGACTCGCGCATCGAGGTTAAGCCAGCCGCGGTCGAGGACTGGATCGCCGTACGTGGTGACCAGCCCAGGCCGCTGCGCGGCCGCGGCCGGCATCGCGAAGTTCAGCCGCACGACGGCCGCCGTACCTTCGCCGGCGAACTCCTCGACGCCGGCGCTGACCTGGCCGCCGTCCAGCAGCTCATGGGGCACGCCCGCGCCAGTACTACGACGATCTACGACCGGAGGATGGCCGCGGCCAAGGCCCGCGCCGCCAGCCTGGTCCACGTCCCGTACGTCGTACCCAGCCGTGCTTAGGCTTGGGTGAAGATCGTTTGTAGTTGCGGCCGGTGACGGCATTCGCTCGGGACCGAGGGGGAGCAGTGGGAACAGAAATCGAACAGCATGCATCGGACTTGCTGGAGCAGCTGTACGAGTGCCATGAGGCCAACGAAAATGAGGGCGCGACGGTGGCGCGCTTCCTGGAGGGAAAGGGGCGGGAAACGTCGTACGGGTACACCCTCATCGATTTCTTGGACAGGCATGGTCTTGTCCGGGCGGCGAACGAGATGGGCGGCGCGTGGGGCGATATCACCTCCGCCGGGATCCGGGAGGTGCAGCAACTCCGCGCCAGGCGCGCTGACCCCAAGATCCGCACGGCGGCGCTGCGCAGGGAGATGCTCCAGTGGCTCTACGAGCAGGAGGACAACGATCGGCACGTCACCGGCTGGGACTCGTTCGTCGAGGATCAGAACGATCACACCGAGCGGCAGGTCCGGCACGGTGCCGAGTACCTGTTCCAGCATGAACTGATCAAGGCCATCGGCGCCATGGGCGAGACGGACGGATGGATTCGACCGCAGCTGACGGTTGACGGCCGGGCGTGCGTGACCGACTTCGGAGGCGAAGTGAGCGAATTCCTGAACCGTGGTGCCGCGCGTCCGGTCACCAACCACTCAACGACGAACACCACGTTCAACTTCACCGATAACAAGGGTGACATGTACGTGGCCGGCAACGACTTCCACCAGAAGATCAACAACGCCGGTCTGGATCCTCAGCAGATTCTCATGATCCTCGAACTCGCCGGTGGTACCAAGCAGATGGGACCGACGCTGGGGCTGTCCGACGATCAGGCGCGTCAGCTCACAGAGACCGCGGCCGACTTGCATGCCGAAGCTGATGGCGAGAAGCCGAATCACGGGCGACTCCGTCAACTGGTCGACAAAATCTACGAGGGCGTGAAGCAGGCAACGCCGTCAGTCGCCCAGAAGACGCTCGTGACATTGGCTGAACAGTCAATCCAGGCGCTGACCGGATAGGACCGAACTTGCTGCGAAGCGGTTCTATCCGGACCCTAGGCGCCAGCACCGACCAATTCCGGTTCGGGTCGGTGCTGGCGCCCACAGCAGGCCATCTAGTCAAGCTGGTCGACATCACCAGGCCTGAGGTCTGCTCGATACGTTGGCAACGAGCGTTATCTGCACCTTGCGCTATTCGGTGCCGGTACGGCGTCTCCGCTGAGGTCGAGCATCCAGCTAGTGCAGCGAATCAGAGGTTGCATCCGGTACCTAGGTACGGGTTTACCGTCGAGACATGACCACAAAACCTCTCGCTATTGATGACTGGGTGCCGCAGGCCTGCACGCTGCCAACCGCTGAGCAGCCGCTGCGGAACGCGGAGTTCGACCACCTGTTCGCTACTGGTCTCCTCGGTCTGGACCGGCTGGCACCGACCCGGTTGCAGCTGCGGCTGGACGCCGCGACCGAGGCGACCGCACGGGACCTGGCCGCCCGCGAGACGACCTGCTGCTCGTTCTTCGCGTTCGACTACGCCCCGGCCGCCGACGGGGAGCTGCTGGTGGAGGTGTCGGTGCCGACGGCGCACGTCGCGGTACTGGACGCGCTGGCGACTCGCGCGGCCGCGACCGCGCGGCTTGCAGCGTGACCGACAGCGGGCTGCGCAGCGGCCAGGTCGCCGACGCCGCGGGAGTGACCCTGCAGACGCTGCGCTACTACGAGCGCCGCGGCTTGCTGGCCGAACCCGACCGGAGCCCGGGCGGGCACCGCCTCTACCCGCAGGAGGCGGTGACGGTGCTGCGGGTGATCAAGGCCGCGCAACGGCTGGGGTTCACCTTGGAGGAGATCTCTGACCTGCTCGAGGCTGGCCAGCATCGCCACAGGCAGAACCCTGACGAAGGCTTGCAGGCGCGGGCACGGGACAAGCTGGTCGACGTCGAGGCCAAGATCGCTGATCTGACCGTGATCGCTGCGTCGCTTCGGACAGCGCTCGATGCCGGGTGCAACGACTTGATCGACTGCGCTCACAGCCCCGGCTGCCCGCTGCCGTTCGCCGACCTGGCCACCACCCAACCCACCGGCACGCTCCTGCAGGTGGTCGACGGATCGGAGCAGCGCCGTGGCGAGCCGTCGGCATCGAGCCACACGATCAGGCGCTTCGGTCCGGCCTGGGCAGCACCGAGCAGGTGAGGACATGATGGAGCCGGCCTGCGGCCGCTGGAGGAGTCCTCCCGTCGCTCTAGGGCCTACAGCCCAAGACAGAGCCGGTCACGTCCCACCAATCGGAGTCGCCACACCGCACTGACCGATTATCCTGCCGGCCGCGTTCCAGGCACCCGGCAGCCAAACCGTCTCTCCGAGCGACCTGCGGAGATGTCATACGCCGACCGAGCGGGAACCTCATCACGCTGATGCCCATGTGTAGAGGAGCACCGCTCGGCGCTCTACTCGTCAGATCGGCCATGAGCGACGTGTCCGCCGAAGCGATCAGTACGCCATGATGGGCCCAAGGAGGATTAGTTGATGTTCCGAACTCGAAACAAGTTGCTTGTGACCGCGTTGGCGTACGCCAACGCAGGAATCGCGGTGAGGCCAGCCGCCGCATTAGTACGCGCGCCGGTCAAAGACGATGCCTTCGGGCGATGGGCGTGCAGCTGCGGCGATCGAGTCTGCAAGTTGCCTGGTGAGCACGTCTGTACTGGCGGCGATTGGACGGTTGACGCAGACACCATCACTGCGATCTGGGATGTGGCTTCGCCTCCCAACCTACTCGCTACGTCGGGCGAGCGAATCTCCTTCTGGCGGTTGCCTCGCCTAAGCGGAGCCGAAGGAATGCGACTGTTCGAGCAGCGGCGTCCTGGGCCGTGGCCACCGCAGATGAAGCTTGCCGACGGCGATTGGCTGGTGGCGACGCGACCTGCTATCTCACAGGTCGCACTACCCACCGGAGTGGTGCACCTTGAGCCCGGCGTACCGGTGCTGGTCCCGCCATCGCGTCGTCCCGCTGCTCAGAACGGCCTCTTCGACCGTGCCACTCGCACGCGCTGGGAGCAAGCTTCGCGGTTTCCGAGAGCGCCACTGCCTGCGGCCGAGGACGTCCTCGGGCTGGTTGATCGCGCGGAGCAGGAACGGGTCGAACTGCTGACTGGCATCCGCTCAACTCCCCGCAACTAGTCGAGAAGCCCGTCAACGATCGTTGGCGGCAGCGTGGACGGCGCCTCGCTGGCCGACCAGTCGACCGTACTGAACACCCGGTCGATGGCATCGTGCCGACGATATGGGCGCCAGTTGGTCAGATATGGATGGACGAGCCATCGGATCGTTCCCGTGCCTTCCGAGGTTGTGCCTGGTGCAGGTATCCAATCGCCGGGGCCGGCTTTTAGTCGTCCGCCGGAGGCCTCGGCAAGAGCTGCGGCCACCGACCCGGGTGCCAGGTAGAACTGCCAGGTGCGGGTCGCGGGAGCAAGGGCTGTGGGACACGAGTCTTTCAGTTGATGGTGGAGTGGTGCCCCGAACGGCGCCGGGATCTCTAGTACGTCGAAGCCGTGGGTCGCCAAGGCGATCGCCCAGCGGCCTTCTGCGAAAGCATCAGCGGCCTCACGCGATGTTGTGATCATCTCCAGATTCCTCTGCACGAGATGAGGTTCGGCGCAGCTGAGACCGCACGGGCACGCGCCGCTGAAAGGGACGGCCAGCCGTGCGACCGGCCAGCCGTTTTCGACATAGCGGACCGCGAGGCGCCGTAGTTGATCGCTACGGCGCATCTCCCACCTTGAACGGAGGTCAGGCACGCTTACCGATTGCCAGAAGCAATGAACTTGCGTGAACGAGCGCCGGTTGTTGGTCCGCCAGTCGGGAGCAGGCCAGTGCGGTCTCCAGCGGGTCTGGATCTTCCATGGAGTCCGGTAGCGACACTCCGTTGAAGTGTGCGTCGATGACCACGGTCAGCCAGCCACCTGGACCGGTCAGTCCATACATCCTTACGCGGTCCACGAAGGGTGCGATCTCGCTCCGCAGTTGCGCGACCGTGTGATAGGTCGTCTGGGCCATCCGCTCGTTCTCGAAGCTGAAGCCGTCGTTCAGGATGTCTTCAACGACCTCCCGCCGCTCCTGCAGAGTGTTGGCCAGTGTTGAGCCGATGAGGTTCGCGTTTCGGTTGATCGCGATGACCGCGAGAAGGCCGTCAGGCCGCAGGACCCTAGCGGCCTCCCGGACAGCGACGCGGCGTTCCGACGGCTCAGTGAGGTGGTACATCGGACCGGCCATCAGCACGACGTCCTTGCTCTCGTTGTCCCAAGGCAACTGCCGCGCATCTCCGACTACTGCGTTGATGCCGGCTGCTCTGGCCTGATCGATGTGTCTCTCGACGGGGTCGAGGAGTACGACGTCGTGACCGAGCTTGCCGAGCCAAGCAGCATGAGTTCCCGGGCCACCACCAACGTCAGCGATCTGCGCCGGCGCCGTGGGCAGGTGCTCAAGCAGCAAGTCTTGGAGTCGCTGCAGCTCCAGGCGCCCCTTGAGCGTGGTCACCAGCCGATCAGCTTCCGTATGGCGATCGGTGTAGTGATCGTGAATCTCGGGCATCTTCAGCCCGGCGTCCGAATCCGGCACGTACTGATCCTTTCGATTACGCGGTCCCGGTCCGGAACCTGCGAGTTTGCGCTGGAACGGCGGGCGAGCGCGCCACTGCTTTCGGGCCCGCTCGCCCACCGGTCTAGTGGGCGGGATAGACACGGCAGGTGAAACTGGAACTCCCCACGTCCCGCCGATGGCGATCCCGCTGGTCTAGTTGAGGTCTTCCGTGGTCGGGGAGAGATCCTGCTGAGCCAAGATCGGCTCTCGAGTGACCCGCAGGCTTGGAAAGCGACGCCGCATGGCTCCGGCGTACCGCGCGGCCAGTGCCGGCGTGGCGCTGTAGCCGGCGATCTTGTGATCGCCGAACCAGACACCTACGTGGTCACGTGGTTCAGGTGACATCAGGGTCGACATCACAACCCCTGAAGTTCCTGGTTGATGTCGCGCACGATCCCGCGGTACATGAACGCTAGGGCGAAGATCAGTCCGTGCTGGACGACAGAGGGAGCTGAAACTGCGAGCCAATAGCTTGTCACTAGGTCCTCCTCATGGTCGGTCGAGTGACCCTGCTCGACTACCAAAGCGGACCGTGCAACCTGCTTGCCAGACACGAGAAGTTGCCTCGATGTTGCGTCCAACAGCTGTCGTTGCTTCCGTGTTGCCTTCTCGCCGGTATCGACCGAAAACAAGGGAAGCCAACCGTTGATGTCTTGTTGCTATGAGCATCGAGCCGAAGCAGAGAAGCCGCGCACCCGAGATGGGATGCGCGGCTTTACATGAGGTCTGGTCGGACTATCCGGTGCGGTTGAGAAATTCCTGCGCGGACCGAGTCGCCCGGTATGGGGCCAGGCTCAGCCGAAAGTCGCTCAACGCCGCCGATGGCCGAGCTGAGTCGACGACGTCGCTCTGGTCGAGTGCTTGCGACGCAACCACACAGGCAGCATCGACATCACCGAGTCTCAGATGGGCGTCGGCAGACCTGGCGAGGAAGAGCGCATTGTCGCGCGCATATCCGTCAGCGGCATACGAACTGTCTCGCGCAGCGGCGAAGCTCGCCAACGCCTGCCGCGGATCATCCAAATCGAGCGCAGACGAAGCCGCGATCATCTCGATCTCTGCCGCCGACATCCAGTACGCCCACTGCGGATCGTCGTCGTGGGAACCTTTTGAGTACGCCTGCCGAGCAGCATCCAACTCCCTGGCGGAGCCGGCTCGATCACCGGTCTTCGACAATGCCCGTCCGGCGCGCATGTGCAGCATTGACCGAACAAGAGGTGTTGCCGCGCGCGCTTCCTCCTGAGCAGTTCGGACCAGGTTCACCGCGTCTTGTGGGTTGCCCACGGAGTACGTCTGGATCGCCATGAAGGCAAGCACGTTGGCTCCGCTCGAACGATCTCCAGCGGTCGCTGATGCGCGCAATGCAGAGATGTAATACGACTGAGCAGCCGCGTGGCGGCCGGCATCGAAGTGCAGCCAGCCGCAGATTCGAGCGGCCTCCGCCAGCGTCGCAAACAAGCGACGTCCCGTCGCGTCGTCATAGATCGTGTCTGCGGCCAGCTGACTGAGGAGGTTGAATTCTGCGACCGCGAGCGGCCGTACTTCACCTCCACCAAGTACGTCGTCGAGGTGCCGAAGATCGTCGAGTCTCTGTTCGAGCCGCATGATCATCGCTGCGGTCACCTGACGCCTACCGAAGATCGCCTCTGCTGACAGCGGATCGGCGAGCGCAGCTGCCCACTCGACGCCTAGCGACGACAGCGTCGCACCGGTCGCGATCAAGAATCCACGACGGTCCATCGATCCTCCCTGCGCGGAAGCGGCGGTTGAAGCCACCGTACCCGCAGGTGTCCATGGGCTGTGGATGACGGCGTGGTCGTCTGGGAAGGCTTGCAGCAGCCATCCAGGCCAGCCCATCTGCTTCACGACGCTGTGCGGTACGCCGTGCAGCTCACCCATCGCATGCTGAGCTGCCGCGTCAGGAACTACGGTGCCCGACTCCCAGCGAGTCACCTTCTCCCGCCGGAGGGCCATCGGCCCGTAGCCGAGTAGCCGGTGCTTCTCATCCACTCGTCGAAGGTAGGCCAGCGCAGACAGTCCCGCCCGCGCGCGTATCGCTGCCAACGGATGCCGAGGCCCTATTGCAGGCATGATCCGCTGCGCCTCCTAACGACTCGCTTTTCGCTTGCTTTGAGTAACCATTCTCGTCCTGCGGCAGCACGCGCACTCGCAGAGTTCTTGCGACTCCGTGCCCTCCGTACACAGTCAGTGAGAGACTTCTCCTGTGATGCGCTAGCCGATAGCTGGAGAGGCAGACACGATGACGAGCACAACCGCCGGACAGCGGGTCGCCCGCGCGCGAAAGCGCAAGGGCTGGACGCAGCGCCAACTGGCCGACGCGCTCGGATACTCCGTCAGCTGGGTCAGCCAAGCCGAGCGTGGGGCGATCCCGCTGGACCGCTTCAGCGTTCTCGACCGCGTCGCCGGCGTACTGGGCGTCGAGATGCCCGAACTTACCGGCCAGCCCTATCGGCACGGCACCCCTGACCTCGACTCTGGTCACAACGGCATCCCGGCACTCCGGCTCGCACTTCAACGGGCTCTCATGCCCACCTACCGCGACTCCGCGCGCGCTCCGCGGTCGCTCGCTGAACTCCGCACCGAGGTCGCTGCCGCCGAAGACCTGCGCCAGGCCGCCAACTTCGCTGCCCTCGGCGGCATCATGCCCGCTTTGGTCGACGACGTGTCCGCCGCCCTGCGCGCAAGCGACGGGCTCGAACACGACCAACTTGCGGCCCTGTTCGTCAGGGTTTGCCACATCACCCGCGTCACCTCCGACCTCACCGGCCACCACGACCTCGCCTGGACCGCAGTAGAACTCGAAGTCCGCACCGCCGAGTCACTAGGCGACCCCGCTCCCCTAGCGGCGGCTACTTGGGACCTGTGCGGCGTCTGGCTCCATTCTGGCGGCGACGCTCTCCGCTCCGCCCGCTCTGCAGCGCTAGAAGGCATCGACCGACTCGACGAACACGTCGGGAAAGACGCCGAACTCACTGCGCTGTGGGGCGCGATGCACCTCCGCGCCGCCGTCACGAGTTCACGCCTCTGGGCAGAAGCCGACGTACAGACGCACCTAGCCGAGGCAGCACGAGTAGCCCCTGCCTCCGGCAACACCTGGCAAACCCAGTTCAACGCCCCGAACGTCGCCCTCCACGCCCTCGAGACCGCGGTCGAACTCGGCCGGCCAGCCGACGCCCTAGGTCTTTCCGACCAGGTCCCGATCGACGCCATCGGCTCCACCGAACGCCGCACCCACTACTGGACCTGCCGCGCCCGCAGTTTGGCCATGGCCCACCGGGACGACGCCGCCCTTGAGGCGCTCCTCACCGCGGAACGGCTCGCCCCGGCCCATGTCCACAACCGCCCCATGGCTCGCCAACTCGTCTTGGACCTACTTCACCGAGGTCGACGCTCAGCGCCACCTGTGCGGCAGCTTGCCAGGAGAATGGGCCTCGCGACTTGAGTACGGCAACACACCCACCCGAGGTCAACTGCCGATCGCCTCGACGTGATCTGGACTGCTCGGCCGCAGCGCCAACAAAGCCTAGCTAGAGACATCAGCGGCACCGTTCGCGTCGGCACGCGAGTCTGGCAAGACCGCGCACCGGCCCCGCATACTCACACCGGACTTCGCTGAGGGCCTGGCTGGTGAGTTTGCACTGGGACACCGGTTGAGGAGCTCGCCGCGACATTCGACGTGTCACGGGCGACGGTGCACCGGGTCGCGCGGGAGGTCATGAGGAAGAAGAACCCGGCGCCGCGCGTTCACGCCGGCTAGGCGGGGGAGTCTCTGACGCGGCCAGATCGTCACTGCCCAGCGGCTCAGGGCCGATGGCCAGTCGATCCGGCAGATCGTGGCGGATGTTGGATTCAGCCGGCGACAGCTCGCCGGGCCTCACCGCCGTGCCCATCGTGGCGGTCGCCACGGCCCTGATACCTCCTGGCGCCTCACGTGAACAGGGCAGCAGGCGTCGGCGTCGCTGTTCAGCCTGTGGCGTTGTAGCCATAGCAACATCGAGGCCGCGCTGCGTGAAGAACTCCCAGAACCGACTGGTGGTCGACCACCGACACCGGCTCGGCCTTATTCGTGATGACACGGCACTGCCGACAGTGCCAGCCGCACTTCGTCTACGCCGTGGCGTGCTTGACCTGCGGTGACGGATCGCTCCTGACCGGCCATTTCGCCGAGCTCATCCGAGACACGAGCTACTACCCGCCATCGTGGCCAGCGAGCTGGCCCGGACCGGTGGCGATGGGCGGCAACGTCTCACCCCACGGCTGGGTCTGCCCGGCAAACCACCTGTGAGTCGAGTCCCCGGGTAGGCGGTCAGGGCAGGAGGTTGTGTTCATGGACGTAGACCACGGCTTGGACCCGATCGCGTAGGCCGAGTTTGGCCAAGACCCGGGAGACGTGGGTCTTGACGGTCTGGTCTCCGACATACAGCGCCGCCGCGATTTCGGCGTTGGAGCGGCCGCGGCCGAGTTCCAGCAGGATCTCGCGTTCGCGCGCGGTCAACCGGTCTACTTCCGGTGGCTCCGGGACAGGTGCGAGCTCGGCGGCGATCCGGGCGATCAGCCGCCGGGTGACTGAGGGATCGATGAGGGCGTCGCCGCGGGCGGCGATCCGGATGGCGCCCAGCAGTTCCTCTGTCGGCATGCTCTTGAGCAGGAACCCGCTGGCGCCGGCCTGCAATGCCCGATACAGGTACGACTCGTCGTCGTACGTGGTCAGCAGCAAGATCCGAGTTGGTGAACCGGCCCGAAGAATAGTTTCGGCCGCACCCAGACCGTCAAGGATGGGCATTCGCACGTCCAGCACAGCCACGTCCGGTGTGAGGCGCATGACCTCGTCGACTGCGGCGCGCCCGTCTCCTACGTCGGCGACGCAGTCCAGGTCGGGTTGAGTCTGCAGGGCCGCTTTGAAGCCGGAGCGGAAGAACTCGTGGTCGTCGGCGAGCACCACGCGTACGGTCATCGGTTGCTTTCCAGGGGGAAGGTCACGCGGGTACTCCAGGTCTGCTCGTTCGGCGTCGGCCCGGACACGACGGTTCCGGAGAAGAGGTCAGCCCGTTGGCGCAGGCCGTCCAGTCCCCGTCCGGTACCCGGCGACGGTCTTGGTACGGCTGGTACAGGATTGCGGCCGGTGATGATCAGGTTGGCGTCGTCGTACTCGATCCGCAGGTCCAGGCTGCCACCGCTGCCGTGCCGCAGCGCGTTGGTGAGAATCTCCTGGACCACCCGGTACGCCGCGACGTCGATCGAGTCCGGTAGCCGGGCTGCGTGCACTCCGCCGGGCTGCAGGTCGACGACGAGACCGGCGCGCAGGCTGCTGTCGAGTAGTTCGTCGAGGTTGCGCAACCCGGGTTGTTGCACGCTGTCGCGATGATGGTCGTGCAGCAGGTCCAGCATTCGGCGCAGGTCTGACATCGCCGCCAGGCTGGAGGTTTCGACTTGGCTCAGCGCTGATCGCAGCTGCTCTGGTTCCGATCCGGCTGACAGTCCGAGCCGGGCGGCGGCCGCGTGGACGCCGACGGCGCTGACGTGGTGCGAGATGGTGTCGTGCAGATCGCGGGCGATGGCGCCTCGCTCTTCGGCGACGACTTCGGTGAGGGCCGTGCGGGCTGCTTGCCGTTCGGCTTCGGCCTGGCGCTCGACCTCGTCGATGTAGCCGCTACGGGCTGTGGTGTAGCGGCCCATCAGCCAGGGCAGGAACGTGTTGGCGACGGTGGTCAGCACGGCACTGCCGATCGAAGCGGCGGTTTGTGCCCCGTCGAAGCCCTGCACCCACTGGTTCGCGGTCATGCCGATCATCAACGCGGCCAGAGCGCCGCCGGAGCGCCACCCCCGTAGCCAGGCTCCGGCCCGGTATCCGGCCAGGACCAGCCCGGCCGCATTGCCTACGCTCTCGCTGCCCAGACCTGCGGAGATCAGCAATACCGCGATGCCGCAACGAACCGTGCCATGCGCCAAGGCGACCCAGCCGGCCGTTGCCGCCGGCAAGGCCAGGGCAAGGTCGACCAGCAGGATCGCTGTACCCGCCAACCAGATCGCTGCCGTCAACGGATGGCTGGTGACGTCGATCAGGTAGAAGATGGTGAGATCTACTACCGCGCACAGCAGGGCGATGAGCATCGACTGCCGACGCAGGGAGATGTTCTCGTCGAGTCGGGCACCGATCCTCATGGCCCTGCTTTCTTTGTCTGTGCTGGTCCGGCCGCCAAGCGCCCAGGCAGATCGTGCACTACACCGAAGGTGGAGCAGGTCAGGCTCGCCCTGCCGCGATGAAGGCCAGGATCTCCCCGACTCCTTCCGGAGTGGAGGCCGGGGTGTGGCCGGCGTTCTTGATCTCCTTGAACGTCGCGTGCGGGAACTGTGCCGCGGCCTGACGCCCGGACGCGCTGGAGGTGTTGGCGTCCAGGTCACCGGACAGAACCAGCACCGGAACGTCGGGCAGTCGGGCACCCTTCGGCAGCGGCGAGGTCGCAGTCGGGTCGTTCGGCCAGGCAAGGCAGGCGCCGGTGTCGTAGTCAGCGCGAGTGACCCAGGCCTTCGGGTTGAACGGGAAGAAGTCAGCAGTCTTCCAGTGCGACTGCGCCCGCTCGTAGTCACGCAGGCGAGTGCGCTGCCGGTCGTCGTAGTCGAACGCACGCGGATAGTCGTGGCAGGTCGCGGCCCAGGCAAGGGTGTCGGAGTACAGCGCAGAACCGAGGCTGAGGTTGCCGGCCGTCGCGGTGAGGCCCTCGCGGACCAGGGCCCGGAAGGGTTCGAGGTTGCCGTGTCGGCCCGCGGCGGCCGCGGACGCCAGCGCCAACTGAGTCTCGGTGTCCGGCTGGGACTGGTAGACACTGGCCGCTGTCGACGTCATCCGCCACTCATCCAGCACGACCCGGTGCGTCACGCCCTCATAGGTGACGTCCACGCGGTCCGGGTGCTTGCGCAACCGCGCCGCCAGAACTCCAAGATCGGCCAGCACCTTGTCGCCGGAACACTTCTGGGTCCGCTCGCAGACCAGCTTCACAGCGCGCCGGAAGGCTGCGACGTCGTTCTTTCCGACCGCGTCGATGTTCACCGCATAGGCTCCGGCCAGCGTGACGGTCCGCACGTGTTTCGGGTGGCGGTGGGCATACACCGGCATCAGGTAGGTGCTGTAGGACACTCCCACCAAGTCGAGTTGGTCCACACCCAGGCGAGCACGGACAGCGTCGATATCGTCGGCAAAGGCCGCCGTCCCGTAGTCACCGACCCGCTTGCCCAACTGCCGTCCGCATTCACCGATCAGCTGACGCTGCCGCTGAAGTCCGCTGAACAGCCGGTCTGCGGTGGCCAGGGCCGGGCAGGTGATCGGCCCGGAGCGCCCCACCCCACGAGGGTCGATCAGCAACAGATCGCGCCGATCGCCCAGCGCCGCGAAAGCCTGCCCGAACAACTCCCCGGACAGATCGATCACCGAGGCACCAGGCCCTCCAGGATTGGGGACGATCGTACCGAGCCCCGGCTTCGACAGGTCCGTACGCGGTACCAGAGCAAACGCAACCGCCGTCGATCCCTTCTCGGGACGGCTACGGTCCAGCGGCAACTTCAGAACACCGCAACGGGCCGTCGGCAGAGCAGGCAGATCCTTGCAGGGAGCCAGGGTGGCGATTGTGGTGGCCGAGGCGCTCATCACCGGCCGGGTGGAAGCGGCCGACCCGGCCGCGCCGGCACCGGTTGCGACAATCCCGAGCGAGGCAACGCTGGTCAGGGTCACCAAAGCGGTGGCGAATATCGTTGTCTTCACGGATCTCTCCAAGAGTAAAGGCGGGTCTCGAGCACTGATTGGGCTCGGTTCAGTCCCTATGGCCGTAACTCTAGGAAGACAGCCGCCCCCGGTCGTCACCTTGAAGAGGCTCCCGGTGTCCCCCGGCAGAGGGATGTCAACGACTAGTTTGGACATGGCGCATGATCTATGCCCGTGAACGTTGACCGGAAACATCGCGTGGTCCTTGCCGCAGCCGGCGCCTACAACATCCTGTGGGGTCTGTATGCGGTGATCGACCCGCAGTGGCTGTTCCGGGTGGCCGGAATGCCCCCGTCGAACACCCCGCAGATCTTCGCCACCCTCGGCATGGTCCTCGGGCTCTACGGCCTGCTCTACCTGGAGGCCGCCCGCCGCCCGGCCGAGGGCTGGCTCATCGCCGCCGTCGGTCTGACCGGCAAGATCCTCGGCCCGCTCGGCCTCACCTGGCTCATCGTGACCGGCGTCTGGCCGTGGCAGACCGTAGCCATCATCGTCACCAACGACTTGATCTGGTGGGTCCCGTTCGCGTTGTATCTGCGCGCAGCATGGCCGTTCTATCGGGCGACCTGGCGGCCGCATCAGTCCCCCGGCATTCCGGCGGGAGACTGACCGCATAACGGCGGGTTGGCGCCCGAGCGATCAACTGGTCGAGCGTGCGCTGGCGGAGCTGGGTCGCCAGCCTTGCCAGCCACGGCACAGTACGTAGGCGATCGCGGTGGCTATCACCAGGCCGGCGTCGATGGGCCAGGTCTTCGCGGCGTCGGGGGTGTTGCTGGTGGCCGCGACGACGCCGAAGACGGTGATAGCGATCTTGTGGAGGAAGATCAGTTCCCAGGGGCCGCGTTGGTTGCGCGGGGCAACGATGATCATCGTGAAGAGGCCGACGAAGACGAGGTAGCCGAGGGTGCGCCACGCTTCGGACATCACGCGGTCGGGCTCGACGTCGAACAGGATGGCGATTCCGTTGGCGAAGGCGACGAGTGTCGCGAGTGCGCACAGAGCGAGCAGTCCTCGTCCGATCCTGTCTGCCAGGGCCGAGGGCTGGTTGGTGACGGGTATGCCGGTATGGAATGTCATGGTCTTCTTCCTGACTGATGCTTGGCTGGCGGAAAGAGGGTGGCGGTGGACCGGGGGATTTCGTACGGTCAGCTGGCTTCGGGCCAGTTGGCCGGCAGGCCGGACTGCTTGAGGAGGACGGCGAGGTTGTAGTAGTCGGAGTTGGTGACGATCTTTTCGCCGCGGAGCTTGATGATCGTGGTGGCCGGAACAGCGAACGGCTTGGTCGCGCCGGGCATGGTGCCGGAGAAGGTCCACTCGATGGCGATCTGGTTGCCGCTGCGGAACGAGGTGTGGACCTTGACCTTGGTGTTCTTGATGACGGCGTGGGTTTTGGTGACCCAGTTGCCGATCTCGGCCTGGCCGTGCCACTCGGCGCCGAACGCGAGATCGGTGTAGGTCGAGTCACGGGTGAACAGAGCAGCCATCTTCGCGGGCTGGTTCTTGGTCCAGGCCGTCTCCCACTGCGACACGATGGCCTTGGAGTTGTGGTGACCCCACGACGCCGCCGCACTCACCGTGCTCGCCGACGCCGGTGCAGACGATGCCGGGGCCGGCACCTGAGCGTTCGCCGGACCGACTGCAGCGACCGTCGCGACACCCGCCGTAGCAACCGAGACCGTCAGCACCGCAGTGATCAGGTTCTTCTTCATGACTACTCCCAGGTTCAGTGTTCGATGTCTGCCTCATTGGCTTTACACCTGTTAACTTACATGACTAGTTAACAGGTGTAAAGTGATCTGCATGGCGACTTCGAAGGAACGTGTCCGCAACAAGCGAGGTGAAGGCGCGCAGCTACGCGACGAGATCGTCAGCGGCGCGACCAGGCTGCTCGAGCAAGGCGCGGAGCACAGCGTCACGCTGCGCGCGGTGGCCCGGGAGGTGGGGATCTCCGCGCCGGCCATCTATCAGCACTTCGCCGACCGCGATGCGATCCTGCTCGCGGTCGCCGAAGTCGCCTTCGCCGAGCTGGAACATGCGCTGAACGATGTGGGTGACCGCAGCGATCCCGCCGACCGGCTGCGAGCGGTCTCCGCGGCCTATCTGACATTCGCCGAGCGCTCACCTGGCCGTTACCGGATCATGTTCGGCGGGGTCTGGGATGCGAGCAAGTCGCTGCAGCGCGCACCGGCGATGGCCGGCGATCTCGCGGAACTCGGCCTCGGCGCCTTCCGGGTCATCAGCCGGGCCACCGCCGACTGCATCGAGGCAGGGCGCTCCACCGGGACAGATCCGCACGCCGACGCAACCGCGTTGTGGGTCGGCCTGCACGGGCTCGCTCAACTACAGGTGGCGACGCCCTTGTTTCCTTGGCCTTCCGGGTTGCAGTCGACGCTCATCGATCGGCTGTCGTTGCTGCGAGACTAAAGGGTTGCGAGCAGCCTGGCGGTGGGGGAATCGATCTCGACGGTGTACACCACGAGGTGCTGGTCGGGCTCAGTGTGCGCCGCGACGGATTGAAGCGCGAACTGGAGTTGTCCGCCTGGGTGGGCGATGGTCTGCTGGGTTGGTGCGTAGTCGTGCACCGCGTGGTCGTGCCACCAGCGTTCGATGTCGGGATTGGTACGGCGAAGGTTCGCGATCCCCTCGATGAGCAGGGTGTCGTGCGGGCGCCGTGCGGCTTCGCGGCGCATGCCGGCGACCGCCCGGGACGCGAACAACGGCCAGTCGACGAAGCGTTCCTTGGCCAGGGGATCGTCGAACAGGTACTCCACGATCGACACCCCGGTTGTGAAATCGCGACCGAGGACCTTGCTCAGAAGTTCGTTGTGGAAGAGAACTTCGGCGCGTTGCCCCAGCAGCAGTACGGGAACGTGGTCGAGGTTGGCAGCGAGGCGAAGCAGCCCTGGATCGGGGACCTGTGGACGAGCAGATTTCCCGCGGGACGAGTGACTGTGGGAGATCGCCAGATCGCGCAGGTGTGCGGCCTCGACCTCGTCGAGGCGTAAGACTCGACCGAGCGCAGCCAGGACGGAGTCGGAGATGTTCGGCTGCCGCCCCTGCTCGACCCGGCTGTAGTAGTCAGTGCTGAGCCCGGCGGCGACGGCGAGCTCTTCTCGGCGAAGTCCTGGTACGCGGCGCGGTCCGGGGAAGGGGGCTATGCCGGCCTGCGCTGGTGTTACGCGATCACGCCGGGATCGCAGAAAAGCTCCGAGGGCGGACCGTTCTTGGCTCATGAAACTCATCGTAGGTGCGTCCCGCTGACCCTAGGTAGGCATGTCATGCCTAGGTTGAACCGGCACTGGCGCCAGATTCAGGTCGACGACTGAATAGGTGCATGACCACATCGAGCACTGAACTCAACCACCACTCCACCCCTTTCGCTGGACGGACGGCACTCGTCACCGGATCGACCAGCGGGATCGGCGCCGCGACAGCTCAC